>JAVVRO010000134.1:0-5210 GCA_036654695.1 Angelakisella sp. | reverse complement strand
CTAGCAGGTAGAAAAACTCGCTGTTTTTTAGAATCCCCTCCAGCTCCTGCGAGGCCATAAAGTCGCTGACATTTTGGGTAATGGCCGTCGGCATTCCACCCCACTTTCGGAAGCGCTTCCACATCTCCACCGTTGCCGCCGCGGTCTCCCGCTCCCGCAGCAGCAGGTGAAATTCATCCGCGTAATACCGGGTATATTTTCCTTGTGCCCGGTTCACAGTAACGCGCTCCCAGATTTGGTCTTGCACCACCAGCATGCCCAGTTTTTTGAGGTGATGCCCAAGGTCCTTTGTGTCAAAGCAGACAATACGGTTTGTGATGTCCACGTTGGTGCGATGGTTAAAAATATTGAGACTTCCTGTAACGTAAAGCTCTAGCCCGGTTGCAATGCGCACCGCTTCGCTTTCCGGCTGCTCCAGCAGAGAGTGGTAAAGGTCGCCCAGCGTTGGCATCCGCTCTGGCCGCGGGTCTTTCAAATAGTCGGCGTAAATGCGCTGCACACAGCGGTCAATCACCGAAATTTCCAGCGGCTCCAGCCCACTGCGGCCACCGATTACCTGTTCGCAAAAGGACAGGATAAAATCGCTCTTTTGGCGTACCGGGTCGTAGTCCTTGTCCTCCTCGTTTTGTGCATTTTGGTTAATGTCCATGGGATTGATGTGCTGGCTACTGTCGGCTGCAATGCGGATAACCTGTCCACCCAGCGCCTGCACCAGCGCGGTGTACTCGCGTTCCGGGTCGTTAATCAGGATGTCATCGCTATGTAAGAAAAACGCCATGAACAGCTCGCACTTGACGGCAAAGCTTTTTCCGCTGCCACTCTTTCCTAGAAACACCCCGCCACAGTTTTGCGCTTGTTTTCGGTCAATGATGATGATGTTTCCGGAAATGGCGTTGCAACCATAGCAAATCCCGCCCGGCATGAACAGCTCCTGTGTCTGGAACGGAATAAATATTGCAGTATTGGAAGTCGTCAGCATCCGGTTCAGCTGCACCGGATTCACCCCGATGGGAGAGGAGGCCATAAGCCCGGCCTCCTGCTGCCAGTCGAGGGGCAGCAGCTCGCAGCTATGTTTTTGGCAAATCTGGTTTGCCACAAAACAACGGTTGGTCAGCTCCTCCTCGTTTTCGGCAAAGTGCAGCAGCAAAAAGGTGACCAGAAACATGCGCTCGTCCCGATTTTGCAGATTTTCCAATAAATCCGTTGCTTCTTCTTTGCTGTCCACAAGGTCGGGCGGCAGGATGTCCATATCATAGCCCTGACGCGCGGCTTTCATTTGCTCCTCAATCGTCATTTTTTGAACATCAGAAAGCAGTCCCTTGATTTGCTTTAGCGCCTTTGACCGGTCAACCGGCTGGATGTGCAGCGTTATCACCTGCTCGCAGTCGGTATCCAGCAGCTCGGACAGCAGCTCATCGGGAAGCTCGTTGGCCGAAATTTGCAGATAGGATACCCGCCCCAAGCGACACCCAAGGTCAAAGCTGCTCCTTTCCCGAAAATCAAAGCTGTTGGGCGCAATAAAATCCTTGGTGGTAAGCCCGGTTTGTGCAATCAGGCTCCAGTTAAAGTTCAGCTTTTTTTCGGTGCCGATATTGTACAGGTCATGCAGCAGCTCCATCCGCTGGTAACCGTTTCGACGCTGCGCGTTGACCTCCAGCTGATGCAAACTGTTCAGCAGCTCAGTTTCCACCCGCTCCAGCTTACGCTCGGCGGCCTCGCGGCTGTCGGAGCAAAGCCCAAAGGTAATAAACTTCCGCTTCGTCAAGCCGTTGTTCCCTTTTTGCAGCTTTCCGCGGAGCAGCTGCGTGTATTCTTCGCGCAGCTCATCCAAGCCGTCCCCCAGCGCTGGCAGGGCAATTTGTTCCTCCAGCTGTTCTAGGTCAATGCGCTGATTTACAAATGATAGCTGTATGGTCAGCGAGGGGTCAAAGGAATTAAGTAGCTTGCTCCAGCTGCCAAAAATTCGCTCTTTCTCCTCGTTGGCTGCCAACCGGTAATTGATGTCCCCAAACTCCACCATACGGTTGTAGCTATTCTCCCTGCGCAGTAGCCCACTCCGGCACAGCTCGTCATAGGCGATGGTGTGTTGGGCGCTGCGGGGAATCATCCCCCGCAGCTTCGCATACTTCACTAGCCGCGCAATCCGCTTTCGTTCTGCTCGGGGCAGCTTTGCATAGGGGTCGATGCGTTTAATCTTGCTGCTTCCGGTCACCGTTATGTCGGTGTTTTTTGATTTCATATTCCTGTTCCACCTCCTGTATCTGCTGCATTACAGCTAAACTTGCATAAATGTTTTGTATTTGGTAAGGCCGCACCCGGGGTAGGCGGTAACGTACCTTGATATAGTTTCCCAGCACCTGCTCCAGCGGGCGGCCATCCGAACCACGGTAAAATCCAAACAAGAAGCAGGGGACTGCCGGAAGAATGGCCACATAGAGTGCCAAATCTCCCAGCGGCTGCATCAGCAGCAGGTAGAGCGGAATGCTGATACCTCCCGCTGCTATAATGGCCAGCAGCTGCCGCTTGGTCAGTCCCAGCGCAATCTTATTTTTAATTTTCGACAAGTCCCGGGGTACCGTTACATAAGGCATGAAAAAACCTCCTTTTTCCTGTTTAATGCGCGCTAAAGATTGACTTGGCAATAGACTTTGAGCGCAGAATCATCATAACCAGCGTAATCGAAATCAGCAGCACCTCGGTAATCATCCCCTCCACATTAGCAGCGGTAATTGAGTTAATCGTGCTTTGCATCAGCGCCACATAGATGCCAACCATCAGCAGCATGAAAAATCCTTGAAACGCCAGTGCCAAAAGGTTTTTGATGTAATTCTGGCCGATACCGCTCAGTGACTTGTTGGTCAACGTGGCATAAGGTGCAGAGCCACAGGCACAGTAAATGTAAATTTCAATCATTCGACCGGCCAGCACTAGACGTATGGCAATACCAATCACCATCATGCCAATTTTTCCAATAAGGGAGGTAAAGGCCAGCCCCAGCAGTTCGCCCACCCCGGAGGTCATCATGATAGCGCGCATCCCGGACAGCCCCACGCTCAGCTGAGCGGCATTGGTGGTGACAATGCCCATCGATTTTGCAATGACATAAGCGGAAAGGTCAAAGATGAACATGGTAATGTCCATTGCCTTGCTCACCAAGATTGCGCCTAGCCCAATTTTAAGCAGGAGCTTAAAGAGCTGCGCCATGACATCGCCGGTGGAGTGCATATGGTTGCTTTCGTTGAGCCAGCCAATGATTTCCAGCGTCATTGCACCCACCAGTACTAGCCCGGCTATGGGGACAATGACTGTAGTTGCGACCGACTGTACCATTGTCCAGATGCTGCTGTTCCATACCGACGGTGACATGGCGACCTCGGTGCCCAGCCGAACACCCTGCGCATTAACCAAGGCCATCATGTCGCTAAGATTCCTCATAATCATGTCTATCAGTATATTTTTAATCCAATCGTTAATTCCTTGGAGTAATGAGTTCATGGCTGCTTCACTTCCTTTTTTATGGGATAACCGCCAGCATTGGCACCAGAATCTGCCCAACCATGATAATGCCAGCACCCGCAATTAGGAGCGTGACACCGCTCTGCTTGGACGCTGCGTTATTATCGCTCTGGCCGCTAAAAAACTGTATCAGCCCCAAAATTGCCATGCCGCCGCCAATGACGGTAACAATACCTCTTAACAAATCAATCGCCGCAGTAAAAATCGCCATACTAAATACATCCTTCCGTTACTTGTTCTGTCTGTTTTTCTTCCGGCACTTCTTTGCTTTCCGGGTCACATAAAAAGGTTTCGCCAGACCGTGGGGGTGCGCAATTCAAAATCCAGTCCGGTACAAACCTGTTTTTCGTTTCCGCTTCGCCCAGCATCCAGTAGCGGCGATGCTTTTTCAGGTTGTACTTCGGGGTTAAAAACGGCCGCACGCCGCTAATCTGGCAGATGCACATGCCGTGCTCCATCATGGCCAGTTCATCGGGGGTAAGTAGCTCCCGCCCCATGCCATCCGTGTTGGTACCGTTACTTTTCTCCTTACCGCGAGACTGACTTTCGCTACTTTTCCCGATGGTTTCTTTTCCCAGCAGCTTGCTGATTTCCTCTAAATTCTGGATTCCTTTTCCACCCAAAAACAGCAGCGTATCGCAGTTGTCGATGATGATATCCGCTTTTTTATCGTAAATACTTGCCAGCTGCGCCTTGGACTGCAAAATGATGCTGGCCGAAATTTCCCGACTGCGGATAACCGCAATAATTTCCTCGAAGTGTGGGATACGACCGATATTTGCAAACTCGTCCAGAATACAGCGCACATGCACCGGCAATTTACCACCATAATCATACAGGGCTTTGTCGCACAGCAGATTGAACATCTGGGAGTAAAGGATGGCTGCAATGAAGTTGAACGTCTTGTCTGTGTCGCTGGTAATGACAAAAAGTGCGGTTTTCCGGTCACCCAACTTGTCCAGCGCCAGCTCGTCGTAGTCCATCATCTCTAGCACGGCCTCAATGTCAAAGGGAGATAACCGTGCCCCGCAGCTAACCAAAATGGACTTTGCGGTTTTGCCTGCTGCCAGCTTGTACTTTTTATACTGACGTACCGCAAAGCTATCCGGCTTTTCTTGTTCCAGCGCTTCAAACATCAGGTCAATGGGACTTTCAAAGCCCTCGTCTTGCTCGCTGGCTTTAGAATGGTTCAGCAGGGTAAGTAGCGTTCGCATGTTCCGCTCGTCCGGCGTTCCCTCGCTCATGATGTAGCCAATCAGTGCGCAGTAGTACATCCGCTCTGCTTTTACAAAAAAGTCATCGTCTCGGCTGCCCTCTCCGGTGGTGTTAGTCACCAACGTTTCCACAAATTTCAAAATATCTGCGTCGGACTGGATGTACGCAAATGGGTTATATTTTTGAGATTGTGCGATACCCCGGCTGCCGTTCAGGTTGAGTACACGAATGATATAACCGTTTTGCGTTAGTGCCGTGCCGCAGTTTTCCAGCACTGTGCCTTTGGGGTCGGTCACCACATAGCTGCTGTGACATTGAAGTAAATTCGGTAGCACATAAGACCATGTTTTCCCGCTGCCGGAACCGCCTAAAACCAAAACATTCTTGTTTCGGCTATATTCAAATTTCTTTGGTTTGCCCATGGACAGTGCCACCGTTTTTGTCAAAATAATGTTGTTGTCCGGCACAGGGTCTATGTA
>JAVVRO010000133.1:0-5216 GCA_036654695.1 Angelakisella sp. | reverse complement strand
CGCAGATATTGCTAATGGACGAACCGACCAACAACCTCGACTTTGCGTCGGTGGACTGGCTGGAAAACTTTTTGCTGGACTTTCCCGGCATCCTCATTGTGGTGTCCCATGACCGCCACTTCCTCAATGCCATCTGTACCCACACGGTGGATATTGACTACAATCAGGTTAAGCTGTATGTGGGCAACTATGACTTCTGGTATGAATCCAGCCAGCTGATGCAGCGCATGCTAAAGGATCAAAACAAAAAGCGCGAGGACAAGGTGAAAGACTTGCAGGCCTTTATTGCGCGGTTTTCCGCCAACAAGTCCAAGTCCAAGCAGGCTACCAGCCGCCGCAAGCTCATTGATAAGCTGACGGTGGAGGAGATGCCCGCGTCCTCCCGGCGCTATCCCTATGTGGCATTCCACCCGGAGCGCGAGCCCGGCAAGGAGATTTTGACGGTCGATGGATTAAGCAAAACCGTTGACGGTATCAAGGTGCTGGACAACCTGTGCTTCCGCGTCAACAAGGGCGATAAAATTGTCTTTACCGGCAGCGAGCTTGCCGCTACAACGCTGTTTCGCATTTTAATGGAGGAAATTGAGCCGGATTCCGGTAGCTTCAAGTGGGGCACAACCACCACACAAAGCTATTTTCCAAAGGATAACTCCGCCTACTTTGACGACTGCAACCTGACCATGGTGCAGTGGTTTGGGCAGTATTCCGACGACGAAAGCGAAACCTATATGCGGGGCTTTCTGGGACGGATGCTCTTCTCCGGCGAGGATGTTTACAAGCCGGTAAAGGTGCTTTCCGGTGGCGAAAAGGTGCGCTGTATGCTCTCCCGCATGATGCTGACCAAGGCCAATGTTCTGCTGCTGGATCAGCCCACCAACCACCTTGACTTGGAGTCAATTACTGCGGTCAACAGTGGCCTGACCGATTTTACAGGCAATCTGCTATTTACCTCCCACGACCACGAATTTATTCAGACGATTGCCAACCGTGTGATTGAGTTGGGGGATACAGTCTATGACCGTATTACCAGCTTTGATGACTATCTGGAATGGACCAAGAACAAGGGCTAAACATAAAAGGAGGAAACGGTATGGTACTTTCTTTTTTGGGCGCGGCACATGAGGTGACCGGCAGCTGCTACTGCCTGACCGCCTGCGGCAAAAAGCTGCTGATTGACTGCGGAATGCAGCAGGGGGAGGATGAAAGCGACAACCAAACCTTGCCGTTTGTCCCGGGGGAAGTAGACTATGTACTGCTGACCCACTCCCACATTGACCATAGCGGACGGTTGCCGCTGCTGTACAAGTACGGTTTTCACGGGCAGCTCATCTGCACCAAGGCAACTGCCGACCTCTGTGGCATTATGCTGCGCGACTCGGCACACATTCAGGAGTTTGAAGCCGAATGGAAAAACCGCAAGGGGGAACGTGCCGGGCGCGACCCCATAGAACCACTGTACACTACCGCTGACGCCGAGGGTATTTTGTCCATGCTTGCTCCCTGCGACTACGAAGAAACTGTTATGGTAACCCCGGGCATTACGGCGCGCTTTGTGGATGTGGGTCATCTGCTGGGTTCTGCCAGCATTGAGATTACGATTACCGAGGAGGGACAGCGGCGGGTCATCGCTTTTTCCGGCGATATTGGCAACCTGCATCAACCCATTCTCAAGGACCCCAGCTACCTGACCAAGGCCGACTATGTGGTCATGGAGTCTACCTATGGCGACCGCAACCACGACAAACTGGAGGTAGACCATGTAGGACAGCTGGCCGAGATTATCGACCGTACCTTTGCACGGGGTGGTAATCTGGTCATTCCGTCCTTTGCCGTGGGGCGTACCCAGGAGCTGCTGTACTTTATCCGTAAGATTAAAGAAGAGGGACTGGTAAAGCACCATCCCGAGTTTGCGGTCTATGTGGACAGCCCGCTGGCAGTGGAGGCCACGCAGATATTTAAAACCCATGTCACTGCTTGCTTTGATGAAGAAGCAATGGCACTGGTGAACCGTGGCGTCAACCCCCTCAGCTTTCCGGGGCTTAAAACCTCGGTCACCAGTGAGGATTCCAAGGCCATTAACTTTGATACGACCTGTAAGGTGATTATTTCGGCCAGCGGCATGTGCGATGCGGGACGTATTAAGCACCACCTGAAGCACAATTTGTGGAAAAATGAAAATACCATTCTGTTTGTGGGCTACCAAAGTGTAGGCACCATGGGGCGGATGCTGCTGGACGGCGCAAAAACGGTCAAGATATTCAGTGAGATTATTGATGTCCGCGCCGAGATTACCAAGATGTCGGGTATGAGCGGACACGCCGACCAAGCCGGGCTGATTAAATGGATTCGTTCCTTTGACCCCGCACCCCAGAAGGTGTTTGTATCCCACGGTGCATACGAGGTCAGTGAGAGCTTTGCGCAGCTGCTGCGGGAACAGTTTTCATTGGTAGCCGAAGTGCCAAACTTCCGGTCAGAATTTGACCTACTTACCGGTGCTTGCCTGTCTACGGGTGAGCCCTACCGCGCCAAGCTGCAAGCTACCAAAAAAGCGGACAGCATTTTTGCTCGGTTGCTTGCCGCCGTGGCACGTCTTACCGCTGTGGCACAGCGGTACCGCGAGCGTCCTAACAAGGAAATCGCCAAGTTTTCCGACCAGCTCAATTCCCTTTGCGACAAGTGGGAGGAGTAACCGATAGTATGCAAACAGAGCTGTTAGAAGTGCCTTACGGTACATCGCTAACAGCTCTGTTTTATACTGCAAAGTGGGGGTTACAATGGAGTATGCGGACTTTGCACTTCCTGTTCGGCTACCTGCTGCTGGTAGCGCTCCAAAATGGCGTTTTCCAACTGCTGCCTTGCTGGAATGGTAATGGGATGGGCAATGTCGCGGAACATGCCGTTTTCATCTTTACGGCTAGGCATTGCCGCAAACAGTCGCTCCGGCCCCTGTATCACCTTGATATCGTGTACGGTAAAATCCCCGTCGATGGTGACCGATACCAGCGCGCGCAGCCGTGTGTCCTCGTAAAGTTTGCGAATTCTGATGTCTGTGATGTTCATAGAAGCTGTTCCTTTCTCATTGTCATAGCCAAGCTTGGATTGCAGCAAAAGTATGGGCAAAATACATTGCAATATTCACAAACATTTTATTGTCAAAAATAGCCTATTTGGGGTATAATAATAGGAATGAACACAAAACAGGGAAAAGAGGGGTTTTGCCTTGCCAAACACAACGAAACGCGCCAAAACCGAGATTAAACTGCCAGAGGGCGTTCGGCATATTCATTTTATCGGCATTGGCGGGTCGGGCATGTTCCCGATTGTACAAATTTTGCATAGCCAAGGCTACCAAATTAGCGGCAGCGATAATAACGAAAGCGACATTGTTGCCACCGAACGCTCCATGGGCATTGTGGTAACGCTGGGACAGAACGCCCAAAACCTTGCCGGGGCGGATATGGTGGTTTACACCGCCGCCATTATGGACACCAACCCCGAGCTGATGGAAGCACAGCGCTTGGGATTGCCCCTGTGGGAGCGTGCGCAGATGCTGGGCGCTATTTCCAGCCGGTACAGTAACGCTGTGGGTGTATCAGGCACCCATGGCAAAACTACGGTAACCTCGATGCTGACCCAGATTTTGTTGGAAGCAGGCCGCGACCCATCGGTGGTCATCGGGGGGAAGCTAAAGGTAATTAACGGCTACGGCCGAGCGGGGAAGACCGACCTGTTTGTCTACGAAGCCTGCGAATTTCGAGATCACTTTTTGCAGACCTACCCCGATACGGCTATCCTCCTAAATATTGACAACGACCACATGGAGTACTTTGGCACTATGGACAATGCCATGCGCTCCTATACGCAATTCGCCTCCAGCGCAAGCCGGGTGCTGTACAACCGGGACGACTACAACACGGCAGTCGCCGTCGAACCGGTTAGCTGCCAAAAGTATAGCTTTGGCTGGGAGGAGAAGGCGGACTTTTACCCCGCAGAGCTGGTGCAGCAGGATGGGTTTACTCGTACCTTTACCCTGATGCACCATGGCGAAGCACTGACCAAGATTACGCTGCATCTGCCCGGACGGCATAACATCCTAAACGCTGTGGCTGCCGCTGCTGGCGCGTGGCTGGAAGGAGTCTCCGGCGAACAGATTGCCGCCTCCCTTGCTGCCTTTTGCGGTGCAGGGCGTCGGTTCGAGCTGGTGGGACGGAAAAACGGCATTACCATTGTCGACGACTATGCGCACCACCCCGCGGAGCTGGAGGCTACCCTGCGCGCAGCGGGTGAGCTGGGCTTTCACAAGGTGTGGGCGGTGTTCCAGCCCTTTACCTTTTCCAGAACCTACCTGCTGTTGGAGCAGTTCCGGCAGGCGCTGGCACTTGCCGACCGTGTGGTGCTCAGTCCCATTATGGGCAGTCGCGAGGTGAACACCTATGGGGTGCGCTCCGCAGATATTCAGCAAAAGCTGGAAAACTGCGTTTGTCTGGAAACCTTCGAGGAGATTGCCGCCTACGTTATGAAAAATGCGAGCGAGGGCGATTTGGTGATTACTCTTGGCTGCGGGGACATCTACAAATGCGCTAGAATGATGCTGCAATAGCTGTAATGGCATTTACCTTTACACAAAAATTCGTGACAAACAAAGAAACGAGGATGTGACATGGAACAGCGAAAAAAGGAAATTAAGGTCTTTTCCGGATATGTAGCGCTGCTCATTATCTTTTATTGGGCGCTGCAGAATCTAAAGCTGCTGGGCGAGGTAGCTTCGGGGATACTTGGTCTGCTTTCTCCGTTTCTACTGGGGCTGGTGCTGGCCTTTATGATTAATGTGCCGATGTCCCAGGTGGAGCGACTGCTGTTTTCCAAAGTAAAGCAGGGCAAGCGGCGCGCCTTTGTACGGATGCTCAGCTTGGTAATTACCCTTGCGCTGGTTGTGGGACTTATCTTTGTGGTGCTGTTTTTGGTGGTGCCGGAGCTTGCCCGCAGCATTACGGTGCTGGGTAACAGCATTCCGGGCTACTTGGATCAGGCCAGCAAATGGGCAATGCAAATGTCCGCGGAATATCCAGAGCTATTCGGCAGTCTGTCACAGCTTCAACTGGACTGGAACAGCCTGCTGTCCACGGCAATGACCTTTATCCAACAAGGCATGAGCGGCCTACTGTCCTCGACGGTCGGCATTGCCGCGGGAGTATTCAGCGGAGTATTCAGCTTCT
>JAVVRO010000132.1:0-5278 GCA_036654695.1 Angelakisella sp. | reverse complement strand
CCGATGCTGGCTGCGGGGTCAAGGACTACGCAGTGACCAGCAGCATGACCGCGCCTACATCAGCAGACAGCTGGCAGACAAGCAGCAGCTTCACGCTGACGGCCAACGGCAGCTACTACGCTTTCGCGCGAGACAGCGCCGGGAACGTGTCGGCGGCCAAGGCATTTGCAGTCACTAAGATAGACGATGTTGCCCCGGTAGTCACCGGCGTAACGGTTCCCGCGGCGTGGGGCAAGGACAGCACCGTCACAGTGAACGCCACCGATGCTGGCTGCGGGGTCAAGGACTACGCAGTGACCAGCAGCATGACCGCGCCGGCTAACGGCTGGCAGACCGGAAGCAGCTTCACGCTGACGGCCAACGGCAGCTACTACGCTTTTGCGCGAGACAGCGCCGGGAACGTGTCGGCGGCCAAGGCGTTCGAGGTTACTAATGCCGATACTAAAAGACCAGTGGTCAATCGCATTCACGTTGCACCCGGATGGAGCAGTTGCAGCGTGATAGAGATAGCGGCCACCGACGAGGGCAGCGGAGTGAAAGAATACGCAATTAGCAGTAGCGCCGCACCGCCGGAAACCAGCTGGCAGACTGACCCAAAATTCACGTTGACAGCCAACGGCATCTACTTCGCTTTCGCGCGAGATTACGCCGAAAACGTGTCAGCTGCAATGTATTTCTCAATTTTGCAGATAGATAAAACACTGCCGACAATTGGCAGCATTGCCTACAGCGGCGACAATCAAACCATCATGGTAAGCGGCAGAGATTATGAAAGCGGCGTAAAGGGGATTTATCTGAATGGAACCTTGTTTGGTGGTGCCACCGTGTCGTGGAACATGCCGGAAAAAACGCGCTATGTCCGCATACAGGTGGAGGACATGGCGGGGAATCGGTCGGAGGAGGTTAAAAAGCGCGTACCCGGCTGGTTTGATGTGCTGGAGACGATTACCCTCCTGCCGGTGAAGTTCATCGATGATAACCAAAAAGCTGTTGTGACCGCCAAAAGTGACGGCGAGAAGATAGCTGGAATCTACTGCAATGGCCGTCTGCAACCCGGAAATCCGGTCACGATAATGGTTACCGCTGGAACGCAATATTTGGAATTGCAGGCAGCAGATAAAGCCGGTGACCGCTCCGCGGTTTACAGGGTAAGAGTACCCGGATGGAGCCAAGAAGTGACAGCACTTTCCATTGTTGGGGTTCGTTTTTCTTCGGACAATACCACTGCACAGATTACGGCCATGGACACAGCCGATAAGGGCATTCGTGGTGTTCGTGTCAACGGTGAGCTGCTGCCCGGTAATCCGGTAATTTACAGCATTCCAGCAGGAACGACACACCTAAAAATGCAGGCAGAGGACAATAACGGCGACCGTTCTGCCGTGCTGATTCGCCGTGTGCCCGGTTGGAGCGAGGTGGTAGCTACCTTGACCGTAACCGATGTCACATTTACCGATTACAACACAACCGCGCAGATTACTGCGACGGCCACTGGTGGTGATAGCGTTGCGGGAATTATCGTCAACGAAAAGCGATTTGAGGGGAATCCGGTAATTTACAGCGTTCCCAAGGATACACCAGTACTGCACATTCAGGCGGTTAATGCGGCAGGTGACCGTTCCCCGATGGTCAACAAAACTGTACCGCTGGATAGCAGTAAAAGCACCCTTAAGCTGTCAATTGTCAATCCGGGATGGACAAGGGGGCGCAGCGCAAGAATCCGGCTGGCAGCAGAGGATAAAAACCGTATTACAAAAGTGCTGGTACGCACGGCCGAGGACAGAGAATGGTCAGATGTTACCGAACAGCGGTACATTGACATTACCGCGAACACCACTGTTTACGCTTCTGTTGAAAACGACAAGGGCGAGAGCAAGGAGGTTTCGGAGCTGGTAGAATGCTTTGACCGGGAGGCACCCAAGGTAACGGCTATTCAGGATGGAAAACTGGTCAACATACGCGCAACCGATGCGGTATCGGGTGTAACGGCCATTTTGGTAAACAACCAAGAGTACCAGCGTGAGGATATCGACGAGGGCAAATTGGTCTACCGCATTCCAGATGGCACGGAGCTGGTCATCATCAAGGCCGAGGACGCGGCAGGAAACCTATCTCGTCAGCTGGAGCTGCCATTGCAAACAACAATTACCGCCGTACCGGTGATTGTTTCGCCGAATCCACCACCACCACCACCGCCGCTGGAGGAAAGCCCACCGCAGGAAATTGCCATCCCAACACCGATGCCTGAACCGGAACCGATGCCACAGCTGGAGCCTACCCCTGAGGCACCGGAACCATCGCAACCTGTCATCAATGCAGAGCCGGAACCGGTTTCACCGGCGGCCAAGGCGGTTGCAGCGGTCGGAGGCCTTGGTACTACCACTTTGGGCGGCGTTTGGTACTGGCTGCGTAAAAAGGCACTGAAAAAACCGATAGCTGAGCTGGAGAGGATGGCCAGCAAGCTGCTTTATGATGAAACTGGATTTGGCGGGTCAGACGACCCGTTAGATAAGAAAGGGGAGTAAAAACATGTACAACAAAGCAATTTTGGTAGGACGGCTTACCGCAAACCCAGAGCGAAAGAGCACCCCGGACGGTGTGACGGTCATTAATTTCAGCATTGCAACCGACCGGCCATACAAGGGGGAGGATGGCAAGAGAAAGTCGGACTTTCTAAACGTTGTTGCTTGGCGGCAACAGGCAGAGTTTATCTGCAAGTATTTTCACAAGGGCGACCCGATTGGTATTGACGGCAGCATTCAGAGCCAGAGCTACGAGGACAAAACCGGAGTGAAGCGCACTGCTGTGGAGATTCAGGCCGACAACGTGTTCTTTGTTGGCGGGAAAGCAAAGGGCGTTTCGACAGTAGGTACGGATGAAATGGCGCAGGAGGAGGTTACAGTAGAATGAACGATGCAAATAAAAACCTTCAGGAGTTGACACAAAAGCTGGAGGCCGGAGTACAGGAGTTGTTTGCCGGAGAAAAGTATCAAAACTATCTAAACGCCATGGCGAAGTTTCATCAATATAGCTTCCGAAACTCCATATTAATTTTCCTGCAAAATCCGGATGCAACCCGCGTCGCCGGATTTAACGCATGGAAAGCGCTAGGGCGCAGTGTCAACAAGGGCGAACATGGCTTGCAAATTCTAGCGCCAGCGCCTTACAAAAAAACGCTGGAGGTGACCAGAGACGAGAGGGGCACCTTGTTGCCAGAGCCGCAGAAAAAGGAAATCACGGTGGCTGCGTTTTGCCCAGCGTATGTCTTTGATATATCGCAGACCACCGGGAAAGAGCTGCCAACGCTGGCGACGCAGTTAACTGGAGCAGTAAAGAAGTATGACATGCTGTTTCATAGCCTTTTGGCGGCATCACCCTGTCCAATTGCCGTTGAACCGATAGAGAATGGCGCCGACAGCTAATACCTTCCGGAGGAGCAGTGCATTACAGTACGCGAGGGGAGGAGCGAGGAGCAGACCGACACAGCGCTGATACACGAAATTGCCCACGCTAAATTTAAGCATGGCATGGAAACAGACCGGCAGATGGCAGAGGTTCAGGCCGAGAGTGTGGCATATGTGGTTTGTCAGCACCTTGGCATTGATAGCTCACAGTATTCTTTTGGCTATGTAGCTCGCTGGAGCAAGGACAAGGACAGCAATGTACTGAAAAACTGCTTGGCATCGATACAGACCGTGGCCAAGGACATCATCAACGATGTAGAAATATCTATCAAGAGAGATAGGATAATGGCGCGGGAGCCGTCAGTTATTGGCACGATTTCTTTTCCTTACGGAACCACTAGCTTTACTGATGTGAAGGAATACATTGGCGCAATAAAGGAAGAATTACCAGACTGCAACGCATCAGGCTTTCGGTTTAAAACTCTCACTGACGATGCACAGGTTAGGAAAGCGGTAGACGATACCGTGTACGAACTACACGGAGAAAAGAATCCACATGATTTGCAATATTATGAACAATGCCCGACGCGCACAATAAACGAGCGGCTGGAGGAAGCAAAGAGAATTTGCGCCGAACGCAACCATCCGATTGAGGAAAGACAGGAGGAAAGACCGGAGGAAAGACCGGAGGAAAGAAAAAAGTCAACCGCAATGGAGCGCCTACAAAATGCTGTAAATCAAATTACGGAGCAGAGGGCAACTATGTCGGCCCAAGAACATACGCAGAGCCAAGGCAGCGATTATAGTAGATGAAAGGATTTTAGCTATGAAACATTTTACACAGGAGGAAGTGGCGCTGATGAGCTGCTATGACACCTCCAATTTGCCAAATTTAATTTGTACGTTGCAGCTGGCGCTGCCACATGTTACGGACAAGCTGTCGGCCGACACGACCGCAGATTGCATTGACAAACTATGTTCAATGAATAATCAGGAGTTTGCGGCGCTTAAAGTGCGCCTAGCCGTACCGGAACTGCTGTAGTTTTACGCGGGGCTTGCAGCCTCGCAGGAGCCGGTCGTGCTGGCCGGTTGCTGCAAGGCTGTAAGGGGCAGCTTTGAACCAAATACATAGAAACCGTATTTTCCAACTGCGCGAGACGATTTTGCAAAAAGTCAAGGTCGCGACGGTCTTATTAAATGATTCCTTTTTTGCTGTCAGGTTTGTTTTTAAAAGCAAACCTGTAACGGCTTGCTTTCCTGTATCCATTTACAAGTTAATAGCAGAGTGGTACGCGCCAAGCACACTATAAACTGGCAGGTGGTTGTTCGAGAGCCGACGCAAGAGAAAATCCCGAACTGTCAGCAGTGGCCAACGTTTCACTGCTGGCAAGGCTTTGAATATCCTGTAATAATTATTCTGGAGGTTACACGGCCGACAGGGTGACCTGTTGGCTATGGAGGTGTCACACCATTGGAGCGCAGGGCGTGTATTGCGCAAGGTATGGCATACGTTGGCAAGCGAAACGGGGCAGCTCGTCGCATGGGGCATATCGCCCAATCCTTTCTACATTGCCGCACTTTTTGGTGTGGCAATGCAGGGGGGAACCGCGTCCAAAACAGTCTGAACGCTGGAACATATGCCCCATGCACAGCCGGTTTTGGACGCATCAGTTTCCGACAGGAAACACCGATTGATTTTCCCCTATTTCCCATAGGGGAAAATGTCCCGGCCTCAAGCGGCTTTCCTCCAACGCTGCCATAGACTATCCGCTGGGACAATAGGGGTTCCCTTTACCCGGTCGTTGCCGTCCTCGTTACCTTGTTCTCTCTCGATGCCCCTGCGGGTGCGGGGGTGAATGAGCTGTTGGAAATCT
>JAVVRO010000131.1:0-5285 GCA_036654695.1 Angelakisella sp. | reverse complement strand
CAGCGACAGCCGGGCATCCATGGCAAACATAAACACCGTAATGAAAAGCAGATTAATGAGCTGCAAAAACGACTGAATTAAGCCGTTGGAAAGGATGTTGGAAACAGAGTTTACATAGTTAATGATTCTGACCAGTATTTTGCCATGGGGGCGGCTGTCGAAGTAGGTAAACGACAGCTTTTGCATGTGCTCGTACAGGTCGCGCCGGATTTCGTAGATAATGTTTTGCCCTACCACGTTGATAATTTTGGAAAAAATGGTAACCAGCGTAATGTTTAGCCCAATGCAGGCAACCAGCAGTGCCACGTTGAGCACCAGCCCCTTAATGTCACCGTTGGGAATGGAGACATCCAGCATCTTGGCCGTTAGCACCGGCTCACACAAGGCCAGCAAAATAGAGATAATCTGCAAAGAAATGGCAATGAGGAAGCGTTTGCTTTCCCGCCGGACATAGACAAAGCTGCGTTTTAGCATGCTGAAATTAAAGCTTCGCTGTAAGTCCTCGTCAACATCAAATTTATTTCTTGCTGCCATTGCTGTCCACCTCCTCTACTGCGCCCTGCAACCGGCAAACCTCGTAGTAGTAGCCGTGCTGCGCCACCAGCTCATCATGGTTGCCGCACTCGGTAATCCGGCCGTCCGACATAATAATGATTTTGTCAGCGTGGCGCACCGATGAAATGCGCTGGGCAATAATAATCTTGGTGCAGCGGTAGGGCAGGGTTTGCAGACTTTGCTGGATGTAATGCTCGGTCTCCATATCTACCGCCGAGGTGGTGTCGTCCAGAATGAGGATGGAGGGCTTGGCCGCCAGCGCGCGCGCCAGTGCAATGCGCTGCTTTTGTCCCCCCGAAAGGCCGGTGCCGCGTTCGCCGATAACAGTATCATACCCCTGGGGCAGCTTTTCAATGAACTGCGCCGCCGCTAAATTTGCATAATACTTAACATCCTCGGTGGACATCTCCGGGTCACTGTAGGCAATATTGGCATCGACGGTATTGGAGTAAAGCAGCACATCCTGCGTAGCCACGCCAATGTTTTTGCGCAGCGAGGTTAAGTCCCATTCCCGCACATCGGTGCCGTCCACCAGCACATTGCCGCTAGTGACATCCAGCAGGCGCACAATGGCGTTAATCAGCGTTGTTTTCCCGCTGCCGGTGGAACCCATAATGGCAATGGTTTCGCCGCTGTTTATCTTTAGGTTAATGTCTTGCAGGGCGTAGGCCTTGCTGTAGCCATAGTGGTAGTTGACATTTTTAAACTCAATGTTACCCTCAATAGGGTACTGCACCCGGCCGTCCTTGGGGGTAACAATGCGGGAGTTCACCATATGTACCTCCATGACCTTGCTGGCCGAGGCAAAAAAGCGTTGCAGGTCGTTGAGGTAGGAGCCCATATCGCGCATTGGCGCCGAAATTCCCCAAGACAGCAGCGAAAATGCCATCAGCTCGCCCAGCGTCATTTCGCCGCCGATGATGAACAGTCCGCCGCACAGGATAATGAGGATATTCAGGCTCTGGGAAAAGCCGTCCACAAAGGGGTAGAATTTTAGCCAGTGGAAGGTGGCCTTAAGGTTGGCCTGTCGGTAATCATCGTTGGACTGGTTAAAGCGCTCACACTCGTATTCCTCCCGGGTAAAGGCGCGCACCACCTTGTTGCCGGAAATGTTTTCCTGCGCAATGCTGTTAAGCCCAGATAGCTTTTCCCGCAGCTGGGCATACAGCGGATGCACCGTCTTGGAATAAAAGTAAGTCGACAGCATAATCAGCGGCGTCATGGCCAGCAAAATCAGCGTCAGCTTGGCGTTGATGGTAAAAAAGTAGATGATTGCCATGACGAACAAGGAAAAACTCTCGACAATGTTATAGGAAATCCACGCCACGGTATGGCGCACCATGTCCATATCGCCGGTAAGCCGGGTCATCAGGTCGCCGGTGCGGTATTCGTCGTAGAACATGGGGTCCTGCTCCGACAGGTTTTTAAAAATTTCAAGCCGCAGCTTTTGAATCAGGTTCTGCGACACATTTTCCAGTGCAAGTACCATGGCATACCGGTCGCAGGAGCGCAGCAGCTGCGTGGATACCAGCATAATGAGCATCACCGGCAAAATAGCGAGGTTATGGAGTACCGTTCCATCTGGCTGTGTAATGCCTATGAGCACCTGGTCGGTAATGACGCTGGAAATGAACGGGAAGGCAATGTAGAGCAGGGACGAAAAAAACGCCATAAACATGGCAGAAAAGAAAAGCGTTCGTTTCCCTTTCAGGTTATCGCTGACCCAGCGTAATTGGTACAAGCGGATTCCCCCTTTTTTTCCTTATATTCCTACTCATTATATCACGTTTCCGCAAAAGAGTAGGGTAATATATTGACTACTTTGCAAAGATTAAAAGATGTGCTATACTTTAAAAAAACAGGAGGTATGCAGATGGTATTACAAGCACCCGTAAAGGGAATCTTTTTTGATTTGGGTTGGACACTGCTCTACCCGGCCAGCGGTGACTGGATGCTGACTCACAAGGTCATGGAGCTACTTGACCAGCAGGCGCTGAAGGAGCTGCCAAGGGAGCGGCTGACCGCTGCCTATCAAGCGGCTCTGGGTACTTTTCGCAACGATGTGGTGTACCTGACCGAAGCGGAGGAGCTGGAGCGCAACGTCGAATTTTACAGCACCTTTGCCCGGCTGCTGCCGGAGCTGAGCGTAACCCCCACCGCCGTTATAGAGATGGCAAACGACCGGGTATACAACACAAAGCACAACTACATTCTATTCCCCGACACCATCGCGACCTTACAGGCACTGCGCGGGCAGTACAAGCTGGGCATTATCTCGGACACCGACCCTTCTGTCCTCGCCTATCTGGCGAATACCGGGCTAGGCGAATACTTTGACTGTGTAACCTACAGCTTTGCCGTGGGCGCAGTCAAGCCCGATGCCAAGCTGTACACACACGCGCTGGCTGCCATGGGGCTGCCGCCCCAGCAAACGGTATTCATTGACGACCTGTCAAGGAATTTGGACGGTGCCGCGCGGCATGGCATACAAGGCGTACAGGCTGCAACCCATGCGGACTCCCCGCTGGACAGCCGCTACCACAGCATTCAAAGCCCCGGTGGATTATTGCAGCTGCTGTAACCGCTTCCCCCCCATAAATTAGGAAAATACTTTGAGAATATCCGCCGCCTAGTCGGTGGATATTTCTTTTTCCCACAGGGAAAGCTGCACGTTCCATGGGAATTTCGGAGTCATTTGCGCTGATTTTTTTGTTGACTGGCCGATTGACAAAAGAAAATATCTATGCAATATTTAGAGAATATAACAGTACCGCAGCAAGATTTCAGTGGAGGGAAACAAAACATGCACTACAAGAATAAGCGATTTTCAAACAAACTTCTAGCTGTTCTTCTTATTATGAGTCTGCTGCCCTCCCTTTTCGTTGCGGTTTTTTCGGGTCTTGCAGTGGACAGAATTTTACAGCAGCACTTGGTGAGCGAATCTACAAAGGTAGTAAAGAATGGGATGTATTCCATTGACCGGCTAATTGACCGCTATGTGGAGGCGGTAGACCGCCTGAGCGAAAACCCCCAGCTCAACCGGCTGCTCAGCGAATACAGCGACGACCAACCGCAGCTGACCGAGGGACTGGTCGCAGAGATTTTTCAGAACATGTATCAAGTTTTGCAAACCTTCCACAGCACCAGCGATATTCACCTGCTGCACAGCGGTTCCAAGGCAGCGCTTTCGCTACGGGATTTGCCTTCCATCTACGACCTTCCGGCCAACAGCGACTGGGGCGCATTCTATTCTGCCAACCATAGTCAGGAAACCATTGTAAAGCCCTCCCTGTACACCAACAGCCGCCATACCGTCATGGCGGTCACGGTCATGCGCGCCATCCGTGCGCAGGGCAGCATTCTGGGGTATGTGGCTATGGACATCCCCTTGGAGGTCATTCGCAATGAGCTAATAGGCAGCCACCAGCTGCTACCCATCAATTTTACCTTGATGAGTAAATTTAACTATGCGCTGTTCAACGATGCCGCCCTGCCCAGTTATGCACAGTTTATTTCGTGGAAGGGTCGTGAGCTGACGAAAAAGGCCGGTTATGTTGTTGAGCCAGTGGACGATTATCATCTGCTGATTCCCTTTTTCCCGTCAGAAAAATACAACCTAGTGCTGCTAGGCAGTATTAACATTGACCTGCTTCTAGGCCGCTTTTCCGTCGTTTCCTCCATTTTGCTGATTATGGCGCTAACCTCGCTGGCGTTCTTTGCGGTTATCTCCCTGCTGGTCACCAAGCGCATTACGCAACCGCTGCAAACGATTGTAACCAGTATGCACGGCATCGAGGAAGGTAACTTTGACCAAAGGGTGCTCCTCCCCCAGGAGGATGAGTTTGGCTATCTGGCTGCCCAGTTCAATGTCATGTGTGAAAAAATTAAAGATTTGTTTCAAAAGGATCGGGAAAAGCAGGAAAGCCTGCGGGTCGCTGAGCTAAAAAACCTACAAGCGCAGATTAACCCTCATTTTTTATGTAACACCTTGGACTCGGTAAAGTGGCTGGCCAAGCTGCACCACGACAAGCAAATTTACGACATGGTGCGACACCTGTGCCTTCTGCTGAAAAGCGGCATGAGCCTTTCCAACGAGTTTTTGACCGTGGGCGAGGTAATGAAAAATTTGCAGTCCTATATCGCGCTGCAACAGATTCGCTTTCCGAATAAATTTAACATCATCGTTGCAATCGACAACGCCGTGTTGGACTGTCTTATCCCTAACTTTTTGTTGCAGCCCCTTGTGGAAAATGCTATGCTCCATGGGCTGGAGGCCAAAACCGGTAACGGGACGCTGCGTATCTCCGGTCAATTGCAGGAGGAGCTGTTGCAGTTTCAGGTACAGGATGATGGCGTGGGAATGGACACCGACAAGCTCAGCTCCCTGATTGCCTCGCTCAGCGAGCCGGATTCCTCGCAGCATGTTGGACTGCGCAATGTCAACCGTCGCATTAAGCTGTATTACGGTGAACCCTACGGGCTGCAAATAAAAAGTGTGCTTCATGTAGGCAGTGAAATGACCATTACGCTACCCTACAAGGATATTCTCGAGCAGGAGAACAGATAGGATGTGAAGAAATGATAGACTGTATCATCGTCGAGGACGAGTTGATTCTGCGGCAAGGGCTGGTGCTGACTACCGATTGGGAAGACTTGGGTTGCAGGCTGGTCGGCGAAGCTGCCGACGGAGACTCCGGGCTAAAGCTCATTGACCGCTGCAAACCAAATCT
>JAVVRO010000130.1:1206-5389 GCA_036654695.1 Angelakisella sp. | reverse complement strand
ACTGCATCCCCTTGTAAATGCAGACCAGTCCGTCGCCGCCCGCGTCCACCACACCTGCCTTTTTTAACACCGGCAGCATTTCCGGGGTTTTTTGCAGAGTATCCTCCGCAAAGCCCAGCATGGTATTCCACATGGCCGCCGCCGGCATGGTCAGCAAATTAAGCTTTTGCACCTCCTCGGCGGAAACTCTGGCAACCGTCAGCATGGTGCCCTCGGTGGGTTTCATGACAGCCTTGTACGCAGAGGCGACACCAATACTTAGTGCCGCAGCCATGTCGGCAGCGGAGGCAGTTGTTTTTTCATGGAGGCCTTTGGAAAAGCCCCGAAACAACAGCGAGGTAATGACCCCGGAGTTGCCCCGCGCCCCGCGTAGCAGTGCCGAGGAGGCAGTATGCGCCACTTCGTAAATACTTGCGCTGTCGGGCAGGGTTAGCAGCTCTTGACGAGCCGCGTTCATGGTCATGCTCATGTTTGTGCCGGTATCGCCATCCGGAACCGGGAAAACGTTCAGCGAATCCACACGCTGACGCTGGTTGTAAATGTTGTTTGCTGCCGAGATGATGGCATCACGCAGCTCTTTTCCGCTAATCAATATAAGCTCGCTCCTTTCGGGGATCAATTATTGTGCAGTCATCGAGTCAACGTAAACATTGACCTTGGCCACATGGAAGCCGGTGCTTTGTTCCACAGTGTAGCGCACCTTGTGCACAATGCTTTTGACAATAGCGGAAATATTCACACCATAGGTAACGGCAATGTGCAGCTCAATGACCAGCTTGCCGCCATCGGTGCGCACCCGCACACCGCGGTCGGGGCTTTCCTTGCTGCTAATCATAGACTTAATCCCCTGATAAGGCGAGCTAATCATTCCCGAAACGCCAAAGCATTCCGAGGCGGCTCGACCCACCAGATTGGCGAAATATTCCTGTGAAATCTCAACAGAGCCCAAAGTGTTTTCAAAACCAATCATAGTTTCTTTCCTCCTTAGATAGAGATAGTTTTACCATTCGTTTATATTATAGAAGATATCCTGCTCAGTTGCAACGATATTTACGGAAAAATCTCGCGAAAAGCAAAGAATACCCCTTCGGAACAGCAGTGGGATGACCGGCAGCTGTTCCCGCAGCAGCGTTTCCAAGGCGGCTTGTTCGGTGCGACCCGCCCGGGTGCTGTCAAAGCGCGTGGTCAGTGCCGGAATCAGGGGGACTCCCGGTATGGGGGAGTACTCCGGCAGCACCAGCCGGGAAATATCCATATTATAGGGCATTCGCTGCTCCGCAAGGCAGAGCTGGTACTCCCCGGCGGTCAAACGCGCCTGATACTGGGCGAAGGGCAGTGCGGTTACTGTCACCGGCAGACCGGCCTCCCGCAGCATGGCGGCAACCATGTCGGCGGCGGTGCTGCGTTCGGCGCTTTCGGTGTTTACCAGTAGCTCCAACCCGTCCAGCGGCAGCGCGGCAAGGTTCTTTTGGCCGGGGACCGGGGGAACGCTTGGCGGTTCGGGTGCTACGGGGGGAGTTTGCCTTTGGGTGGGGCTTGCCGCCCGGTGACGAATGCCAGCTTCGTCTGCCTTCCAGCCCACGGCCTCCAGCACGTCGGACTGTCGTTTTACATTTACCTCAAGGTCGGCCGCCGACAGCGCCGTTGCCGCCGACAGCGGGCTAATGGGCAGCGAGGTAACCGCGGCGAACCCGGAATAGGCGCGGCGCGCCAGCTCCTCCCGCCGGATTAACCCGCTGAGTGCCTGCCGCAGCCGTACATCGGTTCCCAGTAGGTTGGTGTTCACGCCCAGATAGACCAGATTGCTCAGGGGAATCTGGCGGTAGCTTGCACCCAGACCAAGGCTCAGCTCGTTTTGCAGGTCGGAAAACATTAAGTCAATGGTGCCCTCCATTAAGCTATAGCTTTGCGCCTCTAGCGAATCGGTCTCCACCAGAAAAAGCTGCTCCATATTTTTCACCGGCTGGTAGTAGCTTTCGTTGCGTTCCAGCCTGTTGGCGCTCAGGTTCGCCCGAAACCGCCCCACGCCGGTGGGAATCGCCTCCTCGCCGGTATCCACCTTAACCACCGGGAATACAAGGCTTCGCTCGAACAGTAAATCAGGCTTTTCCAGCGTAATGACCACGGTGGTGTCATTTTGGGCAACAGCCTGTGTGACACCGGCCAGTCCGGGTGCAAAGCGGGGCGACTTGCGCGCCAGCTCCAGCGAATAGAGCAGGTCATCGGCGGTCAGGGGACTGCCATCGCTGCAAACTGCGTCGCTGCGCAGGGTAATGACATAGCTTGCGCCGGTGTTGCTGACCGAAACAGCCAGCGCCAACCGTGTGACCGGCTTGTTGTCCTTGTCCAGCGCCACCAGCGGGTCGCAGAGCAGCCCGGCCAAATAGTAGTTTTGCAGGGTTTTGCAGGTAAACTGATTCAGCGTGTCGCTGGACAGCCACGGCAGGCGGGCGGTGGTGGGGGGGACGGCAGCGGCAGGCGACGGGCGGATGGGCGGGGTACTGTCGGGGGAGCTGCTTTGTCCGCCGGTCATGCAGCCGGACAGTAGCCCCACGGCCAGCACCAGCGCTAGGGTACGTTTTAACGTATGGTGTGTTTGCATCATTCCGCATTAATCCTTATTATCTCATTTGTTTTACCGGTAGCGTCGTCAATGTCCAGCAGTACGCCGCTTAACCGGCAAGGGCCGGGGTCGTTTTCAAACCGGGTGGGCAGTGCGGTTAAAAAGCGAGCCATCGCCAGCTGCGGCTTTACCCCAAGCACCGAATGGAAGCTGCCGCACATGCCAAGGTCGGTCAGGTAGCCGGTGCCGCCGGGCAAAATTCGTTCATCGGCAGTTTGAATGTGGGTGTGGGTGCCAACCACCGCCGAGACCCGTCCGTCCAGATAGAACCCCATGCACAGCTTTTCGCTGGTGGCCTCGGCGTGAAAGTCCACCAAGACAATCGGTGCGTCCAGCTGGCACAGCAGGCGGTCGGCCGTTTCAAAGGGATTGGCGTAGCAAAAGTCCATGTAGCAGCTGCCGGTTAAGCTGATAACAGCAACCCGGGGGCGACCGGGGCAGTCGTAGACACAAACGCCCTTGCCGGGCGCGGTGGGGTGGAAGTTGGCGGGGCGCAGCAGGGTGTCGCATTCGTCCAGCAGGTTGTAAACCTCCCGGCGGCGCAGGGCGTGGTTGCCCAGCGTAATGACATCGACCCCCGCGTCAAACAGCTGCTGTGCACTGGCGGGCAGGATGCCGTTCCCCTCCGCCGAGTTTTCCCCATTGGCAACGGTCAGCTGTACCCCGTACCGACGGCGCAGTCCGGGCAGCTGCTTGGTGACAAAGGAACAGCCATTTTGTCCCACCACATCGCCCAGCATCAGAATTTTCATCGGAAGTCCTCCCTTAAATGGTTATCTTGATAATTTTATCATAAAAACGTTGACTTGTCACATCAAATTTCGTAAACTAGAAAGGAGGATGTAACAGCTGTTACAAATCGCATCACAAATAGCAGAGGCGGGGATTTTTTGCAGACACTGAATATTGTGCTGGTGGAGCCGCGGATTCCGCAAAATGTCGGCAACATTGCCCGAACCTGTGCGGCGACAGGCGCGCGGCTGCATCTGGTGGAGCCGCTGGGCTTTTCGGTGGATGACAAAAAGCTTAAACGCGCGGGGCTGGACTACTGGCAGTATCTTGACATTACCTACTACACCGGAGTAGAGGATTTTATTGACAAAAACCCCGGTGCGGTTTGCCGCTATTACACCACCAAGGCGCTGCACTGCTACGCCGAGGCTGACTACCCGGACGGAGTATTCCTGGTCTTTGGCCGGGAGGATGCCGGGCTGCCGGAGTCGTTGCTGGTGCGGCACCCCGACGACTGCGTTCGCATTC
This sequence comes from Angelakisella sp., assembly GCA_036654695.1. Taxonomy (GTDB): domain Bacteria; phylum Bacillota; class Clostridia; order Oscillospirales; family Ruminococcaceae; genus Angelakisella. The sequence continues at coordinate 1,506 of JAVVRO010000130.1, read as the reverse complement.
CCATGCGGGGTGGGCTGCGCAGTCTCAATCTATCCAACGCGGTAGCTGTGGGCGTGTACGAGGCGCTGCGCTGCTGGAAGTTCCCGGAGCTGCAAAACAGTGGCCGGCTAACGCAATTTAATTGGGAGGATTCAAATTTTGATTAAACTAATTACCGATTCGGCCTGTGATATCCCCAAGGAGGAGCTGGAACACTACAACATCTCCCTGCTTTCGGTGCCCATTACCGTGGATGGCGTAACCTACCGGGAGGGGGTGGACTTTACCGCCGAGGAATACTATGACATTTTGGTCAATGCC
>JAVVRO010000130.1:0-1196 GCA_036654695.1 Angelakisella sp. | reverse complement strand
GCCAAGGCAATTCCCACCCACGCGCAGGTCACCATGATGGAGTTTACCGCCGAGTTCAAGCGCCAGATTGCGCTGGGCTACCACGAGCTTATCTGCATTACCATTACCTCCAAGGGGTCGGGCATGAACGACGCTGCCAACCTTGCCAAGCAGCAGCTGTTCGAGGAGCAACCTCAGCTGGCCGCGCAGGGAGTTACCATTGATGTTGTGGACTCCATGACCTACAGCTATGTCTACGGGCAGGCAATTTTGGAAGCGGCCAAGGCGGTGCAGGCCGGCAAAACCCGGCAGGAAGTTGTCGCGCTGCTCCACTACCGGCTAGAGCATTACTTTGCCATTGTGGGGCTGACCAACCTAACCTATGCCAAAAAAAGCGGGCGCATTACCACCGTTGCCGCCTTTGTGGGCGAGGTAATGGGCTTTCGCCCCATCCTGACAGTACAGGAGGGCATACTGGAAACCATTGCCAAGGTGCGCGGGGACAGCAAGCTGATTGACGGCATCTGCGAACGGTACCGCAGTCAAGCGGCGGAAAACGGCGAGCCCTACTATATTATCTGCGCTGACAGCATGGATAACGCAAAGCTGCTGCAAAAAAAGCTGCAACAGCAGACCAAGAATCCCTTTGGCGGCTACCATCGCATTGGGCCGTCCGTGACCACCAACGCCGGGCCGACCATCTTCGGGGTGGTTGCCCCCAAATAAAAAGAAACGGTCAAGCATCGCTTGACCGTTTCTTTTTATCGGCGGAGGGAGGGACGGGTGGAACTGCTAAAAAACTTTTAAAAACTGCAAAAAAACACTTGCAATCTGCCATTCTCTATGATATGATAATCGAGCGTGACTGCACACAGGGGCGTTTTGCGCCCCGCGATATGCGTTGATGCGGGAGGTGGCCGTCTGAAAAGACGGGGAATTTCCGCGGAGTATGTCCGATTTTAAACCGGGCGGCAATTAAATATAGGGAACGACCACCGACGGCGATGCCGTTTTTCTTATGCAGAAGGACGGAACACCCGGCGCGGTTTGCACCATAGCTTCGGTGACCACATCCTTTGGATGGACGGACCGCAGCGGTGCGCAGTACCTTATAAGTAATCACCGTCGCCAAAAGAACCCAAATTTTAAGGAGGCGATGTTAAGTGGCAGTCAAGGAAAAAATCAGAATCAGACTCAGAGGCTACGATCATCAGCTG
>JAVVRO010000129.1:0-5392 GCA_036654695.1 Angelakisella sp. | reverse complement strand
CACCAGCGCCAATGAGCAAAACATCAATGCCTATGGCTGTCATGGCATTGTACAAGCCGGTATCAGCCGTAATCGCCGCATTGGCGGAAACAACAGCTACCGAGCAGCGCGCATACCCTTGTTTTACGGCGACTGGTTGTAACCCTGCATAAACACAGTGGTTTTTAAGCTGTAAAGGCATGTTGCTACACATGCCAAAGCAATAATTTTTTTGCATCAAAAAATTTAGCGAAATATCATTTGGGTATATATTGCCTAAATGATGCTCTAAAATACTAGTGGAAAAGCCAAATTCCTTTAGTTGGGGTTGCAAGCCGGTAGCTTCAGCGGCAAGTAGCAGCTTGCTGCCGCCAAGGTGCAGCAGCTGTAAGTCAGCATGGCAGGCAACCGGCTCTGGCACTGTGTCCGCCGCCTGTACTGTGACAACCTGCCTTCCCTGCTGTCGCAGTGTGGAAATTACTTCCATGGCATTGCCGGCAACTGCAACAAGCGCAACCGGCCCTTGCGGGACATTGGGCTGTAAAACCGGCTTCATGGGACACATCCTTCCCTCTTGCTTAATTGTCCTGCCGTAAGGCCTCTACAGGGTCAAGTCGGGCAGCAGTTACCGCTGGGTATACACCAAATATAACACCGATTGCCACAGAAAACAAGAAGATTGCCAGGATAAATGGAATGGGCAGCGTCAGCTTAATTTTGAAAACAACAGCAATTGCTGCAATGGTTACCATCGATGCCATCGCACCCAATAAGCATCCGGTAAAGGAAATATGGGAAGCATCCAACAGAAATTCCAGCAGAATGTCAAACTGACTGGCTCCAATTGCCTTTTTAATTCCAATTTCCCGGGTGCGTTCCTTCACTGACGCCAGCATCAGCGTCATAATGCTAAGGCCGGAGACCAAAAAAGAAATACTGCCAATTGCCAGCAGTACAACGGTGACAATCTGAAAAATATTACTGAGCTTATCCTTTTGCAGTGCAAGATTGCTGTGACAGTACAGGTTTAAATAGCCTGCGCGTAAGCTGAGCGTTTGACTTATCTGGCTGCCAAACGCTTCGTAGTCCTGCTTTTCCTTCAGCTGTAAAAAGAACTGGTCAATGGCGCTGCGCCCAGTCAACCGCATCTGCGTGGTGTATGGCAGATAAACAAAGGATGGTACATAGTCGCCAACCAGATTGGTCAGTGCGCCACCGTTGTCACAGGCAATCCCGATGACCTTAAAATATTCCGATACACCGCCCAACTGAACATGAATGCTTTTTCCGATAATATTTGAGCGCTTATAAAAGGATTTTGCAAGGCTTTCGTCCACGATGCAGACGCGGCTACCTGCCGCTAACTCACCCTTGGTAAACATTCTGCCATACAGCATTTGAATCTGCACAATCTGCGAGGTGTTTTTGTTAATTCCGCAAACTACCGAATCACCCACAAACCCGCGGGTGGAAATTTGCCCTACATTGACTACCAACGGTGCGGCGATATCTACCTCCGGCAAGGTTTGCAAGTAGTCCAGCTCCGCGGCACTGAGCTGATTCAGCGATTTATCGCTGGCCGAAATGGTCAGGCAGTTAAACCCCAGCTTATTTAGCTCGTCATTGAGCAGCTGCTTGCCGGAAACGCCGGTAATGGCAATCACCATCACCGAATAAACACCGATGGCAATGCCTAAAACCGTAAACCGACTGCGCTTTTTTCGATGTATCGTTTGGTTCATCTTCCTCAGTCCTTTTTCGTTTGTTGTGTGTGTTCCAAGATAAACCGCTCCCCGGGTCGCTCTGCTCCGGTTAAAATAATATCCTTTGGAAGAATGCCAGCTACCACCTCAATCGCATCGTTTAACTCAATTCCGGTTGCGATTGGCTGTTTGATTATTTTGTTGCCCACCACACGATATACAAATTCCCGGTTGTTTTGATCCTGCTGCACCGCCTCATACGGTACGGTAGTGACCGTCTGCGCTGTGCCTGTGTGAATATTACAAGCTACCGATGCACCATGACGGATGGCATCGGCAGGCACATCCAGCGCAATCTCAACCTCCACAGCAGAGCTATACCCGCCAGTACTGACGCTGCGGGTTACGCTGTTGCCAATGGCAGTCACCGTCCCACAGTAGCGGCTTTCGCCGATTTCCTTGCCGCTGACTTCTGCCAATGCGCCCAGTGAAATTTGTTTTGCCTCCTCGGCGGTCACCTGTACAACAGCCTTGTAGCAGTCCAACCCCAAAATGGTACATAGCTGACTGCCCGACGGCAGATAACGCTCGGCCGTCACGGAGCCCCAGCTTAATATTCCCGAAATTGGCGCCACCGCTTCAAAGTCGCTGATTTTAGTTTCATGCAATTGCTTTTCCAACGTTTGCAGCCCCTCCACGCCGGTGGACGGTACCTCCACCCCATACTGTGCGGCTAGTCCCTCCAGCTGTGAAGCACTAAGCTGGCTGGTTGGCAGGTCAATGGACTGGCTTAAAAAAGCCTGTTTGGGCTCTGGAGTTTGGGTTAATGCAATAAACTGCCCTGCTTCGACCCAGCTGCCGCTGGGAACGCCAAGCTCTTTGATGATTAGGTTTGCGCTTACCAACATTCTGACGCCCTCCTGCGCCAACACAACCCCATTGCAGCTAATCAGCGGTTGATAGCTGTAGCGACCCGGAGAGGTTACGGTATAATGATCTAACCCGGAAAGAATCCTTTCCGGTAGTATCCCTACTCCCAAAATGAATAGAATCGTGCAAAAACAGGTGAGCAGCTTTTTCATTCTACATCTCCAATCCCCAAACATTCCGTTTGGCTAACAGTAAAAAAACTAGCCTTGCAGCATAGTGCTACAGGCTAGTTTTTGTAGATGGCATAGAATTTATGTCCCGGAACCGACAGATTTAACAGATATTTCATTGCTTCTGTATATCTATGATAAAGCGGGAAAAAGTAAAGCTATCATGAAAAAGCGGGGGCGGTACGGATGAACCTGATTCCATGCAGTGAAAATTGCATCCATCAAAAGGACGGTTATTGCAGTTGCGACCAAGCCGGTACAGTGGTGCAAAACATTGAAATGCTTCAAAGCGGCTGCTTTTATTATGTGCCGACAGTCGACCGGCATCCGCTATTGCCGGAGGAACTTGAAGGCTTCCGTAATCGATGAAACGCCATGGAACGCAGCGTTCGGGTATTGGCGTATATCCAGCTGCTTCAGGTTGCTTTTGGGCAACACAAAGGTGTTAAAGCCCAGTCGGTAGGCTTCCCCTATGCGCTGTGCCGCTTGCGAGGTGGAGCGTACCTCTCCTGCCAACCCGACCTCACCCATGGCAACCAACTTGGAATCAATAGGGCGGTCAACAAGGTTGGAGGCCAGTGCAAGGCAGACCGCAAGGTCTGCCGCCGGTTCGTCAATGCGCATCCCGCCTGCCACGTTAATAAACACATCCAGGTTGCCCATAAAGTACCCACCGCGCTTTTCCAGTACGGCAATCAGCAGGCCTGTCCGGTTATAGTCAAAGCCGGTAGAAACGCGGCGTGGCGTACCAAGGCTGGATTTGGCAACCAAGCCCTGCACCTCAACTAATATGGGGCGCGTCCCTTCCATCAGGCAGGTAATGCAGGTACCAGAGACATCAATCGGTCGTCCGGTCAGCAGCATTTCGGAGGGGTTTTCCACTTCGTTTAGGCCATTCTCGTTCATCTCGAAAACGCCGATTTCGTTAGTGGAACCAAAGCGGTTTTTAATGGAACGCAGAATGCGGTAGCTAAGGTTTCGGTCGCCCTCAAAGTACAGCACCGTATCCACCATATGCTCCAGCACCTTTGGTCCGGCAATGCCGCCATCCTTGTTCACATGCCCCACCAAAAAGAGCGGTATCTCATTTGCCTTGCACAGATTCATTAACAGCTGTGTCGATTCCCGCACCTGTGTTACACTGCCGCAGGAGGAGGACACTGCGCTCAGCGAAATGGTTTGAATGGAGTCTACAATGACAATATCCGGCCGGATGTTCAGGATAGTACCGCCGATTTCCTCCGCGTCGGTGGTGGCGGTCATGACAATGTTGGAGCCTTCCACCTGTAAGCGGTTGGCGCGCAGCTTGACCTGACGCATACTCTCCTCGCCGCATACATACAGCACCGTTAATCCAGCGCTAATACGCCCACACATCTGCAACAGAATAGTGGATTTACCAATGCCAGGGTCACCGCAAACCAGCACCGCCGAACCGGGAACAATCCCACCGCCCAGCACACGATCCAGCTCCTGAATACCTGTTTTGTACCGCAGAGATTCATCGGCGGAGACATCAAACAGCCGTTTTGTTTCGCCGGAGGAGGCGGCCGTTACCGACTGCTTTGCTACCGCAACCGCCGAAGTACCTACCGTGCGCACTTCCTCCACAAAGGTATTCCAGCTTTGACATTCCGGGCATTTACCCAACCATTTTTGTGTTTCGTAACCGCAATCGGAACAAACATATACCGACTTGGATTTTGACTTAGGGGGCATATTCAGTCACTTCTCCTCTGCTTTGGAACTTTAACAGGGCATAACAGATTGTCATTGCAACCTGTTCCTGATACTGCTCACTCTTGAGCTGTGCAGCCTCGGCGGGGTTTGAGATAAAGCCGCATTCCACAATTACGGCGGGAGTACTTTCATTATTATACAGCAAAAACAGATCTTTGTCAGCTTTTTTAATTTCACGGTTATTCTCCGGCTGTAGTAGCAGCTTGAAGCTGTCTTGAATGGTCTGCGCCAGCAGGTCGCTGCCTACGGCGCGTGGTGCGTAAAAAACCTGTGCCCCATGTACCGCACTTTGCGGGAATTTATTAAGATGGATACTAACCGCAACCGATTGCGGGTCTGCAATCATCATTGCCAGACGCTTACGCATATCGGAACGCTTTTTTTCCCGAACGGTAGCGCTGCCCTCATCGTGAATGGAACTATCGGTGCTGCGGGTTAATACCGGTTCAAAGCCAAATAGTCGGCAGAGCCGCGCCTCCTTGAGCACCAGCGCCAAATTGATTTCTTTTTCATTGATGTTATTTGCCTGTGCGCCACCGTCAAAGCCGCCATGCCCCGCATCCAGCACTACAACCGGGCGGCTGTCCTGCGCCACGCTAGCCGCCTTTCCGTGCATTTGCTGGTTCAGGTGCGGCAGTATCAACAGTAGTATACCGACGACGGCCATGCTTGACAGTATAAAAAGTGATACCGCTCTATGCTCCTTCATTCAATCCCTCCTTGACATTCATTGATAGCTATGTTTTGGAAGGGACAGTTATGCCGGAGAATTTGGGAAAAAAAGAGTCACTTCTAAACAGAAGTGACTCTTTTTTTGGAGCGGACTACGAGGCTCGAACTCGCTACCTCCACCTTGGCAAGGTGGCGCTC
>JAVVRO010000128.1:0-5469 GCA_036654695.1 Angelakisella sp. | reverse complement strand
TTCCAAAAAACTTTACGGTTCCCTGCGTGGGGGTGCGCAATGCGCCGAGCGATAGCTACCCGGAGTAATGCCCTGATGCTCCTTGAAACGACGAATGAAGCTAGAGGCATTGTAGTAGCCCACCTGTAAGCCGATTTCCCGCAGAGTTAGGTCGGAGTTGCAGAGCAGCTCCTTGGCGCGCTCCATGCGCAAATCAATCACAAAATCCAAAATACCGCTGCCGGTTTGCGTTTTAAAGAAGGTGCTGAGGTTGGAGGGCAGCAGCCCTAGGTCGTGGGAAAGCTCCTGCACGGAAAAGTCACACCGCATACAGTTGGCTCGCAGTTGATCCATCATCCGCTCCAGCAGGCGGCGGTCACTGTTGTCTCCACGATCTCCAGCATCCAGCCGTGCGCGCAGTTCTTCAATCATATGAAGCAAATCCTGTGCCGTCTCCATATTGGCTAGGTCAAACAGAGAAAATCCCTGCAAAAAGGTAGCACTTTTGCTGTCGCTTGCGCTCTCCCCCACAGTTTTCAAAATATCAAAGCAGATTCCACGAGCCAAAAACAGTGGTAGCTTGTTTTCGGTGATGTAGGCCAGCAGACAGTTAATCTGCCGTGTCATACCGGTGCTGTCGCTTGCAGCGGCCGCGTTGCGCAGTTTTTCAAAGTCATTGTAAGGGTAAGCGGGCAGTGCACCCATGTCACCATAGATGTCATCGTAGAGGATGATGGTGCCATTTCCCTTAACAAAACGATAGTCAATGGCGCTGCGAGCCTCCACATAGGATTTCCCAATTTCGGTGGCACCGGTGTACACCTTGCCTATGCCCACCGTGGCAGTCAACCCGTACTGACTGTTCACTACCTTTAGCATACTGCAATAAGCATCTAAAATTTTCGGGGTGCAGTCCTGCTCTACGCAGTTAATGGTAATGATGCGGTCAGGCTCCAAATTGTAGATATAGCGGCTTTCAAAACTCTGCTCCAAGGTTTCGCGGATGGTGTCAGCCACCTGTGCGGTGGGTTCTCCCTCGCAGTGGAACATAACAATGGCTACAAAAAAGAGGTCGCCGTTATAGCGCAGATTCAGTTCCTTGCAGTCCTCATTAAACTGGTCAACAGTGGCATACTCCCCGGTCAGCAGTCGCCTGAGGCGGCTGTTTTTAATCAGGGTCAGGTTGTTGACCACAGTAACACTGAGAATATCGTTCTGCTGGTGCAGGTAGTCCAGCGCATTGGAGATGGTGTCCAGCTCGGTGCCCTCCTCCTCGGAGGAAAGCAGCGAGGCTTTCTTTTGCAGCTTGCGGATAGGGCTGTAGTTGAAGCGCATCATGAATAGCACAACAATTCCAGAAAACAGCAGTGCCAGCAGGGAGTAAAGGGCAAAGTGTCGGCTGGTTTGAAAAATATTGGAGAAAGCCGCCTGTTTTTTGGGCAGCAATGTCACATAGTACCAGCCGTTGCGGGTGGGCCCGCCGGAAAGGATATGATATTGCTTGGCAAAGGCCAGTCCCTCGTCAGAGCGCGGTGCGCGCAGGTAGGCATCACCGCCGGATATCGGGTGGTGGGCAAGGATGATTTGACCCTGCGCATCAAAAAGGTAGGTGGAGGTGTCGTATTCGGTCAGACGCTCGCTAAACAGCGCTGTAATGCGCTCGGTATTGATGCAGAATACCGCTGCCGCCGTATTCTGTCCAAAGCTCTTACGCAATGGGTAAATAAAAGTGATGTATTCGGCGGAATGCCCCCGAATGGTCATCTGCTGCGCAGGCAACAGCATGGGTTGCTTTACCTGCTGCAAAATGGATAAAAACGCCTGAGGAGTGTAGTTTTCGCAGGTGTACGCCGTTGCCAAAAAGGTGTTAATCTGATGCAGACCATCTGCCGAAAAAGCACAGCTCTCATCATAAAAATAGACAAAAAAGTTTTCCACCAGCGAATTCATCTGATGCAGGGCAAAGATATCCGCTATAATCTCCCCGTAGGTTTCGCCACCCTCGGAGGAGTAAAAATTTCCAGTATCCAGATAACTCCGAAATCCGCGGGTTAGCTGGAACTGGTCGGCTGTATTGTTCATATCGGCAAGCTGGTCATCCAATAGCTTGATGGCATACTGTTGATCCAGCGAAACGGAGGATAATAGCTCCTCCCGCACGGTTTGGGTCATCTGCATGGTGTACAGGGTATAGATGAGTACCGCGGGTACCAGCATGACAATCAGATAGGATACCAGAAAGCTGACAAACAAGCTCTTTTTATGCTTTTTAGCCATTGTTTTCCTCCATTCCACCGTGCAAACCGGCATGGATTGTGTATAATAATTGTGCATTGCGCAGAATGGGACGCAATTCCCCCGATAACTAGAGTATAGCAGAAATTTTTCATCCTACAAGCACCCATTGCCATTTTGTCCCCAAAATGCAGGCTATAATCGGGCTGTATTGGAGAGGTTTCCCGCAGTAATGCGCTTCTGAGGCCGCTTTGCAGCATTATAAGAACGGTATACTCTATAAAAACGGCTACTCTGTGTAGTGGGTTCCTTGCCACTATAAAGCCTGATTTTTGTAGGAATGGCACACTTCCTGAAAAACTGAGAATTGACGGCGGGAAAAACCTAGGCTATAGTGAAGGCAACGACAAAGGCACGGCAACGGAACTACCCCCGCCAAATTATCACATAGGAGGTACGGATTTCGCGGCGGAAAGTCGCGGGAGAAACACATTATGAACAACATCCAATCTCGCAAAAAAAAATCGCCTGTTGATCCGCTGGTCACCATCACGATTGTATTGGTGATGGCGTCACTCTTAATTTTCACGGTGATTCCCCTTATCAAAATTTTTATACAAAGCCTTACCGCGGTGGATGGCACCGTGTCACTGGCAGCCTATGCGGGCGCATTTACCTCGCGGGAAAACATGCGGGCGCTCATCAACAGTCTCTTTCTGGGCACCGTCTTCGGTGCGCTCTCCACCGTCATTGGCTTTTTGTTTGCCTACTGCGGCTCCTATGTAAAAATGCGCGGCAAAAAGGTGTTCAATCTAATTGCCATGCTCCCCATTATCTCGCCGCCCTTTGCGGTAGCGCTCTCCATCATCTTACTGTTTGGCAGCCGGGGGCTCATTACTTACACTCTGCTGGGGTTGCGTAATGTCAACATTTACGGGTTTCCCGGGCTCATCTTCGCTCAAACACTTTCCTACTTCCCCATTGCCTACCTGCTACTGAACGGCGTGCTGGATTCCATCGACCCCAGTATTGAGGAAGCCGCGCGAAATATGGGTGCTTCCCGCTGGCATACCTTTCGCAGTGTAACACTGCCGCTGGTCATGCCGGGAGTTGCAAACTCCTTTCTACTGGTGTTCATTAAATCGGTGGCGGACTTCGGTAACCCCATCACAATCGGCGGAAACTTCCCCACGCTGGCCACCCAGATTTATTTTCAGGCCATTGGGAACTACAACATTCAGGGCGGCGCGGCCGTAGCCATTCTGCTGCTGCTCATCTCCATGTCACTCTATGCCCTTTCCAAGCTGTGGGTGGAAAAGAAAACCTTTGTCACCATTACCGGCAAAGCCTCCCGCGAGCGTGTGCTCATTGATGAACCGCACATTGCCGGGCCGCTGGTGTTCTGCTGCATGTTCTTCGCCTTTATTGTCATCGGACTCTATATTCTCATTCCAATCGTCTCCTTCATCAAGCTATGGGGCATTGATTTCTCCCTGACGCTGGAACATTATAAGTATGCCTTTGCCGTTGGCATGGACGGCCTGCGGGACTCCACCATCTTGGCACTCTGGGCCACTCCCATCACCGGTATTTTAGCCATGGTCATTGCCTATCTGGTAGTGCGACGCAAATTCGCCGGCAAGCGTGCCATGGAATTTGCCGCCATGCTGGGAATGACTGTACCGGGCACCGTTATGGGTATCGGCTATGTATTAACCTTTAACACCCGCCCACTCATTTTAACCGGCACCGGGCTAATTATTGTGCTTTCCTACGTGTTCCGTTATCTGCCGGTGGGTGTACGCTCCGGCGTCACCTCGCTAAAGCAGATTGACCCAAGCATTGAGGAGGCCGCCTCCGATTTGGGTGCCAGCGCCTTTAAAGTTTTTACCACCATTACACTGCCACTCATTAAAACTGCTTTCTTCGGCGGGTTGGTTTACACCTTTGTCAAGAGCATGACCTCTGTTTCCGCCGTCATTTTCTTGGTGTCGGCGCGCTACAAGCTGCTGACCATCTCGGTGCTGGATCAGGTGGAGTCGGGTAAATTCGGAGTGGCCTCTGCCATGTCCACCATGCTCATTGTAGTGGTCTACATCGTCATTGCCATCCTGTATAAGCTCATTGGTATGCTGGGTGTAAACAAAAAAGATATTAAGTTGACTTAGGAGGATTACCGTGATGAAAGGCCCCAAGAAAGTAATTTTAAAGGATATTGTCAAGGAGTATGAGTCTCCCAACAAAACTGTTTTTAGAGCTGTGGATCGCATCAATTTGGAGATTCATGCTGGTGAATTTGTAACGCTGCTGGGTCCCTCCGGCTGCGGAAAAACCACCACGCTGCGCATGATAGCAGGGTTTGAAACCCCCACCGAGGGCGAAATCTTTTTGGGAGACGACTGCATTAACGAGCAGACCCCCGACAAGCGAGACACCGCCATGGTGTTCCAGAGCTACGCCCTGTTCCCCCACTACAATGTTTACAACAACATTAGCTACGGCCTGCGGCTGCAAAAGCTGGACGAAAAAGAGATTGCGCGCCGCGTGGGAGATATCATTACACTAGTGGGGTTAGAGGGCATGGAGGAGCGGTTCCCCAACCAAATTTCCGGCGGTCAGCAGCAGCGCGTCGCCTTGGCTCGCGCACTGGTGATGGAACCCGGGGTAATGCTCTTTGACGAACCACTCTCCAATCTGGACGCAAAGCTGCGGGTGTACATGCGCAGCGAGATTCGTAAAATCCAGCGCCGTCTGGGGCTGACCAGCATCTATGTCACCCACGACCAAGCAGAGGCCATGAGCCTTTCGGATCGAATCATTGTCATGAACAAGGGCATCATTGAGCAGGTGGGCACCCCCCAGGAAATTTACCAGCACCCTGCTTCGGAGTTTGTGGCCGACTTTATTGGGCGGGCAAACTTTGTGCAAGGTGTGGTGAAAACCGCAAACGCGGACCGAGTATCCCTTTCCCTACTGGGCACCGAGCTCAGCGTCCCCACCCCAAAAGGAAAGAGCTATGCGGCCGGCGACACCGTTACTGCCATTCTGCGGCCGGAGGCTGGTCGTTTGGGAGAACAAGGGCAGTTTGAGGGGGTCGTAATCACCTCCACCTTCATGGGCTCTTGTCAGGAGTACTTTATTCAAGTGGAGGATATGGTCTTTAATTTGGAGGACACTGACCCCACTACCAAGCGCATTTATGCCGAGGGCGAGCACCTGCATGTATTCCTGCCGCCTGACAGCATCCACATCAGT
>JAVVRO010000127.1:0-5522 GCA_036654695.1 Angelakisella sp. | reverse complement strand
CCGGCGCTCACTTGGCTTAGTCTGACATTGGTGGCGTAAATAATCTCCTCGCTGATGGCAGCAAACACCGCGTCGCCAATCTGTTTATCCTCGCTGCGGCGCTGCTGGTTGGCGAACAGGTTGCTGGAGGAAATCATAATGCCGCCCGCTGTCACCAATACAATCGAGGCCACCGCCAGCGTCACCATTAGCTCTACCAGCGTAAAGCCTGCCTGCTTTTTATGGGGCATTCCTGTTCCCACCTTTCTGCCTGTGCCGGGCTCATTTTATGTAGTAGCGATAAAACCGGATGGTCGGGTCATCCTCCGCGGAGTATTCCACAAGCTTGCCGTCCGCTATCTCAAAGGAAATGCCGCCGGTAGCACGAAAGTGCAGCGCCACATGCTCCTGCTCCGTTTTGGTGGTGCCAGCGGTGCTTCCGCCGTTTTGCGCAGCCAGCACCAGCTTTCCATTTTGCTCCTGCCGGTTGCCGTTGTCAATTAGCTTGGTCGCTGCCACAAAGCCGGTGGCCAGCATCAGCGCGCCCATCGTCAGCAGCAGGGCGGATACCATGACCTCTACCAAGGTAAAGCCCTGCTGGTTGCCCAATGTTTTCATGGTAACACCCCCTTTTTTTGCCTTATTTATTGTCGTAGTGGGTCAGCGTCCAGGTGGTGTCCAGCGTACTGCCGCCGCCACCCGCACCACCGCCGCCACCGCCGCCATACAACCATGACAGGTCGGGTGGCACCCAGTGATAGGTGCAGTTGCCGCTGCTAAAGATAGCATCCACCGAAAGCCCGCCCCAAAACTCAGTGCCGTACCCCAGCTCCAGCACCGTACTTGTGGCACCAACCTCATTCCAAACATAGGCACGCACAGGATTATTAATCACGCCCAAGCTCAGCGTAGATTGATTGCCCAAAATGAAATAGACAAAGGGCGGCTTGGGCGACACATCGTTGGTACGCAGATATGAAATGGAGGTTGCCACGCCCGGTTCCACATAAATAATGGTAGGGTTTTCGTGGAGCAGACGAAGCGACCCATATGCTTTACTGGAGGATATTTTATAGTAGTTGACCGGCTTGCTGTTATCCAAAACCGGCGTTGTCCCCACCGACATAATCGGTTCTGCGTCCTCGGGAATTGGTACCTCCGGCGCGGTTGGCTTTTTGGGAGGAACCTTGCTTTCCAGTGTTTCGGTCACCGGCAGCGTCCATGCCATGCTGCTGTCCTTGACCAGAGTTCCGGTGTGTACAAACTTCCCGTTCTTTGTCAGGGTACTGCACAGAATGTCTCCAGTCACCTTTACCGTGCCGGTGGTATCCACCCGAATGGAACGCGCGGTAATGTTGCCGGTAATTGTCACATTGCCTTTCAGGGTCAGCACATCTGCCACAATGTCGCCGGTAACCTCCGACTTGCCGCTGATGGTTACATCATTGCCGGTCAGCGTTCCCCGCATGGTGGGGGTAGGCGGCAGGATTCGCTCGCTGCCATTGACCAAAATGCTTTTGGCTCGTACAGTCCCCTCCACAGCGGCTCTGCTACCCAGCTGGAACGATGTGGCGACAATATCCCCCGCCACCCGGGCACTGCCGGTCATGCTGACCTGCTGCATACTGTAAATTCCACTGGCTTTTTCGTTTTTGCAGTAACTGCTGTGCTCCCGCTGGGCAACGCTAAGCGGCCGGGGAATAGCGCCTACACTGGCTTGACCGGAAATATTCACGTCGCCATCGGCAACAATTTCCCCGTGAATGTGGGAGGTCAAATATTCCGAAAACCCGCCCTCAAAGTTAAGGCTGCCCATGGTGTAAAAGCTGCCCATCATAATATTGTCAAACTCGGACACCTTTTTGCCAATACTCGTTGTGCCTTTTTCGCTGATGTAAATGTCGGTGTCGGCGTCGGTACCGCCGCCAATCATGCCACCGCCGGCGCCAATGCCCGGGGTGCCGGGCTTGCCGTAACTCTGTTCGCTTTCCTCCCCGGTCATACTGCCGGTGATGGTGTAGCTCTGCCCGGCGTACTGCGCCGTTGCGGTAATAGTCAGGTGGGTTTTGTCCACCTTGCGCACCAAGACCGAGCAGCGGCCCATCTCGTCAGGAAAGCCCATGTCGGGAATGGCCACCGCCGGCGCTTTGTCCAACCGCTCCAGCAGGGCTTGGGTGCTCTCGGTGTTAGCAATGTCCTGCCCGGACAGCAGCGCCGCTACCGTATCCACCGCCGACAGGGCAGTGTAGTAGGCCTGATGCTGGTAGTTTTGGGTGCTGCTGCGCTTGGTGTAGGCCTGCCCAATGGCTAGGGCGGCCACCGTCAGCACCGCCAGCAGCGACAACAGCATGACGACCCAGACGAGGGTATAGCCCTTATTGTGTTTGGCCTTTGCCATGCCCTCACTCCCATCCTTACTTTAGGTCAGCTGTCCCTGCTACAGCCTCGGTGACTGCTTCGGGGGCATAAAACTGCGTTAGGGTAACTTCCAACCGGCACAGGCTGTCATCCTTGCCCACACTGGTGGAGTTGGTGGTCACCAGCAGCGACCGGTCGGCAAACAGTGCCGCGGTCAGCCGGTTTATGTTTTTTAGCGTTCCGGTGCAGCTAATGGCAATTTCGGTACTGGCAAGGGTGGCCTCCGCCGCTGCCCCATCGGCAGCTTCGCCGGGCGCTGCAAGGGGCGCACCCTGCTGGAGCCCCCCAATGGTCAGCACTTCCGGTGTCAGACCGTAGCTTTTTAGCATGGCGGTAAACTGGCGGTCGGTCTCCACGCTGCTTTTCGCCTTGGGGTACCGCCTACCCAGCTTTTTTACCTCGTCAGTCAGCGCGTTGACACGCTCCTGCGCCGCCCCCGCCCCTGCAATTGCCGCTACCTCCAGCTGCTCCTGCTGCGTTAGCGCCGCCAGTCCGTCCCGCTGCGCCACATAGGCTTTGCCCGCGGGCACCACCAGCCAAAGCAGCAGCCCTGCCGCCATCAAAAAGATTGCCAGCAGGTAAAGCAGTGTTTTTTCCCGTTTGGTTAAACTGGTCATTTGCCCACCTCCGCGTTTCCGTCTTGTTCGGCGTTTGGCGGCTTTAACCCAAGAACCACGTTGCTGTTGTAGGCACCGTCGGTAATGACCGTCTCTTTGTCCACAATCAGGGTGACGCCCGCCTGTCCCTCGTACCCGCTATGGGTGACCGAGGCAAACAGCCCGGTGCGCTTCAGCGCGGCGGCGTAGTTCGCTGCATCCTCCGCCAGTGTACCCACCAGCTGGGCGGTCAGCAGACCGTCGCCCTCGCAGGAAAAGCTGATGACCTGTGCCTTGTTAGGCAGGTTGTCAAACAGCGCATCCAGCTGCGCCTGTGTCAGTGTCGGGGTGCTGTCTGCCAGCGCAATGGTGGCGGTCAGGTTGTCCCGCTGGGCAGTCAGCTGTGTTTGCAGGGTGTCCAGCGCCTGTGCCTTTTGGTACAAGCTCACCGTTGCGGTGTCCTGCAAAAAGGTGTTCACCGGGGCGCTTGCGCGGTTCATTTGGTTGGCCTCGTAGTGCAGCCACAGCCCCGCGCTGCCCAGTAGCAGCGCCAGCAGGCAGGGGAAGGCTATCTGCGCAAACCGGTTCTTTTGGGCGCGACTTGCTTTTTCGCGCACAAAAAAGCTCTCGTATAAGTCTATTCTTCGTTTCGCCAGCGAGTTCATCCTGTTAGGCCAGCTCCTTTCAAGTCAATTCAGGGCAGTAAACAGCCCGCGGTGTAGCCATAATCCGACAGCCGAAAGCCGTTTCCCGCCGCTTTTTTGGCGGGGAGCACGCTGCTGGTAGTCAGCTCCTGACAGCTAATTTCCATGTCGGTCTGCAAGGCGGCAGCCAAGTCATTCTCGCCGTCCTCCAACCCGCACAGGTACAGTCCGTGCAGCTCGGCCTCGCCCAGCTGGGACTTGTGGAACTGCTGGATGTAGGACACCCGCTGGTGCAGCTCGTCAACCGACCGTGAGGTTCCGCGCTGCTCCAGTAAACGGTACCGCTGGGAAAAAAAGTACGCCCCCTGAAAAAACAGCATGGAAACCAAGGTTTTACCATCCAGCAGCAGCAAAATGAAGTTTTTGCCGCGCAGCTCGGGCAAAAAGTCGCAGAGACTAATGGTGCAGTCCAGTCCCAGACGGATGGAAAGCAGGTTGTTGTTCAGCCCTGTAAACAAATCAATGTAGCCCTCCACCAGTGACCGCTCGGTGGCGGTACACAGCACCGTGCCGCCATTGCCCTCCGGGTTCCTTGGAACAACCACCGAATAGTCAAACAGCAGGGACGCACGGCTTTGGGGCGCTTCCGCAAATTCATCCGCAACTAACGCTTGCAGCTTTTTGTGGGGTGCCAGCGGCATGGTGGTCAGCTTGTTTAGAATGGTACCGCTGTCTATGACCAGATGCAACGCGCCGGCAGGCAGCTTTTTGGCAGCTCGCAGGGACTTCAGCTGGTCGGCCAGCTCCTCCGGTGCGGTAATGATACCGTTGGTTATAATGCCCTCCTCCAAGGGTTGACTATACCAATAGCTTACCTTTAGCGTGCCTCCGCTAGGGTTGCCGGTCAGTATCTGAATTCGGTCGTTGCCAAGATAAACCGCGGTTTTTTTCATGGAAGTCACCTGTCCTTTTGTGGAATTTTGGAATTACCCGATGTTCTGGTACAGCTGGTAGATGGGCAGCATGACCGACAGCATGACCGTCCCGATGATAACTGCCATAATGATAATCATGATTGGCTCCATCATGGTGGTCAGGCGCTGTACCGCCGCTTCCGCGTCATATTCGTAGGCATCCGCTACCGAGTTCAGCATTACATCCAGCTTGCCGCTTTCCTCGCCAATCATAACGCTTGCGGACAGCTTCATGTCCACATTTGGCACGCGCACCAGTGCCTGTGACAGGGTTTCCCCCCGGCGTACATCGGTAATTACTTGGTCAAACTGCTTTGCCAAGTACAGGTTGCCCAAGGTATCCCGCGCTACCCCCAGCGCGTCCAGCAGCGACATACCGCTGAGGTAAAGGGAGCTGATGGTACGCGCAAACCGCGCGGTATAAATCGTCATCAGCAGTTTTTTGACCACTGGAATACTCAGCTTGAACCGATCCAGCCGGTACCGCACCCCTTGCAGTCGCAACAGCAGCGCGGCGGTCACCACAAGGGTCACCAGCACCAGCATACATTCCAAAAAGTAGGTGGTCAAAAACCGGCTTATGGAAATCATCACTTGGGTAATGGGCGGCAGCTCCATGTCGTTAAACAGCTTAAAAAAGGTGGGCAGCACCACGGTAAAGACAATAATTAACACCGCAACGGTAATCATCATTAGGATAATGGGGTACATGGCGGCATTTTGCACCTTGCCGTTTAGCCGGTGCTCCTTGTCGTAGTGGCTGGACATTTTAACGGCGGTGGGGCCCAGCTGCCCGCTGCTTTCCCCTGCCACAAACATGTTGACCAGCATTTCGGGAAAGGCTCCCTTTTGCTCCCGCATGGCCGTCGACAATGCAACGCCCTGCCGCACCTGCGCAAACACCTGCTCCA
>JAVVRO010000126.1:0-5578 GCA_036654695.1 Angelakisella sp. | reverse complement strand
ATGGTCGGGATGGCGGGATTCGAACCCACGGCCTCTGCGTCCCGAACGCAGCGCTCTACCAAACTGAGCCACATCCCGAAAAAGGACAACGTACTTATTATATCGTTTTTTTCCAATTTGTCAAGCCGCATAAAGCAATTTTTCGTTGGAACACTAACGGAAAAGTAGTTTTGTGAAGGGAATGATACTATGACTTGTGTAACAATTGCAGGGGAAAATGCAGCGCAGCTTTGTGCCGGTATTGCCGCAATACTATCGCCGCTGTGT
Organism: Angelakisella sp.; assembly: GCA_036654695.1. Lineage (GTDB taxonomy): Bacteria > Bacillota > Clostridia > Oscillospirales > Ruminococcaceae > Angelakisella. Next base: position 5,311 of record JAVVRO010000126.1, on the reverse strand, counting down.
CAGGTGGCCACCGCCTGTGACGGTCAATTACTGCTTCAAGGCGATACACCGGATGTTTTTTTGTGGCACAGCAAGGGGGATATCTTTGTGGAAGCGCCCGGGTCGCTGCTGGTGTTTGCCGAGCCCGCGCGTCGCGCCGAGCGCGTGGAGGTGCCCGGGGACTGCATAATTATTGCGGACCTTGCCGATGAAGCCGCCGCAAGCTACGCGGTACGCCGTGGACTGCGACTGCTGGATTGCGGACTGTCCTCCAAGGCAACGCTGACCTTTTCCAGCATCGGTCAGGATACCGAGGTTGTTTCGCTGCAACGCTCGATTACCGATGCCGCGGGACGCCGTATCGAACCGCTGGACATTCCGCTTTCGGTTAAGCGCGGGCCGTACTACCCAATGCTGGCGGCGGTGGGCATTTTGCTGCTGTCCGGCGTTAGTGACCGCATGCTGCGACCAATTTCCAGATAATACACACAAAATTGCTAAAAGTTTACGGTAATATTACCGCTTGCATTTCTAACAATAATAGTGCAGACGCGAGAAACATCCCAATCTAAAACAACTACTTTAAGGAGTGTAACATTATGTCTAACAGCAAAGCTAAGGAGACCCTGAGCAAGATGAAGAACGAAGCGGCGCAGAGCGTCGGCGTAACCCTGAAGCAGGGCTACAATGGTGACCTGACCTCCAAGCAGGCCGGTTCCATCGGTGGCGAAATGGTCAAAAAGATGATTGAATCCTACGAGAATTCCGCCAAGTAATTGGCGAATACCCACCCGGCGCGCGTCCTGCGGTTTTCCGTGGGGCGCGCTATTTTTTTTATTATTTATAGACAAACCCCGGGGAATAGTCTAAAATAAGAAGAACAACCAAGGGACAGCGGTTGAAAGGACAGAGGAAAGAAGTGCAGTATGATGAACGAAAATGACTACCGGCAGCAGTTTGAAACGCTGTTGCGCGAAACTGTAAAACGCGATGGACTGGAGGAGCTGTTGGCGTGGCTGGCAGGTACCGACTTTTATACCGCGCCCGCCAGCACCAAATACCACTGTGCCTGTCCCAGCGGGCTAGTCATACACAGCTTGAGCGTCTACCAAACCATGATGGATAAGCAGTTTGAGGAGGGCACCGACAGCCGGGAGAGCTTTACCCTGTGCGCACTGCTGCATGACCTGTGCAAAGCGCAGTTCTACAAAATAGCTTCCCGCAATGTCAAAAATGACAAGACCGGCCAGTGGGAAAAGAAAGCGTTTTATCAGGTGGAGGACAGCTTCCCTTATGGCCACGGCGAAAAGAGTGTCTACCTCATCGAGCGCTTTTTGCGGCTGCGTCCGGCCGAGGCTACCGCCATTCGCTGGCATATGGGCGGGTTTGACGAGGCGGTCAAGGGCGGCAGCTTTAGCATCAGCTTGGCGTTTGAAAAATACCCGCTGGCAGTCAAGCTGCATCTGGCCGACTTGGAATCCACCTACCTGCGGGAGCGCGGTACCAGCGAAGTAAACTAACTCAAATAGGCCGTATGGCCGGATGGTAAATTAGAAAGGGTGAAACGAATGGCAGTGAATCAAATTATCGACTTTTCATCGGTGACGCCGCAAATTCAGAATTACGGTAAATTGTGCGTGGAGGGCAGCAGCATCCCCGGCGACCTGTTTTCCAAGTATCAGGTCAACCGAGGGCTGCGGGACTTAAACGGAAACGGTGTACTGACGGGACTTACCAGAATCAGCGAAATTCAGTCCAGCGAACTGGTAGACGGGCAGGCACTGCCATGCGAGGGCAAGCTATTTTACCGTGGCATCGACATTGAACGCATTGTGGAGGGCTTCTCCACTGAAAAACGCTTTGGGTTTGAGGAAACCACCTATCTGCTGCTGTTTGGGCAGCTGCCGACCAAGGCGCAATTAAGCGATTTTTGTACCATGCTATCCAGCTACCGCAGCCTGCCCACCAACTTTGTACGAGATGTCATTATGAAAGCGCCCAACGCGGACATGATGAATACGCTGGCGCGCAGTGTGCTGACCCTGTACGGCTACGACAACAACCCCAATGATAATTCCATTGACAACGTACTGCGCCAGTGCCTGCACCTCATTGCGCTGTTCCCGTTGCTGTCGGTATATGGGTACCATGCCTACAATCACTATGTGCAAGGCAACAGCTTGTACATCCACAACCCGCGGCCAGAGCTTTCCACTGCCGAAAACTTACTGCATATTTTGCGCCCGGACAGCCGCTACACCGAGCTGGAGGCACGGATTCTCGACCTCGCGCTGGTGCTGCATGCCGAGCACGGCGGCGGTAACAACTCCACCTTTACCACCCATGTGGTGTCCAGCTCCGGTACCGACACCTACTCGACCATTGCCGCGGCACTGGGCAGCCTGAAGGGACCCAAGCACGGCGGCGCAAATATCAAGGTAGTGCGGATGTTCGAGGACATGAAAAAAAACCTGCCGGACTGGCAGGATGAGGACGCGATTGCAAGCTATCTTTCGGCGCTGCTCAACAAGCAGGCCTTTGACCATTCCGGGCTAATCTACGGCATGGGGCACGCGGTCTACTCCCTCAGCGACCCGCGTGCCAATATCTTTAAGGGCTTTGTCCGCAGTCTGTCGGAGGAAAAGGGGCGCAGCGATGAATACCAGCTGTACACCACGGTGGAGCGGCTTGCACCGCAGATTATCGGCGAACAGCGGCGCATTTATAAGGGCGTTTCGGCCAATATCGACTTTTACAGCGGCTTTGTCTATTCCATGCTTGACCTGCCCATTGAGCTGTTTACCCCCATCTTTGCGGTCAGCCGCATTTCGGGGTGGAGCGCACACCGCATCGAGGAACTAATTAACGCCGGCAAGATTATCCGCCCCTCCTATAAAAGTGTTGCCCAAAGGCGGGACTATGTTAAACTGGCTGACCGTACCTGACTAGTCCTCACGCATGCTTTGACTGATAACCATGCGGTAGTACTGCCCCCTTTGCTCCATTAGCTCGTGGTGACTGCCGCTTTCCAAAATGCAACCATCCCCAATGACCAGAATGCGATTGGTGTCGCGGATGGTGGAAAGCCGATGCGCAATTAAAAAGCCGGTGCGCCCTTTCATCAGCGTCAGCATGGCCTGCTGAATGTCCTTTTCGGTTTTGGTGTCTACCGAGCTGGTTGCCTCGTCCAAAATGAGGATGGGGCTGTCGCATAATATAGCCCGGGCAATGGCCAGTAGTTGCTTTTGTCCTTCACTTAAGCTGTCGGTGCTGCCGGATATCTGTGTCTGGTAGCTGTCCGGCAGCTTTTCTATAAAATCATGGGCGTGTGCCAGCTTGGCAGCGGCAACCACCTCGCCATCGGTGGCATCGGTTTTTGCATAGCGAATATTGTCCAGAATGGTGCCGGAAAACAGGCAGGTATCCTGCAACACCACTGAAAAGCAGCGGCGCAGGCTGTCCCGCCGCAGGCTACGGATATCCGCGCCATCAATGCGGATAACGCCCTTGTCCACATCATAAAAGCGGGTCAGCAGGTTGACGATGGTCGTTTTTCCCGCACCGGTTTCGCCGACCAGCGCGACCGTTTCACCGGCCGCCGCCTCAAAGCTGACATGCCTGAGGATGGGACGCTCCGGGCTGTAGGAAAAACAAACGTCCCGGAAAACCACGCTGCCCTTCGGATGGCGCAGCTCGGCCGCATCCGGGCGATCGGGTGCTTCGGAGGGACGATCCAACAGCTCAAACACCCGCTCGGCCCCCGCAAGCGCCGATTGAATGGTATTGAACATGCCTGCGACGGCGTTGAGCGGCTGACCGAAGTGCTTGGAATAGCTTAAAAAGCTGATTACCGTCCCGAGGGCCAGACCGCGGTAGATGGAAAGCAGTCCGCCGATCACCGCCACCAGCGCAAAGGTGAGATTGTTGATGACGTTCATCAGCGGCATCATAAAGCCCGCCCAGATCTGGGCGTTCTTGCTGTTTTCATAGAGCTGCTCGTTGACGCGGTCAAAGCGCTCGATCACGTCACGCTGCCTCCCGAAGGCCTTGACCATTTTCAGACCCTGAATATTCTCCTCAATGATGCCGTTGAGGCTGCCCAGATTGCGCTGCTGCATCACAAAGCAGGCCTTGCTTTTTTTGGTAATCAGCTTGGTGAGCAGAACGATCAGCGGCACGCAGAGCAGCACCGTACACGTCAGCGGAAGATTCAGCGCCGTCATGATGACCAGCGAGCCGACGAGGGTCAGAACGCTGGAAACAAGCTGGGTCGTCATCTGGGCCAAGGTGGAGCTGATGTTATCCACGTCGTTGGTCATCCGGCTCATCGTGTCGCCGTGGGAGGTGGTATCGTAAAACGCAAGGGGAAGGGTCTGCATTTTCGCAAAAAATTCGCTGCGCAGCACAAAGACCAGCTTTTGCGACACCCGCAGCAGCAGCACGCCGCTGAGGGTGGTCATCAGCCAGTTCGCAAGGTGGAGCCCCGCGATCAGCCATACCAGCCGCAGCAAAAGCGGCACATCCACCGACCGGGAGGCGGTGTGAAAGGCGTCGAATGTGCAGCCGACAAAATACGGAATGCATACCGCAATGCCCGACGACAGCGCTGTGAGCAGGATGGCCGCGAAAATGGCCTTTCCGCACCGTACATAAATTTTTAAAATGCGCCAAATCGTGCTTTTTGCGTGCTTGGGCTTGGCGCCCGGCGCGAAACGGCTGGCTCCGCCGCCTGCGGGACGGCCGGTCATCGAGGGCATTTTCAGCTCGGGCTTAGCGGCCATCTGCGTCGCCTCCCATGCTGCCGTCCACCTGCGAACGGTAAAGCTCGCGGTAGACCTCGCAATCCGCGGCCAGCTCGTCGTGGGTTCCAAAGCCAACCCGCTCGCCGTTTTCGATCACAAGGATTTTATCGAAGAACATCGCGGTGGTACAGCGCTGCGTCACGGCGATCAGCGTGCGGCTTTTGGCCACGCGGCGGAGCGTTTCGCGCAGACGGGCCTCGGTCACCGAGTCCAGGGCACTGGTCGCGTCGTCCAGAATCAGGATGGGCGCGTTCTTGAGCATGCCGCGCGCAATCGAGATCCGTTGCTTTTGCCCGCCGGAAAGATTGACCCCCGCGCTGCCGAGCAGGGCGTCGTAGCCGCCCTCCATCTCCTCGATGAAATCGGCCTCGGCCTGATGCGCCGCAGCCGTCACCCGCTCCTCGCTGGCGGCCGCGTCGCCCCACCGGATATTTTCCGCCACGCTCCCCGAAAAAAGCATGGGGCTTTGCGGAACGAACGCGATGCTGCCGCGCAGCACATCCACGTCGAGCTCCTTGATATTTGTTCCG
>JAVVRO010000125.1:0-5673 GCA_036654695.1 Angelakisella sp. | reverse complement strand
CATTAAAAACGGCCTGCTGGTTATTGTCCCAAAGGACAGCACCATCAAGACCGGAACAGATTTGGCGGGCAAAACCATCGCGGTGCAGGAAGCAACTACCGCCGATATCTATGCCACCAAAAATATCAAGGACGCCAAGCTGCTCAGGTTCAAAAGCGCCGTAGACGCGGGCAACTCAGTGGCCAGCGGCAAGGCAGATGCTGCGATTATTGACAAGCTGCCTGCCGAAAGCATTGTAAAGGCACAGAGTGAAAAACTGGCACTGCTGCCAGATATGCTCACCGAGGAGGACACTGCCATGGGCATTGCAAAGGGTCAGGAGGATTTGCTGGCCGTGGTAAATAAGGTTCTGGAAAAAGCAATGAAGGATGGTTCCATGCAGACCTCCATTGACAAGCACATGGTGGAGGGCGCGGCGGGCTAACGCCTTACAGCTGCCCAATGACCCAGAAAGGAGCATCGCTCATGGAGGAGTTTCTGCGGCAACTGAACAAATCACTCATCAAGGACAACCGGTGGATGCAGTATATGGAAGGACTGGGCGTCACCATCCTAATTGCCCTCACCGCTTGTTGCCTTGGTCTTGTCATTGGACTGTTGGTGTCAGTGATTAAATATAGCGGCACCGGCAAGCAGGGGGTGGGTTGGAGGGTTGCAATCATCCTGTGCGACCTGTACACCACGGTCATACGCGGCACACCGGTGATTGTGCAGCTGCTTATCCTGTACAGCTTTACCATTTTTACAGGCGGACTGTTGCCCTGTATCATTGGCTTTGGAATCAATTCCGGTGCTTATGTCGCGGAAATTTTCCGTAGCGGCATCAATTCGGTGGACAGCGGACAGGCCGAAGCGGGGCGCTCCCTAGGACTGAGCCGCAAAGCAACCACTGCACTGATTGTGCTGCCCCAAGCGGTTAAGAATATCCTGCCTGCACTCTTTAACGAGTTTATTGCGCTGGTAAAGGAAACCAGCGTAGCAGGCTACATCGCCGTGCGGGATATCACCAAGGTTGCCGACGGCATAAAGGGAGTCACCTTCACCTCCATGCCGCTCTATATTGCGGCACTCATCTATCTGGCGCTGGTGGTGGGTCTGACACAGCTGCAAAAGCAGATGGAACGGAGGCTGGCGCGCAGTGATCGAGATTAAAAATTTGCAAAAATCCTATGGGGATACTCCCGTGCTGCGGGGCATTACCGAAACCATCACGTTAGGAGAAAAGGTTTCGATTATTGGCCCCTCCGGCTCCGGCAAAAGCACCTTCCTGCGCTGCCTGAACCTGCTGGAGCAACCAACCGACGGCGAGGTTTGGTTTGAGGGAGTCAACATCACCGACAAGGCGTGTGATATTGACCGCATGCGCTGCCGCATGGGGATGGTGTTTCAGCACTTTAACCTGTTCCCCCATCTATCCATTCTGGAAAACATAACTCTGGCACCCACGCATCTGGGACTGCAAAGCAAGGAGGAAGCGGAGGAAAAAGCCAGCGAACTGCTGCTGCGCATTGGCATGATGGACAAGGCAACCACCTACCCCGCGATGCTTTCCGGTGGACAGAAGCAGCGAGTCGCGATTATCCGTGCCTTGGCAATGAACCCAAAGGTGATGCTTTTCGACGAACCAACCAGCGCACTTGACCCGGAAATGGTGGGTGAGGTGCTGGATCTTATTCGGGAGGTTGCCGACGAGGGGATGACAATGATTATTGTTACTCACGAAATGAACTTTGCCAAAGAGGTTGCCAGCCGGGTACTGTTCATGGACGAAGGGCAGATTAGCGAACAGAATACGCCTTACGAACTATTTAACCATCCGCAAAATGAAAGGCTGCAAAGCTTTCTATCAAAGGTGCTATAGAAGGAGATTGGATACCGATGAAACAGTATAAAAAGGTGGTACTTGCCTACTCTGGAGGACTGGATACCTCAATTATCATTCCATGGCTAAAGGAAAACTACAACTGCGCAGTCATTGCCGTTGCAGGCAATGTCGGTCAGGCTGACGAGCTGGAGGGATTGGAGGAAAAAGCCCGAAAAACTGGCGCGGAAAAGCTGTACATTGCCAATTTGGAGGATGAATTTGCTCAGGACTACATTATCCCCACCATGAAAGCCGGTGCTGTGTATGAGAATAAGTATTTGCTGGGTACAAGCTTCGCGCGTCCTGCCATCGCCAAACGTCTGGTGGAAATTGCCCTAAGCGAGGGCGCTGACGCCATCTGTCATGGTTGCACCGGCAAAGGAAATGATCAGGTGCGTTTTGAGCTGGCCATCAAGGCCTTTGCCCCCAATATGGACATTATCGCGCCTTGGCGTATCTGGGATATCAAGAGCCGGGATGAGGAGATAGACTATGCCGAGGCGCACAACATCCCGCTAAAAATCAATCGTGAAACAAACTATTCTAAGGACAAAAACCTATGGCACCTCTCGCACGAGGGAATGGATTTGGAAAACCCCGAAAACGAGCCGGATTATGATAAGATTTTGGAGATGGGTGTTTCCCCCGAGCAAGCGCCTGACAAGCCAACCTATCTGACATTGGACTTTACCCAAGGTACCCCTACCGCACTGAATGGTGTGGCAATGAAGCCTGCGGCACTCATCAAGGAGCTCAACAAGGTAGGGGGTGCAAACGGCATTGGTATTCTGGACATGGTGGAAAACCGTCTGGTGGGCATGAAAAGCCGTGGTGTTTATGAAACTCCCGGCGGCACAATTCTTTATTTTGCTCATGAACAGCTGGAAATGCTCTGTTTGGACAAGGAAACGCTGCACTGCAAGCAAGAGCTTTCCCATAAGTTTGCCGACCTAGTTTACAACGGGCAGTGGTTTACCCCCCTGCGGGAGGCGCTCTCTGCCTTTGTGGAGGAAACCCAGAAAACCGTCAGCGGCTCAGTCAAATTGAAACTGTACAAAGGGAACATCACTCCTGCCTCCACCACCTCACCCTATAGCCTGTACAGCGAGAGCATAGCCACCTTTGGAGAGGACAATGTTTACAACCAAGCGGAGTCGGCGGGCTTTATCAATCTGTACGGCCTGCCAATCAAGGTGCGCGCCCAGATGTTGCAGGGGAAGCTGTAATGGATAAGTTATGGGCAGGACGGTTTTCCAAGCAGACCGATGCCGGTGTAAATGCCTTTAACTCCTCCTTGCCTTTCGATTGTGTCATGTACCGCGAGGACATTCAGGGTAGCGTGGCGCATGCGCGTATGTTAGGTGCGTGCGGCATTATTTCAGAGGAGGACGTCACCGCTATCGTTGATGGATTGCACTGCATACAGGCGGAGCTGGACAGGGGAACGCTTGCGTTCGACCCCGACTCCGAGGATATCCATATGTTCCTAGAAAGTGTCCTGACCAGCCGTATTGGGGAAGCGGGCAAGCGTCTGCATACCGCCCGCAGCCGCAATGATCAGGTGGCGCTGGATCTGCGCCTCTACCTCAAGGGGCGGGTCACACTGCTAAAGGGCGAGATAGATGCACTATCTGCTGTCCTGATAAAAAAAGCGGAGGACAACCTACACACTATTATGCCCGGCTATACCCATATGCAGGTGGCACAGCCGGTTACCCTTGCCCATCACCTGTTGGCGTATGTGCAGATGCTGCGGCGAGATCAGTCCCGGCTGAGGGACTGGGAGGTGCGTATGGATGAGCTTCCCCTGGGCGCCTGCGCACTGGCGGGCACAACCTATCCCATTGACCGTGGAATGACAGCACAGCTGCTTGGCTTTTCACGGGTGGCGCAGAACAGCATGGACGCGGTATCCGACCGGGATTTCTGCGTCGAGCTGGCCGCTGACCTTAGTCTGCTGATGATGCACCTCTCCCGCCTGTCCGAGGAAATTGTGCTTTGGTGTTCTGCCGAGTTTCGTTTTGTAGAGCTGGATGATGCCTTTGCCACTGGCTCCTCCATTATGCCACAAAAGAAAAACCCCGATGTCACCGAGCTCATCCGGGGGAAAACGGGGCGGGTATATGGGGATTTGCAGGCACTGCTAACCATGCTCAAGGGGCTTCCGCTTGCCTACAACAAGGATTTGCAGGAGGACAAGGAAGCGAGCTTTGATGCGATTAACACCGCAGAGCTCTGTGTGACAACCCTGATACCGCTGCTGGAAACCATGACCATCCAAAAGGAGCAGATGCGAAAAGCGGCATCCCGCGGCTTCATCAATGCCACCGACTGTGCCGACTATCTGACAAAAAAGGGGATGCCCTTTCGGGATGCCTACAAGGTTACCGGTATGTTGGTAGCACGGTGTATTGAACAGAACTGCACGCTGGAAACGTTGCCTCTTGCGGACTACCGCAGGGCAGACAGTCGCTTTGAACAGGATATTTATGCCGCAGTGGCACTGGAAACCTGCGTTGCACTGCGGTGCAGCGAGGGCGGCCCCGCGCCCGCCGCTGTAGCAATACAACTTGCACGGTTAAAGGAGCAGTTGCCCGCCATAGAGAAACGGTAACTGGGTTATAAAAAATTCCATTCCTGCTAGGCGGACAAGGCAAAATGCTCCCCCTGTGGTACTCCTAATCAGGAGACTGCCACAGGGGGAGCATTTTTATCGCCTATAAAATGGAACTTCCTAGGATACTACTCTGCGTGAGCGGCTTTTCTGGCAGCCAGCTCCGCCCGGATAGTGGGCATTTGCTTTTCATAGCGGTAGATAACCAGCATGATGGCGATGAGCACCACATAGATTACAAAGGGAACCATGGTGGACAGCCAGTGAATGCCACTAATGCAGGTGGGGGTCTGGGTGGTCAGGGCGTGGTTATAGCCGGCAGCATCCAGCATAAAGGCAACGGATGCAGTGCCAATGCCCTGCCCCATTTTGGTACCAAAGCTATTGGCAGACATGACCAGCGCATCGCTTCTGATGCCTGTTTTCCATTCGCCATAGTCAATGCTATCCATAATATTGGGAACAACCAGGGAGGAATAGAGTGACAGACCGAAACCGGCAACCAGCAGGCAGCCCAGATACAGCGGGATGAAGTGGTCTCCGCTGATGATGCGTACCGAGATGCAGGCAAGGCCGATGATAAGGCCAATAATGCTGGAGCGAATTTTGCCCAGCTTTTTGGCAAATACCTGTAGCAGCAGGATAGCCGCAAAGCCGGAAACCATGGACAACAGGCTGGCAAGACCCACCAGCTTGGCGTTTCCGATATAGTCCCGCACATAGTAAATCATCAGCCCTTGGGTAATGGCGGAGGAGCCGTAATAAAGCATGGTGGACACCACAAACCAGCGCCACATATTGTTCTTAAAGAGTGCCTTCAGCGACTCCTTTATCGAGGCTCGGTCTGGCTTGGCGGGTGAATTTTCAGGCTGGTCTTCGTCAGAGGCAAGCTCCTGCTTATCGTAGCCCTTGGTCAATGCAAACACGCCCAGATAGCCCAAAACCAGCATTAACGCATAGACTGCCATAACAATGCGGAAGCCCTTGGCATAGTCACCACCACCGGAGGCTGTAACCAGCGAAAGGGTCATGCTGGAAACAAAGATGGCGGTAAACATCGAGATAAACGCACGGCTTTGGTTCAAGCCCACCCGCTGGATGGGATCGCTGGTGATGCGTGCAATCAGGGTAGTATAGGCAATACCGGTGGCGGTATAGCACATATCCTGTGCAAAGTAGGTGACGTAGGCGTATA
>JAVVRO010000124.1:0-5735 GCA_036654695.1 Angelakisella sp. | reverse complement strand
GGAAACGCAGGGCGAGGAAATCAGTCTAAAAACAGCATTACTATCAATGACGCTGTTCCGAAATCTTGAAGGTAAATGGCGCTGGCAGCAGGAATTTGCCACACTTGCCGCGGCGGAAACATACCTGAACAGCAAAGTAGCAATAACGGTGTAACAAGGAGGAAACCATGAACGCCATTACCTTAAGGAACAAGACATATCCCATTCTGTTTGACCTTACAGCAGTTGCACAAATTCAACAGCGATACGGAGATATTGCCAAAGTGACCGAAGCAATGCAAAACACCGAAGAAATCTGCTGGCTACTGTCACTAATTATCAACGAGGGGCAAAAGCTACAAGCGCTGGAATACGGCGCGCCATCCCACCCGCTGTCACAGGACGATGTAGCAACACTGCTGACCCTGCAAGACATGAACAGCCCACAACTGATAGCGTCCATTGTTGACGCATTCAACGAGTGCTTGGGTGCCGAAAAAAACTTGACAGCCGGGCAGTTGACTGCGGTTGGGCAGATGATACTGACGAACCAATCAACATTGCCCGGCTAAAGCTATACGCGGTAACGCTGCTGCGCTACTCACCGTACGACGCTAAGCTACTAACCATTGGCGAAATTTGCGAGCAGCTGGAGGAATACAGGATAATAAAAAAAATCCCGTTCGCCGACGAGGACAACATTATTTAAGGGGGCGAGCTTGTGCCAAAAAAGGCATCCATCGGCGCCAATATTGTATTGGACGGCGAAAAGGAATATAAGGAAGCGCTAAAAAGCATTAACACTGAGCTGCGGGTGCAAGACAGTGAAATGAAGCTGACGGCGGCGCAGTACGAAAAAAACGACAAAAGCATGCAAGCTGTTACTGCCCGCTCCCGTGTTTTAAGGGAAGAAATCCGGCTAAAGACCCAAAAGGTAGCCGAGCTGGAAAAGGCACTGGACAACGCACAAAAAGAGTATGGCGAGACCAGCAAGCAGTCGCAGGAATGGCAAAAAAGTTTAAACTACGCAAAAGCAGACCTGATAAAAACTACCAGCGCGCTTAAGGACAACGAAAAGAGCATGGGTAGCTTTACCGAAACCATCAAAGGGTCAAAGAAAGAGCTAACCGCCTTGGGCGCGGTTGTTGGGGGCATTGTTGCCGGATTAACTAAAATGACCATTGACACCGCAAAAACAGCGGATGAGATACTGACACTATCCTCCACCACCGGCATTAGCACCGAGGAACTGCAAAAGATGCGCTACGCTGAGGGGTTACTTGACGTGTCGCAAAATACCATGTCGGACAGCATGACCAAACTAACCCGAAACATGGATGCCGCCAGAAACGGCACCAAGGCACAGGAGGACGCATTTAAAAAGCTGAGAGTGCAGTACAAGGACGGCAAAGAGCTGCGCGACGTCAACGAAGTATTTTACGACAGCATAGATGCACTTGGCAGGGTAAAAAACGAAACCGAGCGTGATGCGCTGGCAATGCAGCTGTTCGGTAAGTCGGCAAAGGAGCTAAATCCGCTCATTGAGCAGGGCAGCAAGCGACTGCGCGAACTGGGCGTCGAGGCGGAAAATATGGGATATGTTTTGAGCACCGACACGTACAACGCATTTGGCGCGCTGGATGACGCAATGGAGCGCTTTAACAAGCAGGGCGAGACGTTAAAAAACAGTCTAGCACTGGCAATGCTCCCACTGCTGACTGCACTCTTTGAAACCATTGGTAAAATTCCGGTACCGGTGTTGCAAATGGTAGTTGTCCTTGCGGGACTCGTTGCCATCGTGATTACAACGGTAAAAGCAATCAAAAGCCTGACAGGAACGGCCAGCAGCATTCAATTGTTTTTTAAAGATACGAACCCGGCGGCACTGAAAACTACTGCGATTATAATGGGGGTAGTCGCCGCGCTAATTGCGCTAGCTGCAATTATCGCTGTAATTATTGGAAAAAAGGACGACTTGAACGAGACCATGGATTCCATTGGCAACACCATTGGAAATATTAAAGTCCCAACGCCACGCATTCAAACCGAACGCATACCAGCCCACGCAAAGGGAACCGCCTTTCATCCGGGCGGGCTTGCTATTGTGGGCGAACAGGGGCCGGAGCTGGTCGACCTACCGCGTGGGTCAAAGGTTTACCCCAACGGCAGTTTTGGCGGCAATACCTATGTAACTAACCATAACCGCATCGACGCGGGGAATTTGCAGGAAGTGCAGGCAATGATAAAAATATTAAATGGCGAACGACGCACCATCCGTCAGGGCTATGTGGGGGGATAACTATGGCGTTTGAAATTGTGATTGCTGCAACAGACAGCGCGTGGGTTGCGAAAAAAAACCCGGGAACCGCGGTGCAGTCTAACGAGTTAAAGGTGGGGTACGTCTACAGGTCTGCCATCCGGTTTGGTGATGGCCTACCGCTCAACGGAAAAATAATTAAAAGCGGGATTTTACAGCTACATCTTAACCAAGCAAAAAGCGGCGGCGCAATATTGCCTTACAGAACCTTTGATTCGCTGCCCAAAAATCTGTCAGCCATCACCTTTAGTGATATGGACAGCTCCAGCACGACAAATATTTTTTACACGCAACACATCCAGACAGGCACGGTCAATGTTGACATTAACTTTGACATTAAGCCAGACGGAAACTACACACTCACGACGGAAGATATTATCTGGGACGGAATTGCCATTACCAGCCAAACCAGCCCCAGCGAGCTTATCTTTGCGTCCTCCTGCACTGCGACCCCGCCAAAGCTGATTTTACAGTGTGATTACGGACAGTTTTTTCCATACTGCAACCAGCCTAAAAACAATATCTTTGTTGACAAAACCATGCCGGTCTCATTTAATTGGGGATGCTCTACGCAGGGGGAATCTATATTTGGAACTGCACACCAAACATGGGCAAAGCTGCAATGGAAAAAGCAAGGGGAAACTGCCGTTACCGAGGTTGCTATGGGCACAGATGCGCAGCACACATTTTCGCCAAACACATTTCCGGCGGGTACGCTGGAATGGCGTGTAAAAGTGAAGCTGGACGAAATCCCGACAGAATTGCCGTGGTCGGACTGGGCAACATTTACTACTACTGACAGTCTATCCACCACCGAGATTATCAGCCCCACAACCACCTACCTATCCGGAAACGAACCCAACCTTTTCCGGTGGAAGCACAGCATCGGCACCGGCACAGCACAAACAAAAGCCGAGCTGCAAACCAGCACCGACGGTACTACATGGGCAGCGCTGGCAATGTGTACCGGACCGGAACAACAATATATCGTTCCGGCAAACACGCTAACCGGTGGGAGCTTATACTGGCGGGCGCGCACCTACAACACGGACAATGTCGCGGGCGCATGGAGTAAAGCCGCGCCAATCATGGTATATGCCGCGCCCAGACCGCCCAATCTGTCCACGCAGGGAACATCACCGCGCCTTGTACTGCAATGGCAGTCGGCGGAGCAGCAGGCCTACCAATTAAAGGCGGGAGACTGGACTGGGAAAACAGTATTCGGAAGCGCAAAGCAGCAAGCCATTCTCCGGTGGGTGCCGGACGGAAGTATTACCATAGGGGCGCGGGTACAGTCCGCAATCGGGCTATGGTCGGACTGGGCACTTATCAATGTTACCATTGCAAACGTCCCACAGACGGCGGTACAGCTGCACACACACGCAGTAAAAAACGGTGCAAGCCTGACATGGGACGGAACCCACGAACAATATATTATCTATCGCGACGGAATCCCCATTTGTGGCACTACGCAGCACAGCTTTATTGACTGGCTAGCCGTTGGAAAACACAAATATCAAGTACGGGGCGTAAACGGCAACTATTATGCCCTGTCAAACACGGCCACAGAGATTACAAGCTGTCAATCTGGGGTGATTTCGGATATCGTCAAAATTGACTGGCTGCCCCTTGCTTACAGGCAGGACAGCCCACCCACCCACTCGGACAGCGCCGCAAAGCCGGTAAATTTAGTTTATTGCATTGGGCGAAACAAGCCGATTGCAGAAATATCAGAGCACCAAAGCCGGGAACATCACTTTGAGTACTCTTTTAAAGACTACAACGACGGCGACAAGCTCCGCGGACTTTTGGGCAAGACAGTTATTTTTAAAGACAACAAAAACAGTCTTGCCGTTGGAACCATTACCGGAATAGATAGCAGTCGGGACAGTGCAGGCGAAAACATTTCCTTTGCCCTAGCGGAAACGGACAAAAGGGAGGCGACGGAAGATTATTATTAATGGCAGCTACACAATAAACGCACAAATGGAAGTGATAAGAGGCGGGGCCGTGCTAAAATGCACACCCGCCAGCGGAATTAGCATCACCATGCAGTCATCGGCGGAAATCAAGACCTCCATGTCCTGCATGCTTCCGTTCGACCCGGAAATAAACCTACTGTCCGACCACCTACGCCCCTACCAAATTGTAAATGGCGTAACCTACCCGCTGGGGGAATTTGTCGTCACAACAGCGGAAGAACAAAAGGACGCTACCAGCCACAGCTACACGGTAGAGGCCTACGACCTTGGACAGGTGGTGCTGCAAAACCATACGGATTGCCGGGTTTGTTTTGCGGCAGGGACAAGCTACATGGATGCAGTGAAACGCATGCTGGTGCTGTGCGGCATCGAACGCACAATCGCCGAACCGTCCGACTTAACATTTAGCGTCACAAGGGAGGACTGGGAACCGGGCACCAGCTATCTAACCATTATCAACGCGCTGCTGGGCGAAATGGCATATTGCACTTTATGGTTTGACAACAACGGATTTGCACGGCTGGAGTCTACAAGCACAAAAAGAGCACCCATCCCATATGTAGCGGACGACTACTCCATCCTGCGAGACGGCACCACAAAAAGCACAGATGCCTACGACGCCTACAATGTGTTTACCGTCGTTGTCTCCACGCCGGACGCGCCACCAATGGTGTCAACGGCAGTAAATGACAGTCCGGTATCGCCCATATCTACCGTAAACAAAGGCAGACGAATTTGCGCCCCCATACAGCACCTTGACGGAATTGCATCACAGCGCCAGCTGGACGATTATGCCGCTGCCGTAAAATACGCATCGATGCAAAACATTGAAACCATAACCTTTGAAACGCTGGCAATTCCAATTCACCAAGTCGGCGAACAAGTTATTTTAGACTACCAGCAATACGATGAAACCGGGTGGGAAATAACGCTGGGGTTTGGCGGAAGGTATACCCATACCGCAAGAAAGGCCGTGATAGTATGATAACATCGTATCAGCAGCGCAAGGCATTACAAACTGCGGAACCGCAAACCGCGCAGCTTGCCACGGTTGGGGCAGTCTACGCGGATGGAATAACGCTATTATTTGACGGCGAGACCGCCGCCAGCACCAAGCATTACAAAAAAAACGCTGCCATTACATTTCAGGCAGGCCAGCGGGTCAAGGTCTGTAAAATTTGTGGCAGCTATGTTGTGGAATATCCAATAGGATAGGGGGAAAATCATGCAAATAGAAGTCAATGGGAAAAGCCTTGAAACCGAAAAGCTAGTTAGCTTACTAACCGAGGGGGAATCGCACGCAGATAAAATTACCATTAAGCTGCCCACAAGCTACGACACCCTAGACCTAACCGCACTAACCTACATTATTGCCGGGGTCAGCGAAAAGGACACGCGCGTGGAACAAACGCTTATTAAGTCAGCAGCTGCCGGCGCAATACTGCTGACATGGGACA
>JAVVRO010000123.1:0-5738 GCA_036654695.1 Angelakisella sp. | reverse complement strand
CCTGCGGGCGTTGGGCAGTGTCAGGGTGTCCCCCTGTGCCAGCGCGTCGTAGTCGGTTTCCTTTGCAAACACCAGCGGCAAAATACCGTTGTTAATCAGGTTTGCGGCATGAATGCGGGCAAAGGACTTAGCCAGTACCCCCTTGACCCCCAGATAGAGCGGAGCCAGCGCCGCGTGTTCGCGGCTGGAGCCCTGCCCATAGTTTGCCCCCCCAAGGATGAACCCGCCGCCCGCCGCTTTGGCGCGCCCCGCAAAGGCAGGGTCGCAGGGAGCAAGGCAGTACTCCGCCAGATGCGGAATGTTGGAGCGGTACGGCAGCAGACTGGCCGTGGATGGCATAATGTGGTCGGTGGTAATGTTATCCCCAGTTTTAATCAGAATCTGGCCGGTGACCGTATCGCCCAGCGCGGTGTTCACCGGGAAGGGCTGAATGTTGGGGCCGCGTACAACCTCTACCCCATCGGCGGAGGGCGCGGGGGGAACAATCATGTTGTCGTTTACCAGAAAGGCCGCGGGGCGCAGGGTTTCGGGCGGGTCAGCGTACCCGCAGGGGTCAGTGACTACCCCCGCCAGCGCCGAGAGAACGGCCGTCTCCGGGCTGACCAGATAGACCTGTGCCGAGGTGGTACCGCTGCGGCCGCAGAAGTTGCGGTTAAAGGTACGCAGTGAAACCGCGTTGGTGGCGGGTGCCTGTCCCATGCCAATGCAGGGGCCGCAGGCGCTTTCCAAAATTCGCGCACCGGCGGCGACCATCTTGGCCAGCGCACCATTTGCGGCCAGCATGGCCAGCACCTGCTTGGAGCCGGGGGCAATCACCAAGCTAACATTTTCGGCTACGGTCTTGCCCTCCAAGATGGCGGCAACCTTCATCATGTCGGCAAAGGAGGAGTTGGTGCAGCTGCCAATGGCAACCTGGTCGACCTTTTTCCCCGCAAGGGATGCAATGGTGGCAACGTTGTCCGGACTGTGGGGGCAGGCGGCCAACGGACGCAGCACGGACAGGTCAATCGCAACCGTTTCGTCGTACTGGGCGTCAGGGTCGGCGGTCAGCGGCTGCCAGTCCTCCAGACGCTGCTGTGCCGCAAAGAACTGCCGTGTTACCTCGTCGCTGGGAAACAGGGAGGTCGTGGCGCCCAGCTCGGCGCCCATGTTGGTAATGGTGGCACGCTCCGGCACCGACAGGGTGGCAACTCCAGGGCCGGCGTACTCCATGACCCGCCCCACACCGCCCTTGACGGTCAGCAGGCGCAGCACCTCCAGAATAATATCCTTGGCGGCAACCATGGGAGGCAGGCTGCCGGTCAGCCAGATGCGGCAAACCCGGGGCATGGGCAGGTAGTAGGGGCCGCCGCCCATGGCGACCGCAACATCCAGCCCGCCAGCACCAATGGCCAGCATACCCACACCGCCACAGGTAGGGGTGTGGCTGTCCGAGCCCAGCAGTGTGCCGCCGGGGCGGGAAAAGCGTTCCAGATGCACCTGATGGCAGATGCCGTTGCCGGGGCGAGAAAAATAAACGCCGTGCTTTTTGGTAACGGTCTGGATATATTTGTGGTCGTCGGCATTTTCAAAGCCCGCTTGCAGGGTGTTGTGGTCAATGTAGGCCACCGAACGCTGGGTCTTCACACGGTCAATGCCGATTGCCTCAAATTGCAGATAGGCCATCGTCCCGGTAGAATCCTGCGTCAAGGTCTGGTCGATTCGCAGCGAAATTTCCTCGCCCGCCTTCATTTCCCCCGAAAGCAGGTGCTCCTGAATTATCTTTTGCGCAAGGTTCAACATAAGCCCCTCCCAAGAATCATAATAAGGACAGTATACCAAAAAACGACAGGTTAGGCAATATTTAGTTCGTGGCAAACCTGAATCAATTCATGGTGGCCAATGATGGTGACACGGCCATTTGCATACTGCTGGTCTACCCACGCCTTGAGCTTCACAATGCGCGGGTCGTTTTTGTCAATGGGGTGATCCAGACAGCCCAGATGCCGCGACAGCCACATGGCCAGCCCCGCCTGACCGGAGGTTTGGGAAATGGACACCTTGGGCGGGCTTTTCAGGATGGCGGTGGTGTCAAAAATGTTATAAATTTCCTCATCCTTGAGCATTCCGTCGGCGTGAATACCGGCCTGAGTCATGTTAAAGTCGCGCCCCACAAAGGGAGTGCTTTCCGGCACATGGTAGCCCAGCTCATTTTCGTAATAGTCGGCAATGTCGCGGATAACGGTAGTGTCCATGCCGTCCAACGTGCCGCGCAGCTGTGCATACTCCATAATCATTGCTTCCAGCGGGGTGTTGCCGGTGCGTTCCCCAATGCCCAGCAGCGAGCAGTTGACCGACGACGCGCCGTACAACCACGCGGTCGCGGAATTGACCACCGACTTGTAAAAGTGGTTGTGTCCGTGCCACTCAATCAGCTCGGAGGGAAAGCCCGCATAGTTGCGCAGGCCGTAAATAATGCCGGGCACGCTGCGGGGCATGGAAGCGCCGGGGTATGGCACACCGTAGCCCATGGTGTCGCAGGCGCGAATCTTAATGGGAATCCCGCTCTGCTCCATCAGCCGGTCAAGCTCCAAGGCAAAGGGCATGACAAACCCGTAAAAATCGGCACGGGTAATGTCCTCGAAGTGGCAGCGCGGGCGAATGCCCACCTCCAGCGCGTCCGAAATGACCGCCAGATAGTCGTGCATTGCCTGCGCGCGGGTTTTCTTTAGCTTTTTAAAGATGTGGTAGTCGGAGCAGCTAACCAAGATACCGCACTCCTGCAAGCCCATGCCCTTGGCCAGCTCAAAGTCCTTTTTGGTGGCGCGTATCCAGCCGGTAATCTCGGGGAATTTGAAGCCTAGGTCTTGGCATCTTGCAACAGCCTCTTTGTCGCGGTCACTGTACAGGAAGAACTCGCACTGGCGAATCTTGCCGTTGGGGCCGCCCAGCTTGTGCATCATCTTGTACAGCTCAACAATCTGCGCAACGGTGTAGGGCGACCGGCTTTGCTGCCCGTCACGGAAGGTGGTATCGGTCATCCAAATGTCCTTGGGGGGGTCCATCGGCGTTAAGCGGTGGTTAAAGGTGCATTTTGGAATTTCGTTATAAGGAAATGTCTCGCGGTACAGGTGCGGCTCCGGCACATCTTGCAGGGTGTAGTGGTACTCAATTTCAGTTAGCAGGTTAGTCTTGGGGTTCATTTCTATCATATAAAATACCTCCATTCGTGATTGCAGCTATCTTTACGCTATTTATTGTATTAAAGCATACAATTAAAAAATGCAATTGTCAATAATAAAAGTTGCAAAATCGCAGTTGCACGTTCTAAAATTATTATCCATTCTGACAGGGGCTTATCTTGACAACAGCCAAGGGGAATTGTATCATAACGATAAGAAAATGAAACACGGAGGAACCATATCATGAGCGAAATTGTAGTAAATCAACCCGGCGAGCTGTCAGCCATCATACAGGCGGCAAATGCGGCCTTTTCTGACCTGCCCGCGGGCGGCTTTGCGGCGCTGCTGCCCAAGCTGTACGGCGAACAGGTTTCCTATCGTCCGGATCATCTGCTGATAAAGGAAAACGGCGAAATTAAGTCACTGGTGCTGGCGCACCGGGATGTGATATCGGTACTGGGCACTCAGCTTGCTGTGGCAGAGGTTGGTACTGTTTCGGTAACCCCCGACGCCCGCGGCAAGGGGTACATGCAGCAGCTGATGGCCGCCACTGTGGAAAAATTAAAAAATGACGGCTGCGCCCTCAGTGTACTGGATGGCAACCGTCAACGCTATGAATATTTTGGGTACTGTCCTGCCGGCAGCCAGTGGCGCTGCGACCTGACCCCTGCCAATGTAAAGCATGCCCTTGGTCAGCTGGACGACAGCGGCCTTGCGCTGGTGCCCATGACCGCCAACCACCCGCTGCTGGGCGAAGCGGTGGCGCTGCACAACAGTAAGCCCTGCCACGTTGTTCGTGACGGGGACAGCTTTGTACAGGTGCTGCGCAGCTGGCTGGGGGAGCCCTACCTTGTGCTGCAAAACGGCAAGCTCGCGGGGGTTTTCACCCTGCTGCCGGGCGACAAGCGGGTGCTGGCGGAAGCTACCCTGTACGACGACGCGCTGTTCCTTACTCTGTGCAAGGCGATTGTCGTGCAGCTGTCGCCCCATGGACTGCGCTGCCAACTGCCGTTGTGGGAGCAGGCACAGCTGGGCGCGCTGGAGGCGGTCTGCGAGGGTGGCAGCTTGTTCAACAACCACAACTTTTTAATTGTGGACTTTCTGGCGGTCATCGACGCGTTTTTGCGGCTGAAGGGCAGCTACCAGCGGTTAAGCGACGGCAGCGTTACCCTTGCCATTGACGGACGCTGCTTGCGCCTGTCGGTGGTGGAGGGGCAACCCGCTGTGGCTGAGCTGCCCACAGGCAGCACGGTTGCCCTGTCCCTGACCGCTGCCCAAGCAACACGGCTGCTGTTTGCGCAGCTGGGTGTACCGCGTCCGGCACAGCTGCCTGCCGACTGGTTCCCCCTGCCGCTGGCAATGCCGTCCCAAGACTGCTGCTAGGGTGTCGCACCTGCCCATGCGGGGCATCGCGCTCCCATGGTCGTATCACTGACAGTATCCGTAAAACAAACAATCCGCCGTCCCCTGGCGTGGACGGCGGATGACTACAAAGATTAAATTATAATGGAGGAAACGCTGTGTTTGGTTGGTATAGTCTTATTATAGCCTACCAAACCGTGCAGTTCATCCTCTTTCGATGAAGATTTCATTACAACTTCATTACATCGGCACAAAATTAGTAAAATCTTTGTAACCTTGCTGCTGTTAGGCAGGGTTGACCGGTGATTCCAGCGGTCTGTCCAGCGGCAGCAGCCGCTTGCGGTACGTACTGCGCATAAGTAGCGCCGCGGCCGCCAGCGCAAAGGCTTCGCTAATGGGCATGGACAGCCACACATAGTCAATGCCCAGTGGGGCAAGCAGCACAGCCAGCGGCAGAATCATCACCAGCTGGCGAAGCACCGATATGGTCAGACTGTGTACTCCCATGCCCACCGCTTGAAACAGTGTGGACACCATAATGCCCGCCGCGGCAGGCAAAAAGCTGAGGGAGATAATCCGCAGCGCCGGAATGCCAATGCGCAGCAGCTCGCTGTCGGCATTGAAGATGCTAAGCAGCTGTTGGGGGAAAAACAGAAATGCCCCCGTGCCCAGCACCATAATGACAGCGGCAATGGCCATGCCGTACCACAGCGACGCCATGAGCCGTTTGCGGTTGCGCGCGCCGTAGCTGTAGCCCATAATGGGCATAACGCCGCTGGTTAGCCCAAACACCGGCATAAAAACGAAGGATTGTAGCTTAAAGTAAACCCCAAACACCGACACCGCCGCCTGGGAAAAGCCGATTAAAATAAGGTTCATGCCGGACACCATCACCGACCCGATGCACTGCATCACCATCGAGGGAATGCCCACTCGATAGATGTCGACGATGGTCTTTTTGTCGATTCGGAACCCCCGCAGTATAATGGTCACGCGGTGGTTTTTGCGGCTTAGCACGCTGACCCAGAATGCGTAAGCGCAGGAGGCCATCTGCCCAATCACCGTTGCAATTGCCGCGCCCCGCACCCCCATGGCCGGGCACCCCAGCAGCCCGAAAATCATAATCGGGTCAAGGACAAGGTTCACCACGGTTCCAATCAGCATAATGCGCATGGGGTCCATCATGTTGCCGGTGGCCTGCAATATTTTTTCAAA
>JAVVRO010000122.1:0-5826 GCA_036654695.1 Angelakisella sp. | reverse complement strand
TCCCCATGTATTTCAACAATTGCTACCGTTTTCAATTTCCCTCCCCTTTCTGTCTAGATTTGTTCTTCCGGCGGGTGTCTTTGAACATTGGGGCATAAGTTCTCACCTTGATTATACACCGCAGTTCCCCATCTATTTCTAAAAATTTGCTAAAAATTTGCTAAAAATGTACAAAATCCCATTCCCTGCACCAATCCAGTGAAAACGGGCAAGAGCTTTTCGTTTGTAATGGCACATTGCAACACAGGACTCACCGCAAAGCTCCATGAACGATATTTTGTTCATAGAGCTTGTGTTCAGAATTAGGGACTTTTTGCGTGGCTTGTCTTTCAAATGGCATTTGTAGGTGCGCTGTTCATGCGACTGAATGCGAGAGCATCCTATGTGGCATTTTCTCAGTCTGCAATGGTAAATCGGGCAATCCTTTGGCGCATCGCTTACGGGTGATAATTTGCCGTCAGGAATCATTTTTTCGGCGCGGCGCAAAGCACCCCAATGAAAGCGCTTTTACAAGTGCTTTCATTGGAGAATAGTATTATAATTATTCTACCACAGCGCCGCAAAAGATTCCACATTAAAGTTGTAAACATTGCTGAATAGTTTTCTTTGCTTTGATGCGGCGGCTGTTGTTGCAGTAGTAGTCGAGGCAGCCAAGAAGAGTAGTGACCAGTTCGATGCTCATGTCAGTCGCTAATGTCGGAATTGCGTTTTACCTTCCATAGTTTTTGCTGGAATAAAAATGACGGAATTGCTGCCAGAATGCCCAAGGCAAGGGCCACGATTGTACCAGTGTCAAATGGAGCCGTTATGATAGGATAGCATTTTCGATACACCTGCTGGCATAGGTTGCAAATCGGGTTCCTTTTTTATAATCAAAGGTATTGACCGCCTTGATGAGTCCCATAGTGCCGATGGAAATTAAATCCTCCTGCTCGCCGGAAACCGCATAGTACTTTTTGACGATATGCGCCACCAGCCGCAAATTGTGTTCAATTAAGCGGTTGCGTGCAGCCATATCACCCACTGCAATGCGTTCCAAGCAGTCCCGCTCGTCCTGAGAAGACAAGGGCTTAGGAAAAGTTCCCGCGCAGGTAATATGTAGCGCAAAGTACAAAAAATGGGAAAGCGCCGCCGCTACAAGGTTCATATACATCATCATCACCCCTACTTATTGTTGTAGTTCGTCATGCTATGTATATGCCAATAGCGGCAGCGCCGTGCCTGTACTAGGGGAAAATGCTACCCCAAATCAGGCGTATCCACCAGCTGTATCACGTCCGCGCCGGTTGGTTCCAGCTCCAGTACTGTCAAGTCGTTGGTGCCCGCATGCAGCAGCGGCGCCGGCAGATATAAAGTCTTTTGAGGGCCAGCGGTGTTCCAGAACCGCCCAAGATTGAACCCGTTGACAAAAACCACGCCCTTGGTAAAACCGTCCAGCCTTACAAAGGTGTCCATTGGCGCATCAACAGTTACGCTGCCGGTCATAAACACCGGCTGACCCGCTTTTGCCACACCGTAGTGCAGCTTGCTCAGGTCGGTCATGCCCAGCGGATACTGTGTCCATCCGCTGTGGTAAATACCCCCAAACAGTACACCGCCCACAAGACCCTTGCGCTCGCCCAGCCTGTGTCCAAAGTTGACTCGTCCCATGTTTTCTACTAAAATATCCAGCCGCACCTCCTGCCCGAAAGCCGCTTCCACCTTGATGGGCGCTTCGCCGGGCGCCGCGCAGTATTCTATCCCGGCAGGCTTGCCGTCCAGAAAAATCTGCGCCCGGTCGTGGAGGTCGCACAGGGTCAGCGTCTGCTCCCCGCCGTTCCCCACCAGCACCGTAGAGTACAGCACAAAGCCAAAGGGCAGCAGCAGTTGCTCGAAGGTCATGGGAAATGCCGAGTTCACCGGCATGGCAAGCGCCGCCAGATTTTGCAAAAGTCCCGCTTTTTTGGTCAGCGCTATGCTGCCGTAGGCGGCCTTGGGGCTGTTGGCAACCGCCAGCTTCGGTGCTGCTCCAAAGCGTTGCTCCAAGGCTGCCTTGACCGCATAGTACTTTTCGGTCATGTCGCCCGCTTCGCTTAAGGGTGCGTCGTAGTCGTAGCTGGTAATGGTGGGATAGTACCGGTCGTGGTGATTCGCACCGTTCCAAAAGTTAAAGTTGGTGCCACCGTGGAACATATAAAGGTTCAGCGACCCGCCAAGCTCCAACACCTCGTTCATGGCATCGGCAACCTCTGCGCCGCTGCGGACATGACGTGGTTCGCCCCAGTGGTCAAACCAGCCGTTCCAAAACTCGGTGCACAGCAACGGCTGGTCGGGGAAATGCTGCCGGTGCTTGTCGTTAGCCTCCCGCCCCCTGCTTCCAAAGTTACAGGTGGACAGGTACTGGGGCAACGTGCCGCCGGATAGCGCCGCGTCGCTGGTGCCGTCGGAGGTAAACAGCATACAGTCAATGCCGTTTTCCAAATAGATATCGGCAATGGCCTGCAAATAATCCTTGTCGTCCCCATAGCTGCCGTATTCGTTTTCCACCTGCAGCATTAGCACATTCCCGCCTGTCGAGCCCAACCGCGGACGCACAATCTCGCAGATTTTGTCCAGATAGGGGCGCAGCTTGGCTAAAAATGCCGGGTCGCTGCAACGCAGGTGTAGCGGGGTGTTGTGCAGCCAGTAGGGCAGCCCGCCAAAGTCCCATTCCGCACAGATGAATGGCCCCGGGCGCACAATAGCATACAGTCCAAGGCTGTTTGCCATATCTAGGAAGCGTCCTAAGTCCAGCAGACCGGTAAAGTCAAACTGCCCCTCCTGCAACTCATGCAGGTTCCAGCAGCAGTAGGTTTCCACCGTGTTCAGTCCACAGGCCTTCAACTTTTTTAAGCGATCCTCCCAGCATTCCGGCAGGGTTCTAAAGTAATGGATTGCGCCTGAAAGCATGCGAAACGGCTTGCCGTTTAGGAGAAATTCATCGGGAGAGTAGCTGAGCTGATTCATTTGACCGTACCATCCTATTGTTTTTTATTCAGTGTCAAAAAGGAGCTTCCCATGCTGCATTCGCTGCCCATTGCGGTGCTTCCGGCTGTCATTACATTCCCAGCTTTTGCAGCAACTCATGGATGGCCACACCCTGCTGGTCAGCCAATTCGGCCAAATCGTCGTACTCCGGCTTGCGCTTTTGAATGCCATAGCCGCTGCCGGTTTTAATGCGGATTTCACCCAGCGGTGTAGCAATTTTGTCAATGGTTCTATCCAGTGTGTAGCGGCGGCAAACACTGCTGCGCACCCCAAAGGTAGTGGTGTAGCGAAGCAGCGCGGCAGCCAGCCGGTCAGCATCCGCGTTTTTGCTCAGCACTGTTAGCATGGTAGCGGGACGACCCTTTTTCATGGTGATAGGCAGCGTGAAAACATCCAGCGCACCGCACTCCAGCAGCTTTTGGCAGGCAAAGCCGATGGCCTCGCCGGTCATGTCGTCCAGATTGCAGCTAAGCTCGGTAATGCTGTCGTTCGGCTCGGTAGCGCTGCTGCCGGTATCGGTGCTGCCCAGCATGGCGCGCAGGCAGTTCGCCGCCGGAAAGTCCTTGCTGCCCATGCCGTAGCCAATTCCCTGTATTGACATAACCGGCATGGAGCCAAAGCTGTCACAAAAGTATTTTAGCAGCGCCGCACCCGTGGGGGTACACAGCTCGCCGGAGCTGTCACCGCTGTAACAAGGCACTCCGCGCAAAAGGTCAGCGGTAGCAGGGGCGGGTACCGGCAGTATGCCATGGGCACAATGCACCTGTCCGCTGCCTACGCACACTGGGGACGCAATAATTTTTTGCGGTGCCAGCTCCTCCAGCAATAGCGAAACTCCCACAATATCGGCAACCGCATCCATGCTGCCCACCTCGTGAAAATGCACCTGACCCACCGGTACGCCGTGAATACGGCTTTCGGCCTCGGCAATCAGCCGGTAAACTGCCAGCGCATCCTCCCGTACCCGTTGCGAAACCGGCAGCCCGGCAATCAGCTGCGCAATCTCCTCCATGCTCCCATGGTGGTGCGGTTGGTTGTGGTCATGGTCGTGGTCGTGGTCATGGTCATGGTTGTGGTCGTGGTCGTGGTCATGGTCGTGGTCATGGTCATGGTCATGGGGAGCTATGTCTTCACTGTGCTCCTCTTGGCCGTCCACCGTCACCGAAACGTGGGTACCGGTCACGCCGCACTTTACCGCAGGCTGCCGACTGACGCGCACCTTGGGAATGCCCAGATTGTTTAGCTTTGTCACAAAGCTTTCCGGGGTGGGATGCAGCTCCAGCAGGGCAGCCAGCAGCATATCGCCCGCCGCTCCCATGGAACAATCAAGATAAAGTAGTTTCATTGTTGTTTCCTTTCACGATGTTGCTGTTGTCATCTGGTTGATGCGACTGGCAGAAAATGCCGCGCCAAACCCATTGTCAATGTTGACTACCGATACTCCGCTGGCACAGGAGTTAAGCATCGACAGCAGCGCCGACACCCCTCCAAAGTTTGCGCCATAGCCGACGCTAGTGGGCACCGCAATAATCGGGCAGTCCACCAAGCCGCCCACTACACTGGCCAGCGCCCCCTCCATACCGGCGACGGCAATAATAACCCGAGCAGAGGCTAATATCTCCAAGCTGCCCAGCAACCGGTGCAGTCCCGATACTCCGACATCATACAGCCGAATGACCCGATTGCCCAATACCTCGGCGGTCAAGGCAGCCTCCTCGCAGACAGCCATGTCGCTAGTGCCGCCCGAGGCGATGACAATTGCGCCCACGGCGGGGCGGTGCTCCCTCGGTACGGCAATGCCCACCTTGGACAGCGGGTGATAGTCTAGGGGTACCACCGTAGCGGCCAGCTCTGCGGCCTCTGGTGACATCCGTGTAATCAGGATATCCTCTTGTCCGTCCGCTGCCATTCGTTCCAAAATCCCCGCAATTTGCTGGGGCGTTTTGCCCGCTCCGTAGAGAACCTCGCCGGTGCCCTGCCGCATTCCCCGGTGGTAGTCCAGCTTTGCGTAGCCCAAGTCAGCCATGGGTGCAATTTTAAGCTGGACAGCTGCCTGCTCCGGCGTTTGTTCCCCGTTTTTTACTGCGTCCAGCAGGGTCAGCAGTTCCTGTTTATTCATGGTTACTTCCCTCTTTATCTCGCCTTTAAGTCCAGCAGCACGGCCGAAAAGTCACCCGCCAGACCATCTATTATATCTTGTCGCATTTTAACCGCTCTGTCAAGCTGATTTTCCGGCAGCTGAATTTTTGCAGCGCCGCCCTGCACCCGCAGCCGCAAATCGCGAAAGCCCAGTGAGGTAAGCAGCTGTTCGCCGCGCTCTATCCGTGCCAGTGTCTCCCCATCCAGCGCACACCCGGTAGCCACACGCGTAGCCAAACAGGCATAGGCAGGCTTGTTCCAGGTGAACAGCCCCGCCAGCCGGGAGCACTCCCGCAGCTGCGCCTTGGTAATGCCGCAAAGCCGCAGCGGCGATACTACCTTTAGCTCTGCAAGGGCGCGCATTCCCGGGCGGTCGTTTGCGTCGTCGCTGGCGTTGGTGCCGTCGGCCAGTACCGAAAAGCCGTCGGCGGCGGCGGCAGTCAACAGCCTTGTAAAAATTGCCTGCTTGCAGTAGTAGCAGCGGTCAGCACGGTTTTGCCGAATATCGGGATTGTCCAGCACCTCCAGCGGCAGCACTGCCAGCTCCACCCCCAGCTCCTTGGCAAGTCGGGTGGCATCGTCCAGCTCAAACCGGGGCTGAAAGACGCTTTTTGCGTAGTAGCCCTTGACCTTGCAGCCGCAGGCCTTGGCGGCGTACAGCAGGTAGGCCGAATCCACACC
>JAVVRO010000121.1:0-5864 GCA_036654695.1 Angelakisella sp. | reverse complement strand
GTGCTGCAACCGCCGCTGCAACGAATAGTTTACCAGCGAGGCCAGTAAAAAGCCTGCCCCTGTCCCAAAGCCGTAAAATACCACTTCCCAACCGCTAAAGCTGCCATTGCCGATTACAAACAGTGTGCCCAAGGGCACAAACCCATATACCAGCTTGGCCGAAACGGTGGACAGTGTGCGGTCCAGCACCGCGCCGCAGGCCTGTATCAACAGCATTCCCACCATAATGGCCACAGCGTAAATGGCAAGGTACAATAGCGGCCGCGTCCAGCTCAGCAGCTTCCAAACGTTGTCGCACAGCAGCTGCCCTAGCCAGCCGCTTACGGCAGCAAGGGTTGTCAGCAGCGTTGTGTTGCAGCCCATTACCAGTAAATCTGCAACCCTTTTTTGCTCCGGGTGCTGGAAGCCCTGCCCCAGCCCACGGCAAAATACCATGTTTTCGGTAATGGCGGCAGTCAGCGCAATGGCCAACAGCTGTACAAAGGTCATACGCCGTCACTCCCTTTCCGCTCCGGCACCCCCGAAGCCGCCCCATCGGCAGTAGACGCTCCCACGGCAGTTCCGCGCAGCAGGTTGCGGATGGCCGTCACCGCAGCCAACACAAACCCCAGCATGATAAACCCAAAGAACGGCATTGCAGCCCCCTCCATTCGGAAGCTGACCGGCAACTCAACACCCGCCAGTCTGCCCTGTGCCAGCAGTTCACGCACACCGCCCGCTAACAGCGAAAACACGCCCATGTACAACACGTTGCGCAGCGACCACAGCACCGTGGTGGATGCCTTGCCGGCCGTTTTACCGTAGGAAATTGCCGCTGCCACAGGGTATGCCGCCAGAAGATACAGGTACATCCCCAGGGATTCGCTAACCTGAGGGAAGTACTGCCGCAGTAGCACCCCGGCAAAGGCAACCACTCCAGCCGATGACAGCGCACAGATTGGCGCTGCCAACCAGCCCGGCATTTCCAGCTTTTCCCGCAGGGCAAAGCGCAGCAACCCCACCGGCAGCAGCACCGCCAGCAGCACTAGGGTTATGGCAACTGCGTTGCGAACACCGGTTGCCACCACCACTACAAAGGGTACGCAAAATGAAAGGGCGGCAGCTAGGCCATCCCAGTTTAGTACCTCCTGTTGCAGGTGTACCCGAATCGCCAGCTCGTCACCGCTGGCCTGTTCCATCTTTTGTTTATGCTTCTTCGTCATCTTCTCCCAAGCTGGGTTGATCCGTAGTTGCTTGCGTTTCAAAGGCCGCCCTCCTCACAATTGTATTCATCAGCTCGGCCACTGCGTCAAAGGCAGGGCTCAGGCCGTTCATCAGCAGCAGCGCAAACGGCTCTGCAATCTCGTACCCGCCCAGATGGCGGAACAGCATCACCACAAGCCCCGCCACCCCTGCGTAAAGTGCCTTGGTGGTGCCTCGTGCCGGGGTAGTCACTGGGTCATTGAACATAAATGTAACAAAAAACAGGGTTGGCATCGCCGCCAACTCCAAAAACACCGAATGCCAGCCGGTTGCCATGGTGCGCGGGAAAAACCACGCGACGGCCGCCATGGCACCCAGCATAAAGGCGGGCTGCTGAATGCGCACGGTGCGCCGCATGACCAAATACAGCAGGCAGGCTGCCAGCACCAGCAGGTTCGTTGTCCCCATGGGGCCGGGGTTCAGCCCCAGCACCAAGTTCTGCGCATCCACTTGGGGAATGCCGCCCACATACATAGTAAAAGCCGTGCTGTTATAAAGCGGCGTGGTTGCCTGACCGGTCACCGCCAGCGGCACAAAGGGCATGGGGTAGCTTAGCAGCTGCTTGGGCCAGCACACCAGCGCAAAGGCAAAGCCGCCCGCCGCCGGGTTAAACAGGTTGTGCCCCACTCCGCCAAAGGGCTGCTTAACCGCGCAGATGGCAAACAATCCCGCAATCACTACAATGTGATAGGGGATGGTGGCCGGCAGCAACAACGGGAGCAACAGTCCGGTTACTACCGAGGAATAGTCCATGGTGTTTACCTTGCGGCGGCGCAGCAGACAGCACAGCGCATCCGCCGCCACACAGGTAGTCACGGACAGCGCGCCCAGCCACAGCGCTCGTTGTCCGTAGTAAAAGAACGCCATAATGTAGATAGCTCCCAGCGTAATCACAGCGTCGCCCATAATGGCGCGGTTGCTCAATCCGCTGCGGATGTGGGGGGCAAGGTGCATCTTCAGCTTCATGGATTGGCCTTCTTTCTTCCGTAGCGCGAGATTACCATAGCGATGTCCAGCTTGGCCGGGCACTCAAAGCTACAGCACATGCACTGAATGCACTGCTGGTAGTCCAGCTTGCTGACCTGCTCGTCCTGCCCTGCCGCAATCGACTGGTAAATCAGCATGGGATTCAGCCGCATGGGACAAACCTCCGTACAACGCCCGCAGCGAATACAGCTGTAGTGCTTGTTGCGTTCATCCTCCCGCAGCGCCAGCACCGCCCGGCTGGTCACGCCAATTGTTACGCTGTCCGTGTCATCAACAGTCTCGCCAGTCATGGAGCCGCCCAGTACCACGCGGGTCGGGGTGTCCACCAGTCCGCAGCGGTCCAGCACGTCGGTTATGGGTACCCCAATGGCTACCTCCATGTTGCAGGGGTTGGCAACGCAGTTTCCGGAAACGGTAATAAAGGCCGTTTCCTGCACCCGTGCCTGAAACACCGCTCGGTACAGGTGTACCAGTGCGCAGGAGCCAAGGTATAGGCAGGTGCGTCCCCCCTCGGTCAGCAAACTGCTACCGCTGCGAATTTCGGCGGGGTACACCCCCCCAATGCGTTTCACCCGCACCCCGCCAATAAGCAACGGCACGCGGCTTTCTAGGTCGGTCATGTTGCGGTACACCTCAATGCTGCTGCTCTGTGCCGCTACCGCCTTTTGCGCTAGTCGCAGCCCCATGGAAAATTCCTCCCGCAGGTGGATAATCGGGGTCATCTGGCTGGTAATATAGGGTTCGTCGTCCACGCAGTCTACCCGAATGGATACATTTTTGGTCAGGCAGGCGCGGAGCTTTTTGTAAAGCGGCAGTCCGTCCCGTTCGTCAATAATCCGGGCGCTTTTAGCCCGGCGAATAATTTCAAAGGCCTCTATTTTTTCAATATCGTCGATGATGGGCGCACCGGCAATGATGCTGTAATTGGGCTTGGCGGTCAGCAGCTCCAGCGGTTTGGACATGGCCGGTTCCTTGTGCTGGTCCATCCGTACCCCTCGGCGAAAAAACTCCGCCAGTTGTATGGAAATCGCCATGGTATCACCCCTTTTCGGCTAATCGGCGCAGCTGCGCAATCTCGGCGGCATAATCCTTTGCACCAAAGATAGCGGAGCCTGCCACAAAGCAGTTTGCTCCGTTTTCCGCGCAAAGTCCAATGGTATCCTTGGCGACACCCCCGTCCACCTGCAAGTACAGGTCGTCCCGACCCAAGCGCGCGGCTTCGTCGGCAATTTCCCGCAGCTTGGGCATCATGGAGGGGCGGAATTTCTGTCCGCCAAAGCCCGGCTCTACCGTCATCACCAGCACCAGCTCCACCCGGTCAAGGTAGGGCAGCACCGCTGCCGCTGGGGTGTCCGGCTTGACCGAAATCCCTGCCTTGCAGCCCGCTGCATGGATAGCCTGAATGGTCTGTGCCGGGTCGCCCTCTGCCTCCAAATGGAAGGTGATAATATCCGCGCCCGCCTTAGCCAGCGCGTCCAGATACCGCTGAGGCTGGGCAATCATAATATGCACATCAAAGATTAGGTCGCTTTTGCGACGCAGCGAAGCAATTACCGGCATCCCGAAGGAAATGTTGGGCACAAAATGTCCGTCCATGACATCCAGATGCAGCATCTCCGCGCCGCCCGCTTTAATATCGTCAAGCTCCTGCTGTAATCGGCCAAAATCAGCCGCCAGCAGTGATGGGGAAATTGTTGGCATTCTGAACCTTCCTTTCTGCTTTTTGACAAGCACTACCACTTATTTTAACCGATTCCGGCAGAAAGGTCAATGACGATAACGTAAACACTTTGCCTTGTGTTTTTTTTACTGCGTGGTATACTGGAAGTGGTTTTGTAACTAAAAATACACTCCGAAAGGGACGACAAAACGATGGAATTTCTCAAACCCTCTAAATTAAAACCCGGCGACACCATCGGCCTCATTTCGCCCTGCTCCGCTGCCGATGCGGTGCGAGTAGAGCCGGCAGTCGCCGGGCTGCGTGCCCATGGCTTTCAGGTCAAGCTGTCCCCGAATTTTTATTCCGACACCAACGTCTATTCCGGCACGGTACAGCAGCGGGTGGACGATCTGCATGCCATGGCTGCCGACCCCGAAGTCACCATGGTATACTTTAGCGGCGGCGAGGTCTGCAACGAAATTCTGCCCTTTGTGGATTTTGACCTACTCCGCAAGCATCCCAAAATTTATTGCAGCTTCAGCGATGGCACTACCCTGTTGAATGCCATTCAAGCCCAAAGCAAGCTGGTGGTGTTTTACGGCTCCTCCCCCGGCACGTTCCGTGAGCTAACCGACTACAACTACCAAGCGTTTACCGCCCGCCTGATGGAGGGCAGTACCGAATACACAAAAAGCAGTCCTTGGCGGGTGCTCACCGGTGGCGTGGCCGATGGTCGTCTGTACGGCGGTTATCTGGTCAATCTTTCTCTGTTGCAAAACGGCCGCTTCCAGCCCCCGGACAAAAGCGAACGCCTCCTGCTGGTCATCGAGGATCACGAGATGTTCAGCATTCCCGCAGCGGTGGCGCGGTACTTCGCTCACTTGGAGCAAAGCGGACTGTTCGCGCAGGCCACTGGGCTCATCTTCGGGCACTACTCCAGCAACGACCAACCGTGCATCGACCGCCTGCTGACCGAGCTTGGGCAGCGGTACCACATTCCGGTGGTGCGCACCGAGGACTTTGGCCATGGCGCAAACAACGCCATTTTCCCCTTTGGCACCACCGCCCATCTGGATGCGGACAAGGGACTGTTCTCGTTCACCGAGGGCG
Organism: Angelakisella sp.; assembly: GCA_036654695.1. Lineage (GTDB taxonomy): Bacteria > Bacillota > Clostridia > Oscillospirales > Ruminococcaceae > Angelakisella. Next base: position 865 of record JAVVRO010000121.1, on the reverse strand, counting down.
GAGTCCGGTAACACAATAAAAAACAATACAGGAGGAACAGCAGATGAAACCGCAAGCAACGACAATTCAATCCTTTGACGGCACCGAGCTTTATCTTCGCAAGGACATTCCAGACAACTGCCGCGCCATCGTGGTCATTGTACACGGTCTGTGCGAGCATCACGGGCGGTACGACTATCTGGTGGAGCGCTTTACCGCGCAGGGCGTGGGCTGCTACCGGTTTGACCATCGCGGCCACGGGCGGTCCGGCGGCGAACGCACCTATTATACCGACTGGCGGGAAATGACCGGCGACACTGACTGTGTGGTTGAGCTGGCCAAGCGTGAAAATCCCACGCTGCCCACCTTCCTGCTGGGGCACAGCATGGGCGGTTTTTGCGGTGCGCTGTACGGGGTACAGTACCCCGGCAAGCTGCGCGGCATTGTGCTTAGCGGCGCACTGACCCACGACCACCGCCGGCTAATTGCCGATGTCCCTGTGGGGCTTGACCCGCACACTCAACTGCCCAATGAGCTTGGCGACGGTGTTTGCTCGGTGCGCAAGGTGGTGGAGGACTATGTAGCCGACCCCTACAACACAAAAACCTTTACCACTGGCCTATGCTACGCGCTGAACGCGGGCGTTACTTGGCTGGGTGAACATCTGCCGGAATTTGCCTACCCGGTGCTGCTGCTGCATGGCGAACGCGACGCGCTGGTCAGCGTTACCGACAGCCACGACATGTTCGGCAAAATCGCCTCCACCGACCGCCAGCTCAAGGTATACGGCGGCCTGTTCCACGAAATTTTCAATGAATACTGCCACGACGAAGTGATTGACGACGCATTAGGCTGGCTACTGCACAGAATTTAAAGTTGGTAAAAA
>JAVVRO010000120.1:0-5890 GCA_036654695.1 Angelakisella sp. | reverse complement strand
TCTTGTTGCATGTTTACCGGTACAGCGTCAGGGCATCAATTTTTTGCAGCGCCTTCTCCACCACGCCATTTGTACGGGTATCCCGGTAGTGTACCGGCCTGCCAAGGAGGGCTCCCTGCGCGTCCAGTAAACCAAAGTCCACGCCCCATGTATCAAAGCCAATGCTGTCGAAGCTGCCCGCTTTTGCAATGCCCTCCCGGACATTGGCCATCAGGCTGTCAAAATCCCAGCACAGGTGTCCCTGCCACTGGGTCGGGTTGTTGTCAAAGCGGTGTACCTCGTGGTAGGTCAGGCCACCATTTTTGTATTCTGCCAGAATGGCTCGCCCGCTGGATGCTCCAAAGTCGAAGGCAAGCACTCTGCTCATTTTACGACACCCTTTTTCAGCAAAACATTCGCATAGATAGCGGTTTCACCCGATGCGATAATGGCATAGGCTTTTTTAGAACGCTCGTAAAAGGCGTAGCGCTCCATCATCTCAATGCCGCTGTTTTGCGGGTCGTACTGCTGCAACAGGGCGGTGTAGCTGTCCCAAATAACCGGCCTGCCGCAGTTGTCGCCCGGGGTGACCTCCATTAGGGCAACCGGCTTCGCGGAGTACTGATCCAGCGGTAGCAGCTGTAGGATGGCGTCCAGCAGCTCGGTCACTCCATGGCCGTCCTCCCGGAGCACAATGCAGTTGCGTCCCATGCTTTCCGAGGGAAAGTTGCCATCCGCAATGACGATTTCATCTCCGTGTCCCATCTCCATTAGTACCTTGAGCAGCGCGGGGGAAAGAATGGAGGGAATGTTTTTCAGCATTTGTTACACCTCTTCCTCATTATACTTTTTGTAGCCGGGGTGACGGCCTGTTACGCCGTAGTACCCCCGCAGGTCAATTAGCTTCTGGATGTTCTCCCGGCTGATGTCGTGAGTGCCCCCCAGAATAATGGCGTTAATGGTAATCTTCGCCCACAGCTCCAAACTTTCCATGCGGTAAAAGGCGGTGATGACATCGCTGCCTACCGCAAGCGCGCCGTGGTTTTCCAGCAGCATTACATCGTGCTCTTCCAAAAACGGCTCGATGGAGTCCGGCACCTCGGCGGTGGAGGGAGTGCCATAGGGTGTCAGTGGAACACTGCCAATGACCGCTACATCCTCAATCATGTTGTACATGTCCATGGACTTATGGGCTACGGCAAAACCGGTTGCGCCGGGTGGGTGGGCATGAATGACGCTCCACACATCGGGGCGCTTTTGGTAGCAGCGCAGGTGCATTTTAATTTCGCTGCTGGGACGCATTCCCGGCGCGGCCTCCAGCACCTTGCCATCAGCGTCAATGCGCACCAGCTTTTCCGGGGTAATAAAGCTTTTGCTCATGCCGGTAGGGGTTGCCAGAAAGGTACCATCCTCCAGCCGCGCAGAAACGTTGCCGTCGTTTGCTGCCACCCAGCCCAATTGCCACATCTTGTGGCACACATCGCAGATTTGCTCTTTCACCAAATTAATGTCCATTGTTTTTCTCCTCGCTCTATTCCATTTTCAGCCTTTTTATGGCTTATGATACTGACTTAAAGTATAGCATTATTGCGCAATATTTGCTATGTCCGAAATTGTTGTGTCCCACCACAATCCAGTGCTGTTTTTCCCTCGTTTTTTTGACTTTTATTCTGCGAAACGGTATAATGTAGCTGTTGTGAAAGGAGATGAACTTGAATGCGCCAAAAAGCTCGCAATGACAGTGCCCAGCGCCAGCACTACATCGTTGACCGGGAGTCGTTTATTGACATTACCTCCACCCTGCTTTACTCGGGAACACTGCGTAAATTGCAGGATTGGGAGGACAGCCCCCACGCACACCCTTTTCTTGAAATTCTTTTTATTTTGGACGGTGCCGGCACGGTCACACTGGGCGATACGAATTACCCCATCGGCAAAGGCGATATTATTATCTATAACGCCGGGGCAGTACACTGCGAACACAGCAGCACCGCAGAGCCGCTGGAGGCCAGCTTCATTGCGTTTGACAAAATTCAGCTCAAAAATCTTCCACCCAACTGCATTCTTTCGGCGCAGTCCGACTGCATTTACAACGTACAGGACGCCGCGCCGGTATTCATACGGCTGTTTAACATCATTAAGGACGAAATTTCCGGCAAGGACGAGTTTTACATTGAAATTGCCAAGGATGCTTCCCACGCACTGCTGATGTATATTTTCCGCATCCTGAACCAGCGCCACCAAGCGGTCGAGCTGCCCCACAAGGACCCGGTACTGCAAAGTGCCCTCTACTACATCGATCAGGGCTTTTTGACCGAAACGGGGTTGGAGGAGATTGCCACTAAATGCTTTGTCAGCAAATACTACCTCTCCCACCTGTTTGCTAAGCATTTGGGAATGTCCATTGGGGAATACATTCGCGACAAGCGCATTGGGTTAGCCAAGGCTCTTTTGGCCATCCCGGAGCTTTCCATTGGGGATATTGCCGGGAAGTGCGCCTTTAACGATACCAATTACTTTGCCCGCACCTTTAAAAAGTCCACCGGGCTAACGCCGCTGCAATACCGCAGAACAATAAAGGCGCCCAAATGACCAAAATTCAAAGACGATTCTGACTTGTTTTTCTGATTCTCAACACATTTCCCAAATTTGTTGTTGAAGTAACTGAATTTCTGTGATAGAATGAAACTGATTATCTTTATTAGTTGTGAAGCTGGTTGCTGTTTTTAGGGAAAGACTGGTGTGTACATGAAGTGTGAAAACCGAAACAACATACGAATAGAGGACTTGCTCAAGGATACTATTATGCGTACCCACCTTGGCACCTCCTGCAATCAGGCACTGATGAGCCACCAGCTGCTAGACCCCTCCCTGATGGGTCTGGATTTAGACGAGATCTGCGAAATGGATATTGACGCGCTCATCACCGATGTGCTGCAAGCACAGGATTTGATTATGAGCGAGCAAGCGGATTTTGTCGCTCTGCTTGAATTGGAGCAGGCGCGGCGGGAGCTGCAACCGCTGACGGTGGATGTTGTTCCAGAGCAGCGCATTGAAGGGGAGCAGCTGGTACGCATTACCTTCGATAACTCGATGGTAGAGGCTTACATTACCATGACTGCACCGGAGGAATGCGGTAGCGCCCCCAGCGAACGGGCGATTCGTACCGCGCTGCTGCGAAGCGGCGTGGTGTACGGTGTGAAGGAAGATTACATTGACCGGCTGGTTCAGCACCCTATCTACAACCGAAAAATTAAAATAGCCGAGGGAAAAGCGCCCCAGTCCGGCAAGGACGGCGCAGTCATCTATCACTTTGTGCCCGTGGTGAATTTGGCACCCAAAATAGGGGAAAACGGGATTGCGGACTACAAGTCCCTTGACTATGTGCAAAGTGTAAAAAAGGGCGATTTACTTTGCGATATTGTCCTAGCAACCGTGGGCACCACCGGCATTTCGGTTTGCGGCGATGTGTTGACTGGAATTACCGGAAAGTCCGTGGGCTTGGTACACGGTGTAAATACCATGCTGTCCGACGACAGGACAAAGCTTTACGCTACCTGCGACGGGCAAGTATTCCTAAAGGGTCGGACGGTATATGTCGGCCGCATTGTGACGGTGGACAACGTGGACGCCTCCACCGGCAATATTTTGTTTGTGGGCAGCGTGCATGTCAGGGGCGATGTTGCCAGCGGGTTTTCGGTACGGGCAGGGGGCAATATTATTGTTGACGGCGTAGCCGAAAATGCAGTGCTGGTGGCAGGCAGCAATGTGGTCATCTGCGGGGGCATTAAGGGCAACGGCAAGGATATGGTAGTGGCCGATGGCAGCGTTCGGGCTTTGTATGTTGAAAACGCGCGGATACAGGCGCACGGCAATGTTTATGCCGACAGCATTTTAAATTCCTATGTGGAAAGCACCCACTCAATTAACCTGTTTGGGCGAAACGGAAAATTAATCGGCGGAGTTTGCACCGCGGGCGAAAAGGTGCAGGCCCGTCAGATTGGCAATGATGCAAATCTGGCGACCATTGTAAATGTCCGTGACCCCGATACCTTTGGAAAGCAAAAGGCACAAAACATGCTTACCATTGCGAAATATAAAGAGGCCGTGGCAAGGCTTGCGGCCGTTGCGGAATTTGCGGCAGCGTCCCACCTTGACATTACCCCGCCCGAAGTAATGCTGTGCCGGGCTGTGGTTACCAAAATACGCATTGAGCGCGAAATTGAAGTGCTGGAGCTGCAAAATAGCGAAACGGGCGAATCGCAAACGAACCGCCGCTGTGTAGAGGTAATGGATGTAATTTATCCGAATACCAGCTTTATGATTGACGACGCCAGGCATAAAAATGACGTTGAAAAGCCGGGCTGTACCGTATCGAAGGTAAATGGAAAGCTGGTTTTCCGCACCTACTAGACGCACTACGACGAAAGGAAGCAATTACTATGTCTACTGGTACTATCCAAATTGTTTTAGGGGCTTTTTGTTTCCTGTTGGCTTGCGGCATTGGTGTGCTGCTGTTTTTGCTGCAAAAAACCCGTCAGCAGGTACAGAAGAATCAGGCCTGCTTTACAAACTTCGACCGTCTGACCGGCATCGGCAACAAGGCAAAGTTCCTCTCCGACGGTATCGCGCTCCACAGTCTTGACAGCCGCGCGGTAGTTTCGGTCTACCTTGGCCGCTATTCGGAGCTTTACAACCTGTTTGGCGCTCCGGTTGCAGATGGTATTATTACTAAGTTCTGCCATGATTTTGTGACTTTTGCCTCCACCCACGGTGGACAGGCTTACCGCATTGCCTTTAATCACCTGGTGCTGGTTGTGTCGGCAGAGAATGGCAAGGCCAGCTTTCTCAGCGACCTCAAGCAGTTTTTGCAAAAGGCAGAGCAGCTGAGCATTACGTTGGCAGACGCAAGCTACACCTATGACTTTTTGTTGCAGTACGGCGTCTATCTGTTATCCGAATCCAACGACCAAGGAACCGATTTGTCAGATATTCTGTTACAGCTTGACCGAAAAATTCAGCACAGCACCCTGACCTGTGCGGCAGACTGCATTGTGCTGGATGGCGACGACCGGCCGGACTGGACGCTGTTTCGGGCTTTGGAAAATGATGCAAAAACCGCTTGGGCAAACCAAGAATTTGTACCCTACTACCAGCCTATCTTTGACATTAATACCGGCAAGGTGGTGGGTGGCGAATTGCTGGCGCGTTGGCAGCATCCCACACGGGGGCTGCTAAAGCCAAACCAATTTGTGCCCATTCTGGAACGCAACGGTTTAATTGTTGACCTTGACCTTTACATGCTGGAAGCCGCCTGTAAAAAGATACAGTATTGGCTGGACAACGGAATTTTGACCGTCCCCCTTGCCATTAACCTTTCCGCACTGAACATTCATCGGAATGATTTTGTTGACCGGCTGGTTCGTCTGGTGAAAAAATATGATATCCCCCCCGTCCTGCTGGAGCTGGAGCTGCCGGAGGATAACCTCCTTTTTGAGGATAACAGCGCGTTCTTGGAAAAAATGCAGTATCTGCAAAACAAGGGCTTCTCCCTGAGCATGGGACACTTTGCAGAGATTGATTCCTCGGCACTGTGGCTGCTGCAAAAGCTGCCCTTTGATATTATCAAGATAGACTACCACTTTTTTGAAAGCGCCCGGGACTCCAAGCGAAGCGATATCTATGTGCGAAACTTTTTGGAGTTGGCACAGCAGCTGGGGATTCGGCTGGTAGTAACACAGCTGGAAACTGCCGAGCGGGTACAGCTGGTGCAGAGCTTCGGCTGCACCATCGGCAAGGGGTTTCACCTGTCGCTACCCCTATCCAGCGAGGAATTTGAGGCTTTTATCCGTTAATCAGGCAGGATCCCGGCTTTCCTCCCCAACCCTTGCAGTCACAAGCAGATTGCGAA
>JAVVRO010000119.1:0-5898 GCA_036654695.1 Angelakisella sp. | reverse complement strand
ATTATGCTGATGCTGGACATTGACAACCTGAAGCAGATTAACGATACCCGCGGGCATGACTACGGCGACAAGGTGATTTGTGCAGTGGCGGACAGGCTTTGCCGGCATTTTAAAAAAGAGGATATTATTGCCCGCATGGGCGGAGACGAGTTTTCTATCTTTGTGGGAAATATTGCGGACGTGGGGCTAATTGAGCAGCGCGCACGCCAGCTTTGCCAAAGCATGTCTGACATTGTGGTGGACGGCAAAAATGCAGAGATTACCTGTTCGGTGGGCATTGCAGTCTCCTCCGAGGAGGCACATTCCTTTGCGGCGCTTTACCAAAATTCGGACAAAGCCCTGTACAGTGCCAAATGCCGCGGCAGGAACTTTGTTTCCATTTACGGCGAGGAAGCTGCTGCTACTTCGGCCAGCAAATGGCTGAATGACGCAGAGGTTGTCTTGGATGCCATTCAGGATTGTATTTATATTTGTGACAAGAGCACCTACGAGATGATTTATGCCAACAATAGCCTTTGCAAAGCTATGGGGGTTACCCGGGAGGGCTGCAAGGGCAAGAAGTGCTATGAGATTTTAATGCGCAGGAAAAGCCCCTGCGAATTTTGCTCGATGTTAAAAATGGAGAAGAACAAGGTGTATACCCGACTGTTCCGCGCGCCCAACCAGTCCCGCGTATTTTTAATGCGCGGAGCAAATATTAACCGGAACGGAACCATCGTTCACTTGGAGGTTGCTGTAGATGTCACGGATGTGAACCGGGATGACTTGCAGTGTAGTGAGGTGACCGGATATGGCTACGAAGATCGATAGCAACTGGGAAACAGTTGGAATGCGGCAGCTGGAGCAGGCCTATATTCAGGCGGCTAACCAGTGCGGCGTAACCGTGTGTATGTTTGACCTTGCAACCAAAACAATTTACAATTTGAGCAGCGCAATGCACAACAAGCGGCTGGAAGGTATTAGTACGGAGCAAAACACGCCGGAGGCCTTTGCTCAAAATAGCAGTCTGCTGTATCCCCAAGATGCACCGGCCTATTTAGCGATGTTTGACCGCATTTTTGCCGGAGAAAAAACGGCAAAATGCGAGGGTCGCTGGTGGAACGACCAGCGCGGCGGTTGGCGGTGGAACGAGCTTACCTATACCACCCTGTTCGACGAGGAGGGGAAGCCGACCAAGGCAATTGGCACTGCCATTGACATTACCGAGCGGATGCGACTGGAGGAACGCTACCAAGAAGAAATTCAGTGGCGAAAAGTACATAATCAGGATGTCATTGGCTCGTTTAAAATGAATTTAACCAAGAACACCTGCGGCGACGGACAAGGAAACAATTCTGTCCTTTTGAAGTTTCAAGGCAGCGAAACGGTAGACAGCTTTTTTGCACAGGAATATGCCACCCATATGGACGCGGAGGATTTGGAAGGCTATAAAAAAGTGTTCAACCGGGAAAGTCTCCTTGGCAGCTACCGCGCCGGCAAGACAAGCTTTACGCAGGAGGCCTATGTAAGCTTTGACGGAGTGGAAATTTTTTGGATTGCCATTGAGCTGGATATGTTCCAAAACCCCAAAAGCGGGGATATTGAAGCCTATATTTATGCTACGGACATTAACCAGAAAAAGATAGCCCAGGCCTTGATGGATGCGGTTGTCAAGCTGGATTATGACTATCTGGCGCTGCTTGACATTGCTACCGACGCCTACACCGTCTTTGCTGAGACGGATAACCAGATGGCCTTTCCCTCCTACCGCCCCGGCGAATATCAAGCCGAGGTGGCTCGGTATGACCGGAAATTTTTGGTGGAGGAGGATATTGAACCGAATATTCGTGACATGTCCTGTGAAAACGTAATTCAGCAGTTGGAGCGGCAGGATATTTACACGATTTATTGCCGCGTCAAACGGCCGGACGGAACCATTCGCCGAAAAAAGCTCCAGTTTTCCTACCTTGACAGGCCAAGACAAAAAATCATGATAACCCGCACCGATATCACGGAAATTTACGACCGGGAACAACAGAAAAACGCAGTGCTGCGGGATGCGCTGTTGGCGGCGCAGCAGGCGAACACTGCAAAATCGGAATTTCTTTCCCGCATGAGCCACGAAATAAGAACTCCCATGAACACCATTATTGGAATGTCAACCTTGGCAGCCGGCTGTGTCAACGACCCGAAGCAGGTGCAAGAATACCTGACCAAGGTGGGCACGTCGGCGCGGTTTTTGCTTGCACTCATTAACGATGTTCTGGACATGTCCAGAATTGAAAGCGGGAAAATGCTCCTGCACCACGAGGAGATTCACTTTGAGGAATTCATCAGTAGCATTAACGGCATCTGCTATGGGCAGGCAGAGGAAAAAGGGGTAGCATACAGCACCAGCATTGGGGCTACCGAGGAAAGCTATCTTGGCGACGGCATGAAGCTGCAACAGGTGCTGGTCAACATTCTTTCCAACGCCATCAAGTTTACCCCCTCCGGTGGGAAGGTGATGCTGGCCGCCTGTCAGGAAAAAACAGGACAGGGGCAGGCCGTCATGAAGTTTACGATAAGCGACACGGGCGTGGGCATTAACGAAAAGTTTTTGCCCAAGCTGTTTGAGCCCTTTGAGCAGCAGCGCGGCGGTTCCACTACACCCTATACCGGCACCGGACTGGGGCTTGCTATCTGTAAAAATCTGGTAGACTTAATGGGTGGAAAAATTAGTGTTACCAGTACCGAGGGGGTCGGCAGCGAGTTTCAGGTGGAGGTTAAGCTGGGTATTTTGGGGGAAACCGGGCAGCTTGTAACAGAAAAGCGCCGACAGCCGGCAAAGAGCTCCGTAGTCTCCGGTGGGCAGGAGCAATACGATTTTAGTGGAAAACGGATCCTGCTAGTGGAGGATCATCCCTTAAATATTGAGGTAGCCAAAAAGCTGCTGCGCGCAAAGCATCTGGAGGTGGAGGTGGCCGAAAATGGGTTGCAGGCCATTGAAACCTTTGCGCAAAAGGGTGTGGGCTACTATGACGCTATCCTGATGGACATTCGGATGCCGATTATGGATGGCCTGACAGCGACAGCGGCCATCCGGCAGATGAACAAGGCCGACGCGGGCACCATTCCCATTATTGCCATGACCGCAAATGCCTTCGAGGAGGACATTGAAAAAACAAAAGCAGTCGGCATGAATGCCCACCTTGCTAAACCAATTGAACCACAGCTGCTGTATCAGGCCATGCAACGCTTTTTGGGAGGGGCGGTATTGTGAAAAAGTTGTCGGAAATACAGGCGAATCTGATGGAGCTTGCCCTTCCTATCGGGCTGGTGGTCGCGGAAGCGTCCCCCAGACTTCCCATCCTTTGCATTAACGATATGTTTGTGAACATGCTGGGGTTTTCGGAGAAAAACGAGCTGCTGTCGGCCTACGACGGCTCCGCGTGGGCCTTTGTATCGCCGCTGGATGTGGAGCGCCTTACCGACTATGCCGTTACGCGAATGGGTACCAGCGAGGCCTACGAAATTACCTACCGCGCCATAAAAAAGGACGGCAGCCTTATCTGGGTGCAGCAAAATTCACGGCATACGCTGGACGAAAACGGCCGGGAAATTGTTTTTGCCTATTGCACTGATATTACCGCCCAAAAGCAGGTGGAGCGCGCGCTGCTGGAAAGTGAGTCCCGCTATGCGGCAGCAGTGCGTTCTGCCAACATTAACATTTGGGAGTATGACTACAACACCGACACCATGATTGTTTTTTCCACCCCCCAAAAAGCGAACACAAAGGGGATGGTGGTACCGCGCTACACCGAAAACGCGATTGCCCAAGGGCGCATTAGCGAGGAAAGCACGCCACTCCTGCTAAACGCGCTGGAAAAGCTGAAAAACGGCGCAAAGGAGGCTACCGTCGACCTTTGGATTCGGCAAAGCCGCAAGGATGAATTTTGGTGCGAGCGGGTAATTTATACCAACACCTTTGACGACGAGGGGAATCCGGTGAACGCCTACTGCGTGGGGCGCGACATTACCAAGGAAAAGGAAGCGGAAAAACGGTACCGGGACGAGCGCTCCTACCGGGAAGCCATGCAAAAAGCGACGATGGCCTCCATTACCATGAATCTGACCCAAAATAGCATTTTGGACTTTAAAAGCAATTTTGCAGAAGTAACCGCTCACATGAGCGCGGCCAAAACGGCGCAGGACTATTTCGACGAGGTCTGCAGCGAGCTTACCACCGAGGAAATGAAGCAGAAGCACCAAGCATTTTTGACCTGTGAGGCATTGCTAAAGCGCTTTGCAAACGGAGAAACCACACAGTCGATGGAATTTACCAGAAGAATAGAGGGACGCAGGTACTATGTGGCGGTAACTGTCTACATGATGAAGCGGCCGGAGGATCAGGACATTGTGGCATTTTTGTATACTACTGACGTGACCAACGAACGAACAATGCAGTACATTATGAATGCCATTGTAAAAACCGATTACGATTTTTTGGTGGTGGTGGATGCAACGCGAAATACCGCCATTCGGTACAGTGACAAAAAGCTTGCCAATGTCTACGCCTACAAAAGCGAGTCCTTTGAGCCGGAAACACAGGACTATCTGCGTAGCTACATCTGCACGGAGGATATTGCCCATGTGGAGGCGGAGCTTACGCTGCAAAATATTTTGGCGCAGCTGGAAGCTCACGGAACCTACAGCATTTTTTACGGAATGCCCGGAGCCAACGGCGGAGTGCTTCGGAAGCAGCTGCGCTTTAGCTACATCAATCGGGAGTTGAGCAGCATCCTGATGGCCAGAATGGACATTACCGCAGCGGTGGAGGAACAGGAAAAGAAAAACCGCGAGCTGGTGGCGGCCGTGGAAGTAGCGGAGCACGCCAATGCCGCAAAATCCGAATTTCTCTCCCGCATCAGCCACGAAATCAGGACGCCCATGAATGCTATTATGGGCATGGATCAGCTTGCTGCCCAGCGACTCAATGACCCCGCCTTTCTCAGCGAGTGCATTGAAAAATCGCAGTATGCCTCCCGCTATTTATTGCAGCTGCTCAATGACATTTTGGACATGTCCAAAATTGAAGCAGGCAAGGTGACCATCAAGAACGAGAGAATTGTCTGCAAAACCTTTTTGGAGGCGATAGACACCATTATTCGCCCGCAGGCAGAGAGCAAGGGGGTTCACTATGTTGTCACGCGGTTTACAAACTGCAAAAGCAGCTACATGGGGGACAGCGTCCGGCTTCAGCAAATCTTAATCAACATTCTAACCAATGCTGTAAAATTTACCCCTCCGGGGGGGACGGTCTGCCTAGGGATTACGCAGCTTGACGGGGACGACCAAAAAGCAACCATCTGCTTTACCATCAGCGATACCGGCATTGGCATTGGTCAGGCTTTTTTGTCAAATATTTTTAAACCCTTTTCCCAAGAGCACAGCGGCGCGGAATCTGGCTACGGTGGCAGCGGCTTGGGGCTGGCAATTTCCAAAAACCTTGCTGAGATGATGGGCGGAGATATTTTGGTGGAAAGCGCCCAAGGAAAGGGAACCACCTTTCGGGTGCAAATTCCTCTTGGCATTCCGGCACAGTTCCAGCAGGCAAGCTGCCAAGCCACAGCGCCGGATATTGACGAGACATACGATTTTAGCGGTAAAATGGTTTTGCTGGTGGAGGACCATCAGCTTAATATTATGGTGGCACGCAACCTGCTGGAATTTAAAAATGGCCGGGTGGAGGTCGCGGAAAACGGTCAAGCCGGGCTGGAGCTGTTTGCCGCCGCCGCGCCCCACTACTATGACGCAATTCTGATGGACATACGCATGCCGGTCATGAACGGCTTGGAGGCGGCCGAGGCCATTCGCGCCCTAGACAGCCCTTGGGCAAGGGCAGTGCCCATTATTGCCATGTCGGCGAACGCCTTTGAC
>JAVVRO010000118.1:0-5956 GCA_036654695.1 Angelakisella sp. | reverse complement strand
TGGTTGCGGCGGGACTCATTTATGTGGTGGTAGCAGGCCTAATTCAAGTCTTTGGCGTCAAAAAGGTCATGCGGTTTTTCCCACCGGTAGTAACCGGCCCTATCATCATTTCCATCGGGCTAATTCTGGCGCCTACCGCCATTACCAACGCCCAGACCAACTGGCTGCTGGCGGGGGTTGCGCTGCTGGTCATTATTGTCTGCAACATCTGGGGCAAGGGCATGGTTAAAATTATTCCCATTCTGCTGGGTGTCGCTATCTCCTACCTTGTTGCACTGCTGACCCATGCGGTTGACTTTACCCCGGTGCTTGATGCAAAGCTCTTTGAGGTGCCGCTTTATCCCACAGCATTTGCCAAGTTTGACCTTAGCGCGGTGCTAACCATTATGCCCATTGCGCTGGCCGCCATGATGGAGCACATCGGCGATATGGCCGCCATTAGTGCCACGGTTGGCAAAAACTTTATTGCGGAGCCGGGGCTTGCCCGCACACTGCTTGGCGACGGCTTGGCGACTAGCCTTGCGGGGATGTTCGGTGGGCCGGCCAACACCACCTACGGTGAAAACACCGGTGTGCTGGCGCTTACCAAGGTTTACGACCCCAAGGTAATCCGCATTGCCGCGGTTGTAGCGGTTATCCTGTCCTTTGTTCCCAAGTTTGATGCCATTGTAAACACCATTCCGGTTGCCATCATCGGCGGAATCTCGCTGATTTTGTATGGTATGATTTCGGCTATCGGTGTGCGCAATGTGGTGGAAAATCAAGTCGACTTTACCAAGAGCCGCAACCTGATTATCGCAGCGGTCATTCTGGTATCGGCGCTGGGCTTCTCGGCCACCGGCGGACTAACCCTCGTGGAATCCGCAACGCTGAACATTAACCTTTCCGGCCTTGCCATTGCTGCCATTCTGGGCATTACCCTCAACGCTATCCTGCCCGGCAACGACTACGAGTTTGGCAAGGATTTGGAGGGTGACATCTCTGCCAACCTGCAAATGTATTCCGGCGAATAACCCCATTTTATACTAATATTCAAGCTAAACCCTTGCGGGTTCAACCTACCTGCAACCCATGGAAGCGGGCGTACCCGCAAAAAAAGCTCCGGCTACAGATATCCTCTGTAGCCGGAGCTTTTTTGTCCCGATACGGTACCGCTCAATGCGAGAGCTCCACAGGAACCGGAACAATACCCTGAGGGGTAATGTCCAGCAGCAGGTAACTGGACTTGCCGCCGTAGCTGCCGCACAGGCAGCCGGGGTTCACCAGATAAAGCCCATCCAGATAGTCAGACTGGGCACGGTGGGTGTGGCCGTAAAGTGCCACATCCGCCTTTGCGTCAATGGCGGTTCTTCGCAGCAGCTCTAGGGAGTATTTGACATTGTATAAATCACCATGGCACAGCAGCAGGTTTTTGTCACCGCAGACCAGAGTGCGCACCTTTAGCTCGGTACTGCCCCAGTCGTTGTTGCCCTTGACCGCGACAAAGTGCAGGTAGGGATAAAGATGATGCACATCCTCAAACTCCTCCAGTCCGTCGCCAAGGTGAATAAAGGTATGGGCAGTTTCCATCTGCTGCTCCACAACCTCCTTGACACGATTATAATTGCCGTGGCTATCCGACATCACTACAATCCGCATAACTCGACGCTCCCGATTCATTCATAGATATCCTTACTCTAGCATAAATATAAGTAAAATGGAATAGCGAAGATCACTTTTAAGCAGGGGAGGAAGGATTCGATTGGCACAAAAGGAGAACAATTTTTCCAGCGGGGAGATTTCCGCATTAATGGGGATGGTAGCTAAGAAAATGGGCACAAGCAAGCAGCAGCTGGAAAACCAGCTAAAAAGCGGGGAATACGGCAATGACAAGGTCAATGAGCTGCTGAACAACAAGGAGGAACTGCAAAACTTTCTGTCAACACCACAGGTGCAGGAATTACTGCGGGAGTTGCGGAAAAGATAGAAAGGGATGACCCGACATGGAGCTTGGGGAAAAGCTGCAACAGATTTTATCAGACGAAAAGATATTGCAGCAAATTCGTGAGGTTGCCGCCGGGCTGTCATCGGTAGGCGGCGCTGCTGCTGGGGACAGCCCCACCAATGCCGGTGCGGCAGACAGGGACGAGGGCGGCGCCCCCGACCTAGGCAAGCTAATGGGGCTATTGGGCACCATGGGCAGCTCCTGCGATGAGCCCAATGCAGAGCTGCTCCGGGCACTGCGCCCGTTTTTATCCGACAAACGCAAAAAGCGGGCAGGCGAAGCGCTTAAGCTGATGCGGGTCATGGAGCTGCTGCCAATGCTGCAACAAAGCGGGCTGTTAGAAAGCCTGATGGGGGGAAGCGAGTAACCGTTATGAGTAACGCCGTGGGATGGAGCCAAAATGAGGAAGCCAGTTTCCGGGAGCTGGTCAAAAAGGCGGCTGCCGAAAGCCGCCTTTATTACAGCAGGGCACAGCAGGGGTACCCCCCCATGTCGACCGCCGCACCCCCACCCATTTATCTTCCGGTGACAGGGGAGCCGACTGTGCACCCTGCCACAACGCCGCGTCCAGCCTCTGCCAGCTGCCTCCCGCCCGCTCAGCCCTTGCGGGGACTTAGCAAAATGGGTTCCGCGCTGGATTCCGAAAGCCTGTTACTGGCAGCTTTGCTTTGGCTGTTGTGGGAGGAAAAAGCGGATTCCCCCTTACTATTGGCAATTTTGTATATACTATTCGTATAATGCAAGAGTAAGTATACAAAACCATAGGGATATATAGAGAATGTTTGTAATTTTACTGATAAGTTCATAAAAAAGAGTTTCATTTGTTTCACAGATATACTATAATAAAGCTAACTAAAATTTCGTGTATAAAAGAAAGGGACGTAACCCATGAAGATAGGAATAATTGGCGACAGCTGTTGCGACCTGACCCCAGAGATGATTCAGGAGCTGCAAGCGCAGTTGGTTCCCCTAAAAATAACGGTAGGCGAGGAAACCTTTGTAGATGACCGTGACATTGACCTAGCCGCGTTGCGCGGTGCCATCCACAACTGCAAGACGGCGGCTTCGACTGCCTGCCCTTCGCCGGAGGACTATGCTCAGGCAATGCGCCAAAGCGATGCCAGCATGGTTATCACCATTTCGGCCAAGCTGAGCGGTTCGCATAACGCCGCCATGGTGGCGCGGGACTTGGTGCTGGAGGAAACTCCCGAAAAGAAGATTCATGTCTTTGACTCCGGCAGCGCGTCCAGCGGCGAGGTACAGATTGCGCTGCAAATTCGCGAGCTGGAGGAGCAGGGGCTGGAATTTAACGAAATTGTCCAGCGGATTGAAACAACGCTCACCAAGATGCACACGCTGTTTATCTTGGAGGATTTAAGCACCCTGATGAAGAATGGCCGACTGAACAAGGTGGTGGGGACAGTGGCGACACTGCTGTCGTTGCGCCCGATTATGAGCGACAACGGCCATGGGGAAATTGCCATGTTGGACAAGGTGCGCGGCACGCAAAAGGCGCTTGCCCGGCTTACCGAGCTGGTTATGGGCTACACCGCGAACTGCGCGAAGCATTCGGTGCGGCTGGTGCTGTCACACTGCAACTGTCTGGAGCGGGGCGAGGAGCTGCGGGCTATGCTCCTTGCGCAGTGTCCGGCGCTCAGTGAAGTGCTGCTGGTGGCAACCCGCGGGCTTTCCACCGTCTATGCCAACGAAGGCGGCGTTATTGCAGCGTTCCACGGCGCTTAACAAACAAAGCTCCCACGGCTTGGGGAAAGGAATGGTACTCAACGTGAAAAAGATGTTTAAACGGCTTGCTGCTGGACTGGCAGTAACAATGCTGATGCTTCCGGTGGTGGCAAGCGCTTCCGCAACAATTCCGCCCGGCGCGGTGGAGAGGTTCGGCTACAGCGAATTTGTGCAAAAGGGAAACACCGCATACTGCATTGACGGACGCGCACCCTTGACCAATGCAAACTTTACCATTACGAAAAAGACCTTTGCCCGGGGGGCAAATTTTGTGGATAACATCCGCATTAGTGACCGCGACCGGGAGGTTCAGATTATCTTTACCTCGGGCATTACGACGCAAGCGCCTGCCAACAGCCCCAATGTCATTATCACCGAGCTGACGCTGAAAGCGACCAAAACACTGCGGGTCAGCGGCGAAGTAATTTTAAAAAGCGGCGACCTGTACACCTACGGCGGCGGGGATCTGGAGTTTCGGGTAGGCAGTACGCTGGAGGAGCTGGATGTGGGGCAGAACAGCGTCGTTCAGCTCACCGACGGGGACAGCAAGGCTGTGAAATGGACCGACACCGGCAAGCTGACGGTGGATTACGGCAATATCGCCGTGGGCGAGTGCATGGTGTACCCCGGGGACAAGGTGCTGTACTACTACAGCGCGGAGGTTCCCTTTGCCCTGCAAACGGCAAACACCAGTGCCTACATTGAGTCGCTGAACATGGGTGCGGGCAAGTTCCCAGTGCCGCTGCGGTTTCAGCTACTGGCGGACAGCAGCAGCTACCTGTACGAATACTCCAAGGACACCGGCAAGCTGAAGGCAACCACGCTTAAGTGGGACGAGGAAGTCGGCGCGTGGACAGGGCGGCTGGAGCAGGGGAAGCATTTCATTATTTCGGATGTTAAGCTGCGCGGTGGAAGCAGCGCAACGGGCGGGGGCTCTGCAAGCAGTACTCCCTCCGGCGACAACCCCTACAACAACCCCGACACCGGTGGCAGCTCCGGCAACATTGCCGCGGCAATCTCGGCGATTATGGCCATTGTGGTCATTGCGGTGGTTTCCATTATTATGTCCACCATCGTCAGTGTCAAAAGCAGCAAAAAGTAAAGAAAAAACCAGCCTCCCCTCGGTTCTGTTCACGGAACAGTACTGGGGGGAGGCTTTTTCTATGCTCGTTGTAATGCACCGGGCGGGCAAAATTATTCCACTGAAATAATCAGGTAGTAAACCGGCTGTCCCCCTGCAATCAGCGCAAGGTCAACATCCCGCGGCAGCTTTTCCCGTACGGCAGCTTCCAGCGCCTGTGCCTGCTCCTCGGTGACATCCTCGCCATAAATCAGGGTGACAAAGGAGGTGTTCTTGGCCAGCAACGACTTGACCAGACGTACCGCGCAGCGGGTCAGGTCATGCTCCACAAAGGCGACCTTGCCATTTTCCAGCGCAAGCAGCTCGCCCTCTTTTATCTTGTGACCGTCAAAGTCGCTGTCCCGGGCGGCAAAGGTGATCTGTCCGGTGCCAACAGCGTCGGCAGCGTTTTTCATGACAATGGTGTTCGCCTCGGTAGTTTCCTCGGGGACAAAGGCCAGCATAGCGCTTAACCCTTGGGGAATGGTGCGGGTGGGCACCACAATGACGGTGCGGCTGGACAGCTTAGCTGCCTGCTCGGCCGCCATAATAATGTTCTTGTTGTTGGGCAGGACAAAGACCGTCTGGCTAGGGGTAGCCTCAATGGCGGCTAAAATGTCGGCGGTGGAGGGATTCATCGTCTGGCCGCCGCTGACCATGTTGTGAACGCCAAGGTCAAGGAACAGCTGCTCAATCCCTGCGCCCGCCGCAACTGCGACAAATCCAAAGGGGATGGCAGGATCAATCTCGACCCGACCTAGCTTTTTCTGCTGTTTTTTCTTCATGCGGTCGGCAAATTGCAGACGCATATTCTCAATTTTCACCTTTTCCAGCATCCCAAAGGTAAGTGCCTGCTGCAAGGCCTTGCCGGGGTCCTCGGTGTGTACATGGCACTTAATAATCTCCTCGTCCTCCACCACCACGGCGCTGTCGCCAATCGACTCCAGATAAGCGCGCAGGGCAAGCGTATCCCGCTGCTGTTCCAAATCCTTAATCACAATAAACTCGGTGCAGTACCCATAGGTAATTTCGCCGTCCAGTTCGTCCAGCATGTCGCTGTCATCGTGGATTGTCTCGGCAGCGGCAAGCTCCGCGCCGTCCTTCAGGGG
>JAVVRO010000117.1:0-6012 GCA_036654695.1 Angelakisella sp. | reverse complement strand
GGTGTCCAGCAGCGCCTCAGCCATCTGGCTGGCAATAAACCGCTCCCAAATGAGCTTGTAGAGCTTAAACTGTTCGGCGCTCAGGCTACCCTTTACCTTTTGAGGCGCAAGCTCCACCATAGTAGGGCGAATGGCTTCATGGGCATCCTGCGCGTTCTTTTTGGAACGGAACACACGGGGCTTTGCCAGTGCATACTCCTCACCGTAGGTTGCCTGCACATAGCCGTGAGCCTGTTGCAGCGCTTCCTCCGCAATGCGCAACGAGTCAGTACGCATGTAGGTAATCAAACCAACAGCGCCCAACCCTTCAATCTCAACACCTTCGTACAGCTCCTGTGCAATCTTCATGGTACGCTTGGCCTGATAGCCCAGCTTGCGGGAGGCATCCTGCTGCAAGGTGGAGGTAATAAACGGCGGCGCGGGAGACTTTTTACGAACTCCTTTTTTTACCGTAGCAACCAAAAATGGGCCGTCCTTCACGGCGGCAACCAGCTTGTCTGCCTGTTCGCCGGTCTTAATTTCTTTTTTCTTGCCGTTTTCGCCATAGTACTTTGCGGCAAAGGGGCGCTTGTCCTCTGCTTTGCCAGCTGTTTTTACAAACTGCGCATCCACCGACCAGTATTCCACTGGCGTAAAGGCGCGAATGTCATCCTCGCGGTCAACAATCATCCGTACTGCAACCGACTGAACCCGTCCAGCCGAAAGGTTGGGGCGAATTTTTTTCCACAAAAACGGGCTGATTTTATAGCCCACAATGCGGTCAAGGATACGTCTGGCTTGCTGGGCGTCCACCAGCTGCATATCCACCTTGCGGGGGTGGTTCATCCCATTGGTAACACCGGTTTTGGTAATTTCGGTAAAGGTCACGCGGTTTTCCTGGTTAATGTCCACACCCAGCAGCTCAGCCAGATGCCACGAGATTGCTTCGCCCTCGCGGTCAGGGTCGGTTGCCAGATAGACGGTTTCGCTTTTTTTCGCGGCGGACTTCAGCTTTTTAATTAAGTCCTCCTTGCCCTTGATTGCCTCGTACTTCGGCTCAAAATTGTTTTCGACATCGACGCCGAGCTTACTTTTTGGCAAATCACGAATATGCCCCATTGAGGCCATAACCTCATAACCACTGCCAAGATACTTTTTAATGGTCGTGGCCTTGGCAGGTGATTCCACAATTACTAACTTGGACATTTATATCAATTCCTTTCTGGGAGTAATTCATCTCTATTTTTTCAGCGGCAAGCCGCATTATTTTCGTTGATAACGCCGCCCTGCGCAGGCCTCAATCAGCCCGAACAGCTCCAGCTGCGTCAAGGCGGAAAGAATTGCCGGAATGGGCAGGTTGGTTTCGGCGGCAAGCTCATCGGAGCCCACCGGCTGGCGCGAAATACAGTCCAGTATTTTACGCTGATTTTCATTAAGATAGCTCGGCAGTGCAGTCGTTGGCACCGGTGCCGGGCTGCTATGCGGCAACTGAAAAGAAAGCTGCGCGGGCTGCGTGTCCGGCGTATCCGGCACGGTCAGCCGAAGGTAAGGAAACTGTCCAAGAATATCCTCAACACAGGTTGCCATGGTTGCGCCTTGGGTAATCAGCCAGTTGGTTGCTTGTGACATTTCGGAATAGATTTCGCCCGGTACGGCAAAAACCTCCCGATCCTGCGTTACTGCATGACCGGCGGTAATGAGTGAACCGCTGTGGCGGCTGCCCTCCACCACCACCACACCCAGCGACAGGCCGGAAATAATGCGGTTGCGGATGGGAAAGTGAAACGGAAGCGGCTGCTCGCCGGGTGGGAACTCACTGACGACAGCGCCGCCGCTGCGTAAAATTTGACCATGCAGCTCCTGATTGGCCATGGGATACACCATGTCCAGCCCGCAGCCCAGCACTGCAACGGTACAGCCACCCGCCGCCAGCGCAGCAGTATGACTAATAGTATCGATGCCATAGGCCAGTCCGCTTACAACAACGACCCCACACTGAACCAGCTGTGAGGTAAGGTCGGTTGCGACCTTTCGGCCGTATTCGGTATACTTGCGGGTGCCCACCATGGCAATCGCGGGACGTGTATCATCAATGGCGCCGAGACTGCCCAGCAGGTAAAGCACCGACGGCGGCGCGTAGATGTTGCGCAGTCGCTGGGGGTACTGCTGGCTGTCTGGGGTAAGGACGGTGCAACCCAGCCGGTAGGCACGGGCAAGGGTAGCATCTGCTTGACTTTCCAGTGCGGCGCGGCTGAGTACCTGGCGTTGCTCCCGCGGGGTAAGCCAGCGGCTTTGCTCCAGCGCGTCCTTGGACATGGAAAACAGCTCCGCGGGGTGCCCCACCGCCGCCAGTACCTGCTGGGAGCGAACGGTACCGTACCCGAAAACCCGCTGATACATCAGCCAGCTAAGGCGTTCATCCATTAGTCTGTCCACCCTTCCCCCCGCGTCCACACAGTTCCCACATTAGCACCGTGGCGGCTGTGGCGGCATTCAGCGATTCAATGCGGTCGGTCATGGGGATAAAGACGCTGCTAGTACAACAGTCCAGTAAGGATGAGGTCAGTCCCGCGCCCTCGTTACCGATGGCAACAGCAATGCCGCCGCTACCACGGGTCATCTGCTGGGGCAGCACTGCATCGCGGGTCAGCGTTGCGGCATAAACCGACACCCCGGACTGCGTAAGCTGTCGTGCCGTGGCGCAAAGATCCTGAGACACTACAACACACTGCCGAAAGCAGCTGCCCATGGCGCTACGCAACACCTTGGGCGACCACAGGTCGGCGCAGTCTGGCGAACAGAGCACCGCATCCATGCCAAAGGCTTCGGCACAGCGAATTATGGTTCCTAGGTTCCCGGGGTCCTGCAAGCGTTCCAGCAGCAGGAAGCTGCCGTTTTTAACCGTAGGCAGCGCCATGTGCGGCGTTTGGCAGATGCAGTAGCAGCCTTGACTATTCTGGGTTTGGGCAATGCTGTCGGCCAGCGCCGGGGTGATGAGATAGGTCGACTGCGACATCTGCGACAGTGCCGTAAGCTCCGGTTGCCAACGCCGGTAGGCCTGTTCGGTAACAAGCAGCGTTTGAATGGGCACGGTTGCCGCGGCATCCCGGCAAAGCCGTACGCCCTCGACAAAGGCAAGGCCGCTTGCACTGCGCGCACCGGGGTCGGCGGCAAGGCTTCGGCAAAGCTTTATGGTACTGTTGTCCTTGGAGCTTAGTTGTTCCACCCGGGGTCGCCTCCCTTGTGCGTTCGTCATAAAACAAGCAAATACGCCCGCATCACATGAAGACGCGGGCGCAATTAGGTACAAATTACAGTGCCGCCTTTGCCTGATTAACCAATGCGGTAAATGCCGCAGCGTCGTTAATTGCAAGCTCAGAAAGCATCTTGCGGTTTAGGGTAACGCCAGCTTTTTTAAGTCCGTTCATGAACTGGGAATAGTTCATGTCATTGTTGTGGCAGCCGGCAGAAATTCTGGTAATCCAGAGCTTTCTAAAGTCTCTCTTTTTCCGTTTTCTGCCAACAAAGGCATAGTTACCGGACTTCATGACAGCTTGTTTAGCCATCTTAAAGTGGGTGCTTTTCGCTCCAAAGTAGCCCTTGGCTAGTCTTAAAATCTTCTTTCTTCTTTTCCGGGTCATCATTGCTCTTTTTACACGAGCCATTTTTATATACCTCCGATTGTAATCTGTTTAGCTGTCGTTAGCCGTTGGGAAGCAAAAGTCTGAGCGCCTTGAGATTGGTGCTGTCGGCATAAGTACCCTGTCTCAATCTACGCTTGGTCTTGGTAGTTTTGCCATGACCGTTCAGCAGATGGCTCTTGTTGGCTCGTGCTCTTTTGACCTTACCGGTCTTGGTGAGCGAGAAGCGCTTTTTAGCGCCGGAATGTGTTTTCAGCTTTGGCATTTGTACATTTCCTCCTAATTGTTACTTTGCGGTCTTTACAGCCAGAAACATAATCATACTGCGACCTTCCAGCTTGGGTAGCTTTTCAACTGCGCCCAGTTCTGCACATGCGTCAGCGAACCGCCTCATAATGTCGCCGCCGAGACTGGCATGTGCCATCTCTCTGCCGCGAAAGCGGATAGATACCTTCACTTTATCACCGTCCGAGAGAAACCGTTTTGCATGTCCGACCTTGGTGTCAAAATCGTGAGTATCGATATTGAGGGAAAGGCGGACTTCCTTAATGTCGATAACCTTCTGATTTTTCTTGGCTTCTTTATCTCGTTTTGCCTGCTCGAACCGGAACTTGCCGTAATCCATAATGCGGCAGACAGGTGGCGTGGCCTGAGGAGCAATTTTGACAAGATCCAAGTTTTTCTCGATAGCTCGATCCAGTGCGACCTTGGTGGCTAAAATACCAAGCTGCGCGCCGTCCGCATCAATCACACGAAGCTCTTTGTCTCGAATTTCCTCATTGATCTGCAGTTCTTTGTTGCTAATTGCAAAGCACCTCCTATATGGTTTAAATTTGTTACAAAGCACGCAAAAATGCGGATAACACTTTTGTCATCCGCATCCAATACTACAAGGCAATACCATAGGTACTACTTCCATACTATTGACCATACCAGTAAGGACTGGCAGGTGAGAACGACTCAAGTTCTGCTTTGTTTTCTTAAATAGAATAACAGGTAACCGCTAGTTTGTCAAGCATTACTTTTATTTTATGTAGAAATTTGCTCTCCAAGCGGAAAGGAATAGAGAATACGCTGGTCAATGGTAAGCTCCAGCAGCTCCTCCAAGATGTACTGGTAAAGCCGCAATTGCCCGGCATAGCGCGCGGCAAGTACCGCAATCTCCGGCACCATATCGGTCTTGTAGTCCAGAATGGTTCCTCGACCGTTTTCCACAATAACGCAGTCGGCAACACCCTGCACCACCGTATTGCCGGCAAGCCCGCTGCCGGGCAGTAGCTGTTCCAGCTCCTCTGGGGTAAACTCCCGCATAAAGCGGATTTCCCGGTGAATCTCGTCCGCGTTTGCAATTCGCTGCCCAAGTGGGCTTGCAAACAGTGTCCGAATGGTGGCAAGGTCGATAAATCTGCCCTCCTCGGCGGTCAAAAAGCCATGGGAAACCAACCGTTCCAGCTCGGCCTGCGGGTCAACCGCCGCCGCGTGGTAGTCAGCAAACTGCATGTACCGGTGCGCGGCAACGCCACGTTCCGCCGGGGTCAGGCTCTTTTGGGTCAGCAGCAGCGGACGACGGGTCAAGGCAAACTGCCGGTGCGTCTCTGCCTTGGTCAACTGCGAAACCGACAGCTTGACCGGGGTTAGTGTATCGGCCATGTAGGGGTACTCCCAGTGCATTCGGCAGCGCAGCGCGGCAACCTCGGCAGGGTCGCAGGCCGGTAACACCGGTTCGCCGCCGCCGGTTTGCGGGCGTGTTGGGTGGGTCAAGGCCGCAGTTACCAAGCGCACGCACAAGCGCCCTTGGGAGGATGCCGTCGTCCCTTGCGGTACCGTCGCCGGCACTGCCAACAGGGTTTGGTCAAAGTCCGGGTGGCGGCACAGCGCTGTGGCAATCCAGTCAAAGACACAGCCTGCACTGCGTACCGCCCAAGGAGATGCCTTGCCATTTTGCTGCAACGGACTTTGTGCGGCGCGGCGCAGGTGGGACAGCTTGGGGTCACTGGCGGTAATGTAGAGCCGCTCCCGCGCCCTTGTCAGCGCAACATAGAGCACCCGAAGCTCCTCGGACAGCATGGCGCGCCTGTTTTCCAGCACCATAGCGGCCAACTGTACCGTGCGGTGCTGCACCATCCGGCGGTTATCCCGCAGCACACAGGCAAAGCCCAGCTCGGGGTGGAGCTGTAGGTCACAGGTCAGGTCGGTGGTATTAA
The DNA here is from genome assembly GCA_036654695.1 of Angelakisella sp. Lineage (GTDB taxonomy): Bacteria > Bacillota > Clostridia > Oscillospirales > Ruminococcaceae > Angelakisella. The sequence goes on along the minus strand of JAVVRO010000117.1, from coordinate 188 downwards.
ACTTAGTGGCGGTATCACACAAAAATACTACCGGAAATTCCAGCCCCTTGGATTTATGAATGCTCATAACCGAAACCGCGTTGCCGGAAGCAGTTGCCGCTGCGGGCAGGTCTTTCTCGTATTCCTCTAATGAATACAGGTACCCTAAAAATCCGCTGAGGTCGGCGCCGTTGCCATACTCCGCAGCA
>JAVVRO010000116.1:0-6081 GCA_036654695.1 Angelakisella sp. | reverse complement strand
CAAACGCTTCAAGGGGTACATTCACGATGTGGGTGGCCCGACGGCAAACTTCCGTGGGCCGGCCTGCGCAAAGCAACTGGAAAAGGGCGTTTGCCAAGGGAAAAAGTGTTTGTTCCCCAAGGTGTGCCCCGCCATTCATGCTGACCACAGCGACTACATTGCACTGCTGCGGGAGCTGCGCGCCATCAAGGGTGTCAAGAAAGTTTTCATTCGCAGCGGGCTGCGGTATGACTATATTTGCGCCGACCCCAGCGATGAATTTTTGCATGAGCTGGTGGGGCAACTGAAGGTTGCGCCGGAACACTGCGCCCCGCCAGTACTTGCGCTGATGGGGAAACCACCGGTTGCGACCTTTACCGAGTTTAGCAAGCGGTTTTACACCATGACGAAAAGGGCGGGTAAGGAACAATATCTGGTGCCGTACTTGATGTCCTCGCACCCCGGCTGCACCTTGAAGGACGCGGTGACTTTGGCACTTTACCTAAAAGAACACAACCTGCGCCCGGAGCAGGTACAGGACTTTTACCCCACCCCCGCAACCGCTTCCACCTGTATGTTTTACACCGGCCTTGACCCCTACACCATGGAACATGTCTATGTGCCCACCGACCCTTACGAGAAAAAACTGCAACGGGCGTTGCTGCAATACTTCCGGCCGGAAAACCGCCGGTTGGTTCTGGAAGCACTGGTGCGTGCCGGACGGCGAGATTTAATCGGCCACGGCAAGGAATGCCTTGTACAGCCAGACCGAGAGTATCTGGAACAATACGGACAGTCGCAGCGTACAAAGCAGGCACTGGGCTATTCCCAAGAACGCCCGCAAAAGCGCAATACCCATGGGGAAGGCGTGCGCACCAGCACCGGGAGAGGAGGCCGACGATGACTGTAAAACGAAAGCCCACTCGCCGTCCGGCCACCCGAGGACGTTCCCACGGGGGAGCCCATGTTGACCCAATTCGCATTTTGGTAGCATCGCTGGCAGTGGTTGCGGCGGCAATCTTCTTTTTGCCCCTTTTGGAGCGCATGGGTGTGGATGTTGCGCCGCTCATGGCAATGATTTGGCAGCCGGGTGACGCGCAGGCCGCACAGCCGGTGGAGGGTACCGCCGAGGTGCATTTTATCGACGTGGGACAGGCCAGCAGCATCCTTATTCGCGGCAGCCAAAAAACTGCGCTGATTGACGGCGGCGAACCGGGGGATGCGGCGGCGATTCTGCGATATCTGGAAAAAACAGGGGTCGAGAAGTTAGACTACTTTTTCAACACCCATCCCCATGCCGACCACTTGGGAGGCTGTGTTGAGATTCTAAAAAAGATGCCCACTGACGAATTTATTATGACCCCGCTGCCGGAAAAGCTGATTCCCACCACCGGCGGCTACAAGCGGCTGATTGAGCATCTGCTTTCCCACAAGGAGAGCATTACCACCCGGCAGTCGGCGGTTGGCGACCAGTTTGAGCTGGGGGGCGGGCTTACGCTGACCACGCTGGGGCCGGTGAGCGAATACGACAATCTGAACGACCAGAGCATTGTTACCCGCATGGAGTTTGGTAAAACCTCGTTTTTGTTTACCGGCGACATGGAGGATGTTGCCGAGCGGGACCTGTTGGCCGCCGGTGCGCTACAGCCGGTAACGGTGCTTTCAGCGCCGCACCACGGCAGCAACAGCAGCATCGACCGGGATTTTTTGCAGCAGCTTTGTGGCAGCACCCCGCCGATTGCAGTTATTTCCTGCGGGGTAGGCAACGACTATGGCCATCCGCACAAGGAAACGCTGTCTATTTATGACGAGCTTGGCATTTCCTATTATCGTACTGACCGGCAGGGGAGCATCCGCATCCTTAGTGATGGTGACAGCCTGACCGTGACTACTGAACGAGATTAAAGCAAGCATCTCCACGCGCCAAGTCACAACACGACCAAGATAGAACACCTTTGGCGCAGTTGCGTTTTGGACACAACTGATTAGTTCCCCAAACAAAAATAGATTGGAGTGGCAGTGATGGTTATAATCGACCGTTTTGAAGGAGAGTATGCAGTTTGTGAGCAGCAGCCCAACGGCGACTTTTGCAAGATTCCCAAGGTCTTGCTGCCCCAGGGTGCGCGGGAGGGAGACTGTCTCAATGAAGGGGAAGGCGGCTGGGTGATTGATGCTGCCGAGACACTCCGCCGCCGCAAACAGGCGCAGGAGCTACTGCATAACCTTTACAGCTAAAGTTTTGTTCGGCCGGTGCGCCGCAAAATGAATCCAAGCCCTCCTGCGTGCATATCTATTAGGGATAGATATCTGCAAGGGAGGGCTTTTTTGTGATTCATACGCTTCACCGTCGCCTGCCGCCAAGGCACGGCAGCAGTCCGGGAGGGTCGCTTTCCGAAGCTGGCGCAATGCTAACCGTTGTGCAGGTGTCCTTTTGCGTCCTGCTGCTGCTAGCAGTGTTTACCCTGCAATTTTTGGATGGCGAGCGCTACGACAAAACCGGTGAGCTTTATCGTGCCGTTATGGGTAGCTGGGAAGATGGCAGCAAGGGCGAAGCGCAGTTTGTGGGCGCGTTCGGTACGCCCATTACCCCGGAGCTGCTGCAACGCTATGCCGACGCGCTGATGAGCGGCAAAAACCAACCACCGGCACGGACTGCCGCTGGGCAGGGTGGCGGTGGCAATTTGTTACCGCAAAATATTATTCCGGGACATGTAGTGCTACTGGCAAACCCGCACTATCCGGTTTATGGGCGGGTTACCTCGTCCTTTGGCTGGCGTACCCACCCCATTACCGGCAAGGAGGACTTCCACAACGGACTGGACATTGCGGCACCACTGGGAGCTGCAATCTACGCTGCGCTACCCGGTACAGTAATCGATGTTGGAAAATCGGTAATCTACGGAAACTTTATTAAACTGCGCCATGGCGCAAATGTGGAAACGGTCTACAACCATTGCAGTGAAATTTTGGCGCAGACCGGCGCGGTAGTGCGTCAGGGGGAACGAATTGCGCTGGTGGGCAGCACCGGGCTGTCGACCGGGGCGCACCTGCATTTTGACCTGTTGGTCAACGAGCGGTACTGCGACCCAATGAATCTGCTGGCTCCCGGCAACCGCGCGGGTGGTTAGCTTTTGCTTTGCAGGGGTGCGCTGGCGGGTCACCTTTGCCTTTTTTGCGGTGGCGGCAGTTTTTTTGTGGATAGATGGCGGCGGCTTTGCCCTTGCTTTTTTGGGGGGAGCGCTGTTGCACGAGCTGGGTCATCTGCTGGCACTGGCGTTTTTGCGCTGTCCGGTACGGCTGGTGGAGCTGACAGCACGGGGAATGCAAATTCATCGGGCAGAAGCCGCAGGAATGAGCCCGGCCGAAGAAGCGGTAATTCTGCTGGCAGGCCCCGGAACCAATTTACTGCTGGCGCTGCTGCTACCGATTTTGGGTGCGGGTGGGCTGCTGTTTTCCGCTGCGAACTGTGTGCTTGGCATCTACCACCTGCTGCCGGTGGGCGGATTGGACGGCGGCACACTGCTGGAGCTGTGGCTTGTTTGGCTGTTGGGTGCTCACCGCGGCATGCGGACGGCACAGACGGTCAGCCTTTGCTTTTGTACGGCGGCAGTGGTGGCGCTATCGCTGACAGTGGTGCAAACCGGACTGTCCCCGGGGCTTTTGGTATTGCTGCTGCTATTTATTTTTGCAGTAATGGTGCGACCGGGGCTTGGGTGATTGCCAAAAACCGCCGAATAGTGTAAACTAAATAAGTTGATTACAAAATTCTTTAGATTGGATGTAAAACTGCTATGATTCCCGAAAAAATAGACCGGCTGCTGCTGCATGCCCAAAAACCTGCCCGCTACTGCGGCGGCGAACCCGGCAGCGTTGTAAAAGACCCCGCCCTGGTGCAGCTAAAATTTGCCTTTTGCTTTCCCGACCTTTACGAGGTGGGTATGTCTCATCTGGGGATGAAGATTCTATACAGCCTCCTTAACAGCCGGCCGGAGTTTTGGTGCCAGCGCGTCTTTGCGCCCGACACCGACTTTCAAGCATTGCTGGAGCAAAACAGCATTCCGCTGTACGGGTTGGAGGGCTTTGACCCGCTGGGTAGCTTTGACTTTGTGGGCTTTACCCTACAGTATGAGCTGAGCTACACCACGGTGCTGTCCATGCTGCGGTTGGGCGGCATCCCCCTGCGTGCCAACCAGCGCGGCGACGGCTGGGACTACCCGATCATTATTGGTGGCGGACCCTGCGTCTGTAACCCGGAGCCAATTGCGGACTTTTTCGACCTATTTGCGCTGGGCGAGTCGGAGGAGGCACTGCCGGAGCTGTGCGACCTATACCTGCGCTGCCGCACCGAGGGAATTGACAAGCGCGAGTTTTTGCGCCGTGCCGCACAGCTGGACGGCTTTTATGTGCCATCCCTGTACACCGTCAGCTACCTGCCGGACGGCCGGGTTGCGGCGGTTACTCCACACGACGGCGCACCTGCGACCGTCACCAAGCGCATTATTAAGAACTTGGACGCGGTACAGTTCCCCGAACGCTTTGTGGTGCCTTTTGTCGATATTGTCCACGACCGTGCCATTGTTGAGGTGCTGCGCGGCTGTATTCGCGGGTGCCGGTTTTGTCAGGCTGGGTACATTTACCGCCCCTTTCGGGAAAAGTCGCCCGAAACACTGGAACAACAGGCTCACTGCCTGTGCCAAAGCACCGGCTACGATGAGGTTTCGCTGACCTCCTTGAGCACCAGCGACCACAGCCAGCTGGAACCGCTAATGTCCTCCATGATGGCATGGACAGAAAAGGAACGTGTCAGCATTGCTCTGCCGTCGCTGCGCGTTGATAACTTTTCACCAGAGCTATTGTCGATGATACAGCGGGTGCGCAAGAGCGGCCTTACCTTTGCGCCCGAGGCGGGCAGTCAGCGACTGCGGGATGCCATTAACAAAAATGTAACCGAGCGGGAAGTGCTGGACACCTGCAAAATGGCCTTTGAGGGCGGCTACAGCTCGGTCAAGCTCTACTTCATGATGGGGCTGCCTACTGAAACCATGGAGGACATTGCCGCCATTAACCAACTGGCGCAAAAGGTAGTGGATTTGTTCTACTCGCTGCCGGACAGACCCAAGGGCAAGGGCGGACTGTCGGTAACGGTCAGCGTGGCTTGCTTTGTGCCAAAGCCCTTTACTCCCTTCCAGTTCGAGCCACAGGACAGTCTGGCCAGCTTCAAGGAAAAGCAGCGGCACCTGCTGGACACGGCGACCAGCCGCAGGGTCAAGGTAAACTACCACGACGCCATTACCAGTAGAATTGAGGCAGTACTGGCGCGGGGCGACCGCAGGCTGTGCGATGTGGTGGAGGCTGTCTTTTTGGCCGGCGGCACGCTGGAGGGCTGGGAGACGCACTTCCGCGCCGGCCGCTGGAGTGAAGCGATGGAGCAGCATGGGCTGACCGAGGATTTTTATGCCTGCCGCCGCCGGGAATACGACGAGGTTACGCCGTGGGAGCATCTGGATTACGGAGTAGACAAGCGATTTTTAATTAAGGAAAATCTATGCGCACAGCAAAGCGCGGTGACCCAAAACTGCCGCCAGAGCTGTGCAGGCTGCGGGGCAAACAAGCTGTTGGGAGGTGCGTGTTTTGGCAACAATGGTTAGGCTGTTTTTTACCAAGCGCGATCGCGCTAAGTACATTTCTCACCTTGACATTACCCGGTGCTTTGCAAGGTCGCTGGCGCGCACCACCCTGCCGGTTTGGTACACCGAGGGGTTTAACCCGCGCATTTACATGTCGTTTCCGCTGCCCATTCCTCTGGGGTACCAAAGTAGCTGTGAATCCATGGAGGTCAAGCTCAACGAGGACGACTTTCCATTGGAGGAAGTGACCGCGCAGCTGAACGCCGTGCTGCCGGAGGGGATTCGCATTTTGCGCACCGCACTGCCGGTAGAAAAACCGGATGCCATTGCCCTTGCCGACTACTGCATTTGCATGGCAACCCCACAGCCGGAGGTGCTGCAAGCCGCCTTTACAGCCTTTGCTGCTCAGGAGAGCATTGCTGTCGTGAAGAAAACAAAAAAAGGCGAAAAGCAGCTTGACCTGCGCCCGCTGTTT
>JAVVRO010000115.1:0-6188 GCA_036654695.1 Angelakisella sp. | reverse complement strand
CGGCATTATTTTGGCCGGCAGTGCCAAGGAGAAGCCCACCGTGGCAGAGATCATTTCCGTAGGCCCCGGCGGCTTGGTAGATGGCAATCAGGTGGACATGTACCTGAAGGCAGGGGACAAGGTGCTGCTCAGCAAGTACGCGGGTACCGAGATCAAGCTGGACGGCGAGGAATACACCATCCTGCGTCAGTCCGACGTTCTGGCTATTGTAGAATAATCATTTAACTTTTGTATTATGTAGGAGGAATAGACTTATGGCTAAGGAAATCATCTTTGGGGAGGACGCCCGCAAGGCGCTCCAATCCGGTATAGACCAGCTGGCAAACACCGTTAAAATCACACTGGGCCCCAAGGGACGCAACGTGGTGCTGGGCAAGAAATTCGGCAGCCCCCTGATCACCAACGACGGTGTCACCATCGCCAAGGAAATTGAGCTGGACTGCCCCTTCGAGAACATGGGCGCGCAGCTTGTCAAGGAAGTGGCCACCAAGACCAACGATGCAGCCGGCGACGGCACCACCACCGCCACCCTGCTGGCACAGGCACTGGTGCGGGAGGGCATGAAGAACGTAACCTCCGGCGCAAACCCCATGATGCTGAAAAAGGGCATTGAAAAGGCGGTCAAGACCGCGGTAAAATCGATTGTATTCCACAGCAAGAAGGTCGGCAGCAGCGAGGACATTGCCCGGGTCGCTACCGTTTCTTCCGGTGACGAGGAGATTGGCCAGCTCATTGCCAACGCAATGGAAAAGGTTACCTCCGACGGCGTAATTACCATTGAGGAATCCAAGACCGCCGAAACCTACAGCGAGGTAGTCGAAGGAATGCAGTTCGACCGTGGCTACATTACCCCTTACATGGTCACCGACACCGAAAAGATGGAAGCTGTCATTGATGATGCCTATCTGCTGATTACCGATAAGAAAATCAGCAATATCCAAGAGGTTCTTCCCCTGCTGGAGCAGGTGGTGCAGTCCGGCAAAAAGCTGGTCATCATCGCCGAGGACATTGAGGGCGAGGCACTGACTACCCTTATTTTGAACAAGATGCGTGGAACCTTTGTCTGCGTTGCGGTCAAGGCACCCGGGTTTGGCGACCGCCGCAAGGAGATGCTGCGGGATATCGCTGTACTGACCGGCGGACAGGTCATTACCGAGGAGCTGGGGCTTGAGCTGAAGGAAACCACCATGGAGCAGCTTGGCCGTGCAAAGCAGGTTAAGATTCAGAAAGAAAACACCATTATTGTGGACGGCATGGGCGCTAAGAATGACATTAAAGAGCGCATTAACCAGATTCGCGCACAGATTGAGACAACCACCTCTGACTTTGACCGGGAGAAGCTCCAAGAGCGTCTGGCTAAGCTGTCGGGCGGCGTAGCGGTCATCAAGGTTGGCGCGGCCACCGAAGTGGAAATGAAAGAGAAAAAGCTGCGCATCGAGGATGCTTTGGCTGCGACCAAGGCAGCTGTCGAGGAGGGCATTGTTTCCGGCGGCGGCGTAGCGCTTATTGACGCGATTCCCGAGGTGGAAAAGCTGCTGGAGAGCGCCGAGGGCGACGAAAAGACCGGCATTCGCATTGTCCTAAAGGCACTGGAAGAACCAATTCGCCAGATTGCACAGAACGGCGGACTGGAAGGCTCGGTTATTATTGACAAGATTAAGACCAACGGCACGCTGGGCTATGGCTTTGACGCGTACAACGAAGTTTACTGCGATATGATTGCAGCCGGCATCGTCGATCCCACCAAGGTTGCACGTTCTGCGCTGGAAAACGCCGCGTCGGTTGCCGCAATGGTACTGACCACCGAAAGCCTTGTCGCGGACAAAAAGGAGCCTGTAGCTCCCGCAATGCCCTCTCCTGATATGGGCGGTATGGGCGGCATGTATTAAAAATCGGCACAAAGTTACAATAAAAAGGCGGGAGCAGCTTGCTCCCGCCTTTTGCTATCTGCTTGCCTTGCCTACTGCGCAGCAGCTTCCTCACTATGGCTTTGCAGCTTGTTCAGTGTGCTCAAATACCGGTAAATGCTCGCCTCGGAGGAGTGCAGCGCCACTGCAACCTCGCTGACTGCGCCCTTGAGCATAAACACACCCTTTTTGTTAAGGGCGTCGACAATTTGCAGCTTTTCGCTCTGGGTCATGCGCTCCACGGGGATGTGCGGGTCGTTGCGCGTTTGCTGTAGCACCAAGTCCACCAAATAGGGCACCGACTCGGCAAAGTTTTCTACACGCTCGGGGCTGGTAATAGCGGGAAGCTCATTGCCGCCAGTAGCGCCGCAAAAAAGCTGCTGCAGCTGGTTGATAATCTTGCTGTAAGCGGTGGTATCACAGTTGATACAGAGCATTCCAATCAGGGTGCCACGGTCGTCCTTAATGAACATGGTGGAGGAACGGGTTTTGTTGCCCTCTTTGGATACTCCGGAATAATTCAGCTGATAGTCGGAGCTTTCATACACCTTATCCGCAATAAAGTGCAGCGCCATATCGGTGAGCGGTGCGCCAAGCGTCCGTCCGCTGACGTGGTTATTAGCAATGGCAATAATTGAGTTTTTACGCTCGGTCAGGTCGTGCAAGGCAATCTCGTAATTGGGACCCATTACCTGACTCAAAAAGTTGACGACAGCGACGTACTGCTTGAGGATTGCATTCATGGGTTTGAACCCTCCTTTGTGTGGAATTGACTGAGATAAACGAACACATTCATCATACCATTTTGCGGCAAAGGTTTCAAGTTGTTTCGGTTTATTAAAAAATAGACAAAAAAATAAATTTTTATTGTAATAATAAATTATTTACAAACTATTAAAAAGTGATATAATGGGCACATAGAGTTGAAAGGAACTGCGTATTATTTACAACTTTATAGGAAGGAAGAAGCCAATGCAGAAAGAAAAAATTACGGTTAGTAATGCACCTGCGGCAATTGGCCCTTATTCTCAGGCAATATTTGTGGAGGGGTATCTTTATGTTTCGGGGCAGCTTCCCATTGACGCCGCAACGGGGCAGATGGGGGAAACCATTCAGCAGCAAACGGCCAACTGCCTGCAAAACATTGCGGCAATCCTAAAGAGCAAAGGGATGACCATGGCAGATGTCATTAAGACTACTGTTTTTATGACCGACCTTGCGCTCTTTACTGATATGAACGGCGTGTATGAAACCTTTTTTACCGACCCATATCCGGCACGCAGCACCGTTCAGGTAGCGAAGCTGCCCAAGGATGCCAGCGTTGAGATTGAGTGTATTGCAAAAAAAGAATAAGGAGGATGAGACAGAGTAGGAATCGACCGGCCAATCGGAATACCATGTAACCAAAACCGGCGGAAGGCTGCGCCTGCACAGCAGGTGACAGTACCGCAAACAAATGAGGAGGATGACTATGACAGACACAAATAAGACACTGCAATTCCGCGGCAGCAGCTTTTGCGCGCTGATCCCCTTTGCTATTTTCATTACAGTGACCATTGGACTTTCCTTTTTTAACGCAGCAGATTTGAACATGATGATTGGCACCGGCGTTCTAGCCCTGCTAATCGGAATGCTATTTGTGAAGGACATTGAAGGCTACTGGGATGCCATCCTTGAGGGCTTGGGCTCCAAGGTGGGCATGACCGCTGTTATGCTTTGGCTGGTAGTCGGCATTTATGGCGCGGTGCTTAAGTCCGGCCAAATTGTTGAAGGCCTAGTATGGGTCGGCAGCAAGCTGAACATGAGCGGAGCTGTTTTTACCGTTGCCGCGTTCATCTTTGCAGGTATCTTTGCCATGGCAACCGGCTCCGGCTTTGGTACCATTGCCATTATGGGCGCCATCATCTTCCCGGCAGGCATTCTGTTGGGCTCTAACCCGGCTGTTTTGGCGGGCGCTATCCTCAGCGGCGCTGCGTTCGGCGATAACTTTGCCCCTGTTTCGGACACTACCATTATTGCGGCCACCAGCCAGACCTACAACAACAAGGAGGGAGCCGCCGACATTGGCGGTACCGTAAGAGTCCGCGCCCCCTTTGTTATTGTCGCTGCTGTCATTGCCATTGTTCTGTTCTTTATCTTTGGTGGTGGCGGCGCAACCGCCGACTCCGGCATGGCCAATTCCATTTTGGAACAGTACCAGAACCCCATGGGTCTGCTGCTGCTGATTCCTACCATTCTGGTTATCTTCATGTCAGTAAAGGGCAAGAATATTTTCCTGACCCTTGCCACCGGTATTCTGGTTGCCATCCTCATTGGCCTGCCTGCGGGACTGTTTGGCATTGGCGACTTGGTACGCATTGAGGGCGGCGCGCTCAAGGGCGCTATTCCCGAGGGTGTTGCCGGCATGACCACCGTTTCCATCCTGCTAATTCTAGTTGTTTCCATGGGCAATATCCTTATCCGCAGCGGCTGCATGGATGCAACGGTAGACTGGCTCAATGAAAAGGTCATCAAGTCCCCCAAGGGTGCGGAGTTTGCCATCTTCTCCATCTCCACCATCTTTGGCATCTTGATAGCCGCCATTAATACCATTGCCAATATCTGTGTTGCCCCCTTTGTCAACGCACTGGGACGCAAAAACAATATCCACCCCTACCGCAGCGCAAACCTGCTGGCAACGGCAGTCTGCTCGTTCCCCTTCTTCCTGCCCTTCGGCGGCTGCGTACTGCTGTTTTTGGGAACCCTTAGCGGATTGCAGAGCACCTATCCCTTCATTCCTACGCTGGGGCCCTCGGACATGATGTTTACTGCCTTCTATTGCTGGGCAATCTGGTTTGTTATGCTATTTTCCTGCGCTACCGGTTGGGGTCATGCGCTGGAAGGTAAGAATGGCGAAATGGTTTTAGGAAACAAAAAGTCAACTGTAAAAACCAAGTGAAAGGAAGGATACACCCAATGAACAAACTAACTGAACTGATCCGCGACGACATGCGCCCGGCGCTGGGCGTTACGGAACCGGGAGCAATCTGCTTTGCAGTCTCCAAGGCAAAAAGCTACACCAAGGGCGCAGTGACCGGCGTAAAGCTGGAGCTGAACTCCGGCATGTATAAAAACGCCTTTACCTGCGGCATTCCCAACTCCAACGAGGTTGGCAATACCTTTTCGGCGGCGCTGGGCATTGTTGCCGGCAAACCCGATAAGGGGCTGCTGTCCTTGGAGGGAGTTACCGAGCAGGACAACGTAGAGGCGCAAAAGCTGATTGACGCGGGACTCATTGACGTACAGCTCAGCGGCATCAGCTCGGATATCTTCATTAGAGCTACCGTAAAAACTGCCACCGACTGCTGCGAGTTGACCATTAAGCACGCCCACACCAATGTCTGCAAAATTGTGGTCAATGATAACGTCATTTTAGAGCAGGAGGAAGCACCGGTGACCGCCGCCACAGTACCGGAGGTACCGGAGATTCACAAGTACACGCTGGAACAGCTGTACCATTACATTACCACCGTACCGCTGGAGGAAATCTCCTTTATTCGCGACGCGTACACGGTGAACATGGACTTGTTCGAGACCGGCCTTGCCTCCACACGCACCACCTTTGCCAAGCAGCTGTGGAAGCTCAATGACAACATGGTCATCTCCAAGGACGCGCACAAAACGGCGCAACTGCTCTGCAACGCCGCCATTGAAGCTCGTGTTATTGGGTTGGATAAGCCTGCTATGAGCATTACCGGCAGCGGCGCCCACGGCATTATCTGCACCCTGCCGCTGTATGCCCTGTACAAGACCGAAAACCTGCGTGAGGAAGTGCTGCTTCGCGCGACCGCGTTAAGCTATTTGGTCACCATGTACATTAAGGAATACTCCGGCAAGCTGTCGGCATTCTGCGGCTGCGCCATTGCCGCCGGTACCGGCATGGCCTGCGCGCTGCTGTACATGCGGGGCGGCTCACTTAAGCAAATGAGCTATGCCATTAACAACATGGCCTCCAGCATTACCGGCATGATTTGCGACGGCGGCAACCAAGGCTGCACCATGAAGGGCATTGTCGCGGTGGACGCGGCCTATCGCTCGGTGGAGATGGCGCTGGCCGATACCTACATCTTTAACGAGCATGGCATTAATGGCAAGACCCCCGAGGACACCATGCACCACATGGGGCTCATTGCCTCGCCCGGCATGGTAGCCACCGAAAAGACCATCGTTGACATTATGCAAAGCAAATAACCAAGGGATTCTTCCTCTTATATCATAACAGCAGGAACGGCTGACCGTAGC
>JAVVRO010000114.1:0-6237 GCA_036654695.1 Angelakisella sp. | reverse complement strand
ACTGTAAGCGCGGTCGAATGGTATTTGTTGCTTTGCCAATATAAAGGCTTGTTTCTTTGGTTCCAAACAGCCGTGTAATGTAGTATAGTCCAGCTTGGTGAGATAAGGGGGATGCAATTGCATCCTCAAGCAGTAGTGGCTCTGACCATTCAATCCGTATAATTCTATCACGCATAGAAAGCACCTCAATCCGTCAGATAGTAAATATCCATCGTCCAATCAAGACCGTTTTTTTCTGCGCGGACGGGTTAAATCAAAGCTGCTAGAAATCATGTCAAACAGCTCACCGTCGGCAACATCGCCGCCCAACGAAACCGTGTTCCAATGAACCTTGCTCATGTGCCATGCGGGAGTGACGGCAGCAAAAACTTGCCGGAAAAAGTCCGCCTCCATTGGGTCACACTTCAGATTGATGCAGAGCGTTCCGTTTTGCTCAAAAATGAGCGCAAACCATTTGCGATTTGCGGCATGACGCAAAATAGTGCTGTTTTTGTCCTCAAAGGGATAATCCTCCACCGCACCGGGATAGGTTAAACAGTAGTCTATCAGTTCCCGCCTCGTCATAAAAAATCATCCGTTCCGCCGCTTTACATCGGCACAAATATTCATGAAAGTATCCTGTTTATCACACGAAGTAGCAGGAATGCCCTGCATACTTTGTCATTTTTATTGTAGAGTAATCTTATGGCAAATGCAAGAAGTTTTAATCGGCATAAAGCCATTGCGGTTTTTTGGGCAACATGGTAGAATGAAACCATCGGAACGCAAAAGTACTATTCTACCTGAGGAGGAAATGCAGATGGCAGACAGGATGTTGTTGGTCGGCGAGCCTATGGGGCTGTTCATTGCGCAGGAGGAAGGGCCGCTGGATGGGGTAAGCGGCTATACCTTTGCCGTGGCGGGAGCGGAATATAATGTTGCGGTAGGCATGACCCGGCTGGGACATGCTGTTGACTACATTACAAAGCTAGGCAGTGACCCCTTTGGCAAGCGCATCGCCCACAGCATGGCGCAAAATGGGATTTGTACCACCGGCCTTGTGTGGGACAAGGAGCACCCCACCGGCTTTATGCTAAAAAGCAAGGTGCGGCAGGGTGACCCGGAAATCTTTTACTTTCGCAAGAACTCGGCAGCCTCCACGCTGTCGGTGGCGGAGGTGGATGCCATTGACCTGCAAGGGTACAGCAACCTGCACATGACCGGAATTTTGCCGGCGCTGTCGGAGCACTGTTTGGCCGCCAGCCGCAGGCTGTTGGAGCGGGCACGGGCGGCCGGCCTGTTTGTTTCCTTTGACCCCAACCTGCGCCCCGCACTGTGGGAGAGCCGGGAAAAAATGATAGCTGCCCTCAATGAGCTGGCAGCAAGGTGCAATCTGGTACTGCCGGGCATTGCCGAGGGGGAGCTGCTTACCGGCAGCAGAGTACCAACGGAGATTGCGAAGCGCTACCATCAAATGGGGGTTGACACCGTAGTTGTTAAGCTGGGGGCACAGGGTGCCTATGCCTCGGACGGCAAGCAGGAGCTGACGGTTGCCGGTTTTCCGGTTAGCCATGTGGTGGATACCGTTGGCGCGGGGGATGGCTTTGCAGTGGGTGTGGTGAGCGCGTTGGTGGAGGGCTTGCCACTGTCCCAGGCGCTCCGCCGTGGCAACGCCATTGGCGCAATTCAGGTCATGAGCATCGGCGACAACGAGGGACTGCCCACGCCCGCAGAGCTAGAAAATTTTATGAAACGAGGAACCCGCTAAATGTACGAATATCACCATCTGGATGTGCTAAAAAAGACCCGGCTGGTGCCGGTGGTTGTACTGAACGACGCGGAAAAAGCGGTTCCGCTGGCAAAAGCGCTGTGCGCTGGCGGCATTCCCATTGCCGAAGTGACCTTTCGTACTCCCCAAGCTGCCGAATCGATTCGCAGGATGAGCGACGAGGTGCCGGAGATTCTTGTGGGCGCGGGAACCGTACACACGGTGGAAACTGCCGAATTGGCCGTCAAAAACGGTGCAAAATTCATTGTAACCCCGGGCTATCACGAGCCGGTGGTGGATTGGTGCATTGCCCATGACATTGATGTGTTCCCCGGCTGCGTCACTCCCTCCGATTTGGAGCGGCTGCTGCAAAAGGGCTTGACCGTGGCAAAGTTTTTCCCGGCAGAGGCATTTGGCGGGGTAAAGGTATTAAAGGCCTTTGCCGGACCCTATGCCGATATTCAGTTTATGCCCACCGGCGGCATTCATGAAAAAAATGTGCGCGACTATTTGGCACTGCCCACAGTACTGGCGTGCGGCGGCGCTTGGATGGCACCGGAGGCACTGGTGACAAATGGAGAGTTTGAGCAAATTGCACAGCTGTGCCGCCAAGGAGTAAGGGGACTTACCGATTAAGCGTTGCAGCTTAATAACTTTGTATTGCCGTCAGGGGAATGGTACTATATTGAAACGGAGCGTTGCACTATGAAAAACTATACCTTGGAATGCTGTGTTGACTCGGTGGAATCTGCCCTTGCCGCCGAGGAGGGCGGCGCAACAAGGCTGGAGCTTTGCGCCGATTTGCAGCTGGGCGGCACCACCCCGGGCATCAACCTGTTCCGCCAAGTGCGGCGGTACTGCGCGCTGCCGGTAAACGTGCTGCTGCGTCCCCGGTTCGGGGACTTTTGCTACAGCTCCCACGAGCTGGACATTATGACCGACGATGCGACCATGTTTGCCGCCGAGGGAGCCAATGCCGTGGTCATTGGCGTACTGCGGCCGGATGGAACCCTGAACACCGCCGCTATGGAGCAGCTGATTGCCGCCGCCAATAACATTCGCATCACACTGCACCGCGCCTTTGACGTTTGTGCCGACCCCTTTGCCACGCTGGAAATGGCAGCACAGCTGGGGGTATCCAGCATCCTGACCTCCGGCCAGCAGGCGACAGCGCTACTGGGCGCGGCACTGCTCGCCACGCTGCACCAACAGGCCGGCGGCCGTCTGGAAATTTTGGCGGGCAGCGGGATTAACAGCCGCACCATTGCCCCGCTTGCGGGGGTGGCACTGACCCGCGCCTACCACATGTCCGGCAAAAGGACGGTGGAAAGCGCCATGGTGTACCGCAAGGAAGGCGTGCCCATGGGGTTGCCGCTGCTAAGCGAGTTTGAGCTGTGGCGCACCGATGCCGCCGAGGTTGCCGCCGTGCGCGGCGTGTTGGAACGGTTGTAGCAGACTGCATTGTGCATCTGCAACAAAACTTTCGGTGCACTTTTGCTGTTCTTAACGTATTTATAAGAACATCCCGAAAAACTGTTGACAAACTGTTAATAAGATGTTACATTTAGTATGTTGAATAAAAGCGTCCCGCGCATGGGTACAATAGAATAACCGGGTTGTTACTGGTAATGCAGGCAAGACCAAGAATTACATTGCGTATTTTTTCGCAGGTAACAATTGGTCTTTTTTTGTATTATTTTTCGTGGGCAACACCAGCTAGGAGGTACCACCTTGCGTATTATCAAGGCCATCAACAATAACGTGGTCAGCGCCACCGACGAGGATGGACAGGAAATCATCGTCACCGGTAAGGGCATTGGGTTCCGGGCAATTTCCGGCGACTTAATCCCCCAGCGCGATGTGGAAAAAGTGTTCCGCATGGACAGCCAGAACCAAATTGACCAGTTGAAGGATTTATTTGCCAGTCTGCCCATGCAGCACATGCGCCTGTCGGATAAAATCATTACCTATGCCAAGGAAAAGCTGGGCATGTACCTGAACCAGAGCATCTACATCACCCTGACCGACCACATTAACTTTGCGGTGCGGCGGCAAACCCAGGGCATTCCCTTCAGCAACCCCTTGCTGATGGAGGTGCGCCGGTTTTACCCGCAGGAATACATCATTGGGCAGTACGCCTTGGAGCAGATTGAGCGCGAGCTGGGCATTGTCATGCCGGCAGATGAAGCCGCTTCCATTGCACTGCACATTGTCAATGCCGAGTACGACTCCCCCACCATGAATGCAACGCTAAACATGACGCGGCTCATTCAGGCAATCCTAGAGCTGGTCAAGTCCTTCCCCGCCTTTACCTTTGACGACACCAGCATTGATTACGAGCGGTTTGTGACCCATTTAAAATATCTGGTGCAGCGCATTTACCGGGGGGATAACACCCAGCGCAGCGACAAGGAATTTGTAGCGGCTATCGCGAATATCTATCCGACAGAGTGCTGCTACAGTGTTCGCTTAGCGGAATTTGTGGAAGAAAAGACCAAGCACCACCTGTCAGCGGAGGAAAAGGCCTATCTGGCGGTGCATCTGCGCAGAATATCCCGTTCGGAGCAGAACGGCGCGGAATAAAATGGGTAGTAAACCAGAAAAGAGGAACACAGCATGTTGGAAAAACTAAAAGGCCTGTTCGGACTTTCAAAAGCAGACAATACCGCAGTGATTCTTGCGCCGGTGGCCGGGGAATCGGTTCCGCTGCAAGAGGTTCCCGACCCCACCTTTAGCCAAGAGCTGTTGGGCAAGGGCGTGGCGATTCTTCCCACCAGCGGCAGGATTGTAGCCCCGGTGGACGGCAAGGTGCTGGGCATTTTTCGTACCAGCCACGCGGTGACGCTGGGCGCGGAGAACGGCGCGGAGATTCTCATTCACATCGGCATTGATACGGTCAAGCTGGCCGGACAGCATTTTACCCCCCATGTAGTCAAGGGCGACCTTGTAAAGGCTGGAGATTTACTCATTGAAGCAGACCTTGAGGCCATTCAGGCGGCGGGCTACAACACCATTGTCCCGGTGCTGGTCTGCAATACTGACGAGTTTAACGATGTTGCCGGCAGCTTTGGCACAATGGCGGAGCTGGACACGCTGATTACCCTGCAAAAAAAGTAACACACCCTCGACAAAATTGGTTCCAATCTGCGCGCAAGCACAGATAAGATAAACAAGCGGGGGCTGCCCCGAACAGCAGCTCTCAAAACAAGAGGAGGAAACTTAGTTATGATGAAGTATCTGCAAAGACTCGGCAAATCCCTAATGCTTCCCGTAGCATGTCTGCCCGTATGCGGTATCCTGATGGGTGTCGGCTATCTGCTGGCGCCGGCCGCCATGGCTGGCGAGGTCGCAGGCTTTACTGTCGGCGGTATCTGGTACACAATCGGCTTGTTCCTGATTAAAGCCGGCGCTGCCCTCATCGACAACATGGCACTGCTATTTGTCATTGGTGTTTCAGTCGGTATGTCTGACGACCGTGACGGCACAGCAGGGCTGGCCGGTCTGGTCTCTTGGCTGATGATTACCACCCTGCTGGGTGCTGGCACCGTTGCCGCTCTTACCGGCAAGGCAGCTGACCCCGCATTTGGCAAAATCACAAACCAGTTCATTGGTATTCTTTGCGGACTCATTGGTGCTACTTGCTACAATAAGTTTAAGAACACCAAGCTCCCCGACTTCCTCGCCTTCTTTAGTGGCAAACGTTGCGTCGCCATTATCACCGGCGTTGTGTCCATTGCAGCCGCCGGCATCCTGTTCTTTGTCTGGCCCCTTGTTTACGGCGCACTGGTTGCACTGGGTACTGCATTCCTCGGCATGGGTGCTGTGGGCGCAGGAATCTATGCGTTTTTCAACCGTCTGCTCATTCCCTTCGGTCTTCACCATGCCCTCAACTCGGTCTTCTGGTTTGACGTTGCCGGCATCAATGACCTGAAAAACTTCTGGGCTGCCACAGGTACCTTCGGTCAGACCGGTATGTACATGACCGGGTTCTTCCCCTTCATGATGTTTGGTCTACCTGCTGCCTGCCTTGCAATGTACCACACTGCAAAGCCCGGCAAAAAGAAGATGGTATTCGGTCTGCTGGCTTCTGCCGCATTCTGCTCCTTCTTCACCGGCGTTACCGAGCCCATTGAGTTCTCCTTCATGTTCCTTGCCCCCGCGCTGTATGTTGTCCATGCTCTGCTGGCCGGCATCTCCGCATTCGTTACGGTTGCTCTGCCTGTCCGTGCTGGCTTTTCGTTCTCCGGCGGCAGCATCGACCTGCTGCTAAGCTCCTTTACCCCGCTTGCACAAAACCCGTGGATGATTCTCCCCATTGGTCTGGTGGTCGGCGTGGTGTACTACTTTGTATTCCGCTTTGTCATTACCAAGTTCAAGCTGAAGACCCCCGGCCGTGAGGATGATGAAGCCGACGAGATGGCTGTCGTGTTAAAGAACGACAACTATACCGAGGTTGCCAGAATCATTCTTGAGGGCATCGGCGGCAAAGA
>JAVVRO010000113.1:0-6340 GCA_036654695.1 Angelakisella sp. | reverse complement strand
TTATTGCCCATGTGGAAATCAGCGGCAAAATTGAGGTTGTCCATGTGAAAAACACCGGGCGATGTCAGGAACTGCTGCTGCCCGGCTCCACTGTTTTTGTACAGGAGGCAGAGAGCAGCACCCGCAAAACAAAATACGACTTAATCTCGGTTTACAAGGGTGACAGGCTCATTAATATGGATAGCCAAGCGCCGAACAAGGTGTTCGCCCAGTGGGTAAACGAGGGGCATTTTCTGCCGGAAGTTACGCTGATAAAGCCGGAAACAAGGTTTGGCAATTCGCGTTTTGATTTTTATCTGGAAACTAAAACCAAAAGAGTATTTGTAGAGATTAAAGGGGTAACCTTGGAGGAAGACGGTATTGTACGCTTCCCCGATGCACCCACCCTTCGTGGCGTGAAGCACTTGGAGGAGCTGTGTGCTGCCGCAAAACAAGGGTATACCGCCTATGCGGTGTTTGTGGTGCAGATGAATCATGTCATCCGCCTTGAACCAAACGACAAAACACACCCTGCTTTTGGCCAGGCGCTACGCCGTGCCGCAAAAGAGGGTGTGCATATTCTGGCGCTAGACTGTGCGGTAACACCCGACAGCCTGTGCATTGAAACCCCCGTGGAGGTTAAGCTGACATGCAGCGAATCTTGGGTAGCCCAACAAGGATAAGGAGTTAGTGATTATGGAACAACAAGCCATCCGACTTGGCAGATATCGCCACTTTAAGGGGAATGAATACGAGGTACTGTACCTTGCAAGGCACTCCGAAACACAGGAAAAGATGGTAGTCTACCGTGCGCTTTATGGCGAGAACGGTGTTTGGGTGCGCCCGGCGTCCATGTGGAACGAGGAGGTTACGCGGGACGGGGTAACAGCAAAGCGCTTTACCTACCTTGGCACCGTGGAGGATTGCAGCAGCTCCTCAAACTGCAAGGCGGGAACAGGCTTAGAATAATAGTAGCCCTGACCTGCGCTGGATTACACCGGGGGGAACTGTCCCAGTATGAGTTTTGCCCTGCGGACGGGGACATTCTTGCAAACCTTACGAAAGAGTACGCGATGAAAAAGGAGCAGCTGTATGCAAAAGCTATATTATAACGGGACAATATTGACCATGGAGAAAGACTTGCCGCAGCTTGAGGCAGTGCTGACGGAGGATGGCATCATTCGAGCGGTGGGTGACTACGATACCCTGTTGGCCGATGCCACAGACCCCCAGCTTGTCGACCTTGCCGGAAACACAATGCTACCGGCGTTTCTTGATGCGCACAGCCATTTTTCTTCCTATGCCACCTCTTTTTTGCAGGCTTCGCTGGAGGACTGCACCACCTTTGAGGAGATTGCACAACAGGTAAGAAAATTCATTACCACAAACAACCTTCCCGGCGGGGTGTGGATTAATTGCCGAGGGTACGACCACAATTCGCTGGAGGAAAAGCGCCACCCGGATTTGGCGTTTTTGGACGCCTGCGCGCCCGACAACCCGCTGGTACTGCAACACGCGTCGGGGCATGTGGGGGTGTTTAACACCAAGGCGCTGGCCGCATTGGGTGTTACCCCAGATACCCCTGCGCCGGCGGGCGGTGTTATTGGGCACAACGGCCGGGCACTGACCGGCTACATGGAGGAAAACGCCTTCTTTACCTACCTCAAGCTGGTTCCCATGGCGGACATGGACGCACTGATGTCAGCCTTTGAAAAGGCACAGGCTGGGTATGCCGCCCATGGCATTACCACCATCCAAGAGGGGATGGCAGTAGGACAGCTCATTCCGCTGTATCAAATGTTGCTGGGCAGGGAGCTGCTCAAGCTGGATCTTGTGGCCTATGCGGATCAAAAGGATGCGGAGGCTATTTTTGCCGCATTCCCTGCGTCGGTGCAGCGGTACAACCGGCATTTTAAACTTGCCGGCTACAAGATATTTTTGGATGGTTCCCCACAAGGGCGCACTGCGTGGATGAAAACGCCCTACGCGGGGGAGGCAGATTATCATGGCTATGGAACCATGCAGGACAGTGAAGTGCTGGCAGCAGTACAGCTTGCCGCCAACAGCAAGATGCAAATTTTGGCACACTGCAACGGCGATGCCGCTGCGCAGCAGTACATCAATGCCATAAAGGCCGCAAGCCAGCAGCAAGATATTGCCAAGCTGCGTCCGGTTATGATTCACGCACAGCTACTGGCAAGGGAACAATTGCCGGAGGTTCAGGCACTGGGGATTATTCCGTCGTTCTTTGTGGCTCATGTGTTTCACTGGGGGGATGTGCATATTGCAAATTTTGGCGCTGAGCGTGCGGCACAGATTAGCCCCGCGCACTCGGCACTGGCACGCAATATTCTGTTCACCTTTCATCAGGACACTCCGGTTATTGAGCCGGACATGCTGGAAACGGTGTGGTGTGCCGTAAACCGCCAAACCAAGGGTGGCGTTTCGCTGGGACCGGATGAGTGCATTTCTGTTTATGACGCCCTTAAGGCAGTTACCATCAATGCTGCCTATCAATATGGCGAGGAAACCGTAAAGGGCAGTATCCGTGTCGGAAAGCACGCGGACTTTGTACTGCTGAACCAAAACCCGCTTGCGGTTGCCCCCATGTCCATTCGTGCAATTACGGTGCTTGCGACCATCAAGGAGGATCAAGTTCTGTTCTCTTTGCACTAATTTGGGTTGCGATTCATTGACTTTATTGCAATTTTGTTTATAATTAAACTATGTATATTTTGCCAAAATGTGGAGTAATTTGTCCGGAAAGCTTTGGGAAGCTCTGCCGTTTTGCGCAAAATTTATCGAGGGGGGTGCTGGCATTAACTCCTTAAAGACCATTTTGGTGGTCGATGACCATGCAGTGAACAGGGCAATTCTGTCCCATATACTATCCAGCCAATATTCGGTGATGGAGGCCGAAAATGGGCAGATTGCGCTACAACTGCTAAGGGAGCATACCGACAAAATTTCCGCCGTGATACTTGACCTAGTAATGCCGGTTCTAGACGGCTTTGCCGTTTTGGAGTTATTACATCAGGATAGCTGCTACAGTAATTTACCGGTTGTGGTGACCACCGATAACAGCAGTATTGACTGTGAAATCAAGGCGCTGACGCTGGGCGCGTGGGATTTTGTTTCCAAGCCGTACAACCCTCAGATTATCCTGTTTCGTTTAAAAAACGCAATTGACCGCAGCCAGCTTTCCGCTCTGAAGCAGCTGCAATACCTAGCAGAATATGACGCCTTAACCGGAATTTACAACAAGACAAAATTTTTTACTGCGACGCGCGCCATGCTGGATGCGAACCGCGGTGAAAGGTTTGTCTTTTTGCGTTTGGATGTAGACCGTTTTCAGCTCATCAATTCGTTTTTTGGCATTGCCGAAGGGGATAAACTTTTAATCTATATTGCAAAACACATGGCCAAGGTGGCTGAGGCCTGTGACAAGGCAACCTATGGCAGAATTGAATCTGATATTGTTGGGCTTTGTGTGCCCTATGACTCCGTCAGGCTGGAGGAGATGATGCTTCAGTCCAAAAAAACGCTGGCACGGTTCAATTTAAACTATGACATCGTCCCGTCCATTGGAATTTATGTGATTGACGACCCGACCATTCCCGTTGAAAACATGTACAATCGGGCGACCCTAGCCGCGAAAACCTGCAAGGGGAATTATATAGAATTTTATGCCTACTACACCGAAAGCATGAGCGAGGCGCTGACCACCGAGCAGGAAATTACCAATGAGATGAGCTTTGCGCTGGAAAGCGGGCAGTTTCAGCTGTATTTGCAGCCAAAATACAACATTCGCACGAACCTGCCTTGCGGCGCAGAGTGCCTTGTGCGGTGGATGCACCCGACCAAGGGGATGTTTGCGCCCGGACGGTTTATTCCGGTGTTCGAGCGCAACGGCTTTATTACCAAGCTGGACTATTATGTGTGGGAGCAGGCCTGCAAATGCCTGCATGCCTGGAAGCTACAGGGACACAAGCCCTATCCGCTCTCGGTGAATGTCTCTAGGGTCAACATTTATAACCCCAACTTGGTGGAAATGCTGCTGGAGCTGCTTGACCGGTACCAGCTTGCCCCTGCACTGCTGAATCTGGAGCTAACCGAAAGCGCCTATACCGACAACCCCATGGCCATGAAAAAAACAATGACCCAGCTGCAAAATCACGGCTTTACCATTATGATGGATGATTTTGGAAGCGGGTATTCCTCCCTTAGCGTATTAAAGGATATCGCCATCGATATCCTGAAGATTGACATGCGCTTTTTGGCCAAAACAGAAATTCCGGGTCGCGGCGAGAATATTATCGCCTCGGTCATCCGCATGGCAAAATGGCTGAATATTCCTGTGATTGCGGAGGGTGCCGAAACGGGGGAGCAGGTGGAATTTTTGCGAAGCGTGGGCTGCGACTATGTGCAGGGCTATTATTTTGCCCGCCCCATGCCCATTCCAGAGTATGAGCAGCTGTG
Organism: Angelakisella sp.; assembly: GCA_036654695.1. GTDB lineage: Bacteria > Bacillota > Clostridia > Oscillospirales > Ruminococcaceae > Angelakisella. The sequence continues at coordinate 1,882 of JAVVRO010000113.1, read as the reverse complement.
CATTCGTACATCGCTGGATACGCAGATTCTGACCGAAACAAAGCGGGATACCTACCGTTATGACGAGCTGTTTACTCTCCATCACGAAATGAAGCTACTGTTCAATAACGCGTTGCAGGCTGCCGCCATTTACGAATTTGCGGAGGACAGGATTGAGACTATCCGGGTCAACGAAGCCTACTACGCGCTGCTAGGGCACAACGACATGCTGGTACAGGCACCGGGACTGTTAAGCGTAGTAGAAAAAGAGCACTGTCTGACGCTGCTAAACGCCTTTCGTTCCTGCGCGCAAGCACACGGAACAGCCGAGTGCGAGTATATGCGTCGCCGCGCCAGCGGAACGCCTGTCTGGATTCATACCAAGCTGCGCTATGTCTCTACCGCTGGGAGCAAGCATGTCCTAATTGGAGAACTGAATGACGTTACCATGCGCAAGGAGGTTGACGCGGAGTTCCAAAAATACCGGGCGTCGTGGCTGTCCGGCAGTCACGAGACCTGTACGGTGCTCATTGTAGATGATGCAGCTATCAATCGTATTGTGCTAAAGAAAATATTGCAGGGCGATTTTCTCTTTTTGGAAGCGGAAAATGGGAGGGAGGCACTGGAGCTGCTGCAAAGCAACCGCGCCCAAATCGACCTGATTTTGCTGGATATTAGTATGCCGGTTATGGATGGTAAGGAATTTTTGCAGTCCAAGAAAAACCTGCCTGAGCTTGACGGCATTCCGGTTATCATGATTACCGCTGATGACAGCCCGTCGCAACAAATCAGCACCCTGTCCTTGGGTGCCAATGACTACATTGTCAAGCCGTTTATTCCGGAGGTGGTAACACGCCGTGTCAAGAATGTGGTGGAGTCCAACCGCCGCTTTAAGGAAATGGCAAAGGAGTACTACACCATGTCCGAGCAGGTAAAAACGGACTTGATGACGGGGCTAGTTAACCGGGTAAGCGCCGAGAAAATGATGACCAAGCGGTTGGAAAGCGCGACAGGCGACTGTGCCATGGTGATGCTGGACATTGACTATTTTAAAAACATTAACGATACCTATGGGCACGATTGCGGTGACAGAGTAATTTGTGGGGTTGCGGACAAACTTCGTTCCTTTTTTCGGAAGGACGACATTGTGGCACGCATGGGCGGGGATGAATTTGCTGTCTTCATTGGGGATATTCCCAGCGTTGCCCTTGTGGAAAATAAGGCATGGGAGCTTTGCAGGAGCTTGGCGGATAGTACCATTGCCGGAATAGAGGTCAAAATTACCTGTTCCGTGGGCATTGCAGTTTCCAGTGAGCAGGCACAGTTCTTTGAGGTGCTTTACCAAAATGCGGACAAGGCACTGTACCATGCAAAATGCCATGGCAGGAATATGGTTTCTCTCTTTTCCCACACACAGGCAGCAATCGAAGTTGACACGAAACCCCTGCCAAACGAAGCGACACTAGGAGGCGTGACTGACCATGGAAATGAATAACAGCCATTTGACCCAAAGCATAAAGCAGCTGGAACAAACCTACGCGCAGGCAGCAAAGCAATGTGGAGTTACGCTGTGGATGTTTGACATTCCCACCAAAACAATTTATGACCTAGATAATGCGACGCACATTAGAGCATTTGACAATGTCAGCGTCATTAAAAATGTGCCGGAGACTTTTTTCGACAGTACCAGTCTGCTGCATCCCGATGACGCCCCAGCGCTGGCAGAGATGATTGGGAAGATTTGTGCCGGAGAGAAGACAGCGAAAAGCATCGGGCGCTGGTGGAATGAGGATCAGCGCATTTGGTGGTGGTATGAAATTGCCTATACGACCATCTTTGACGAGAATGGAGCGCCGGTTAAGGCTATCGGAACTGCCATTGACATCACCCAGCGAGTCCGGCT
>JAVVRO010000112.1:0-6364 GCA_036654695.1 Angelakisella sp. | reverse complement strand
CAGTGCTACTGACCCCAAACATTGTCAAGAATAATGGTGCGACACCGCCGGTGGTGGTTAGCATTCCCAACACGGACACCACGAGCTGCACCTACCAATGGCAGGTGTCTTATAATGGCGGGGCAAAGGCAGCTGCACCCAATGGAGCAAGCCAGTTGCTGCGGGTGGATACCTCCAAGCTGGCGGCGGGGGCGTATACCTACACCCTGACCGCAACGGACAAGGCACCGGGCGGCAAGGCATCCCAGCAGTCGGTGACAGTCAATGTGACCAAGTGTACGGCGAACCCCAGCAGCGTAACCGTAACTCCAAGCACAGCGACAGTGGCGGTGAATGCCGCAACCGTTACCACGGATTTTAATGCAGCGGCAGCATTTGACAAGACCACCGCCAAGTGCGGGGGCACACACAGTGCTCCTGCCACACACGACACCACAGTTAGCTGGACGGTTGACCCGCCGGTTGCCTGCGCGAGCATTGACAGCACCGGCAAGCTGACCATTGACCGCAGCAAAACCAACAACGGCACTGTGCCCAGCGTAACGGTCAAGGCCACCGTCACGGGGGCAACCACGAGCAGCGCGGGTACGGCAACGGTGAGCTTGACCTACGCCACGGGCTGTGACTACACGCTGAACAGCCTGACCATGGCCAGTCCGGTGACCGAAATTAACGCGGACAGCGTTATGGTGCAGCAGTACACGGTAACGCCCAACGCAACCGGTACCTTTTGTAACGCAAGCCCTGCCCATGACCTGTTCCACGGAAACGCGGTCAGCTGGGCGGTAGCCCCACAGGTGGCAGGAACGGACATTGCGGGGTGCAATACCATAAGCGCCGCCGGTGTGCTGACCATTGACAAGGCACTGCTACAAAAACAGGAAACCAAGATTACCGTGACGGCAACCGCAAATGGTAAGACTGCTTCGGCCAATGTTACCGTAAAGCGCGGGTTAAAGTGCGACTACCTGATTACCCAGCTGGGCGGTGTGACCACCGGCGGGGTGACCGGCTCGGATGCGCCGGTGAACATGGGCGGCGGCAAGGTTGTCTGGAAGGTGACCGCACCCGCTGCGAGTCTTGCCATGACCAGCGCCATCAGCGCAAAATCCGGCAGCTGCACCGACTATGCCGGACAGACCGGCGTTTGCCCCAACAAAGCAAAGCACGAGCTTGTGTGGGCGCTGGACAAGGACTACAGCGCACAGGGCATTACCATCCACCCGGCGACCGGTGTTATCACCGCCGACCGCAGTAAATTCAACAACCTCTACGAGCTGACCATTGGCATTACCGCCAGCGCCAACGGACTGCACCAGACCGGCTACATTGTGGTGAAAAATGGCGCGTATACTGCTCCGGCACAAGAGGGACCCACCCAAGAGGAGCTGTTTAACGAGCAGTGGAACGACATTCAGTACCGGATTTCCGACGCTGCCACCAAGGATACTGTCTCGGTGAAGTTGCTGCCCGGTAACACCGACCTGCCCGGCTATGTGCTGCGAGAGCTGCGGGGACGCAATGTCACCATGGAGTTTTACATGGGCGACGGGCACACCTGGACGGTCAACGGCAAGAGCCTGAAGGAGCTTCCGACTTACCAGCTGGGCATTGGGCTGGGTGTCAAGGAGGTTTCCAACAAGGATGCCGCCCTCAAGGCAAAGGAGCATGACCTTGCCATTGTAGACCTGGACCATAACGGAAACTTGTACGGTACCTACTACCTAACTAAGCGGCTGGACAGCGACTATGCCAATAAAACGGTCTACCTGTACCGCTACGAGGCCGCCAACCCGCGCCTGACCTACAAGGGCGCAGCCAAGGTTGACAGCTACGGCGACGTGACCTTCCCCTTTACCAGCGCGTCCACCTATGTGTACACCGACCGGCCGCTGTACGGCGAGTCGGCAGGGGGCGGAACGACTAGCTCGGTAGCACCGCCACCCGCCTCCAGCAGTGTGGCACCACCCGCCAGCAGCTCCAGCAGCGCAAGCTCGGTGCCCTCCAGTGTGTCCTCCACGCCGGAGCCCTCCAGTGTGGTTAGCAGCGGGGTCATTTCCAGCCCGACCGACACCAAGCCGGAGGAGCCTGCCAAAAAGCCGGGCAAAACACCGCTGATTATTCCCATCCTCTTTATTGGGGTTGCGCTGACCATTGTTGCGGTCATTTTGCTGGCCAAAAACGGAATGCACATTGGGGAGTAGTCCCCCCGCTAGGGATGCTATGACTTGAGGAAAAGACCCCTCCGAAATTTTCGGAGGGGTCTTTTTGAGCAGCAAGGCTACAGAATAACCTGATCATTGATTACCAGCTGAAACTTGAGGTTCAGCTTTTCGGCAGCCTTGCGGCAAAAGAGCATTCGCCCCAAAAAGATTTCAAAATAATCCATGACCGCCGAAATGGTGGTGTCGATGGTTAAGTTGAGCTGGTAGGTGGTTTTGTCCGGCGTCAGCCCCGAGGTAGCATTGGATACCGCATAGTTCACCCGGTCGTGAATGTCAAAAAACGCCATGTCGCGTTCCCGCACACGACTGCGGCGCACATCGCTTTTGTCCGCAAGAATAAGCGCGGCCGCCACCGGACTGACCGGGAAACCGGTGCCCTCGTCATGGTTGCCAATGGCACTGATGATGGTGGCGATATCATCCGGCGAACCGCCCAAGTCCTCCAACAGGCGAAAGGCAATTAGCGCGCCGCTTTGGGCGTGATCCACGCGGTTAATGACATTGCCAAGGTCGTGCAGGTACCCGGCAACGCGCCCCAATTCCACCAGATTTTCATCGTATTCCAGCTGCTGCAACAGGGTGCCCACGGTGTGGGAAACACGGCAGACATGATTAAAGCTGTGCTCGGTGTAGCCCAGCGAAACCAAATTTTCATCCTGCCGCTTGATGTAGGAACGGACTTTTGGGTCATGCCGTACTAAATCATAAGAAATACTCATGAGGTTCATCCGCTTTCCGGGCAGTTTACTGCCCAAAGATCATTTCACCACCGCTGAAGGTGGCCAAAACATTGTAGCTGTCATCCAGAACGGTAAAGTCGGCATCCTTGCCCACATCCAACGAGCCCTTGGCATGGTAGATGCCCAGTAGCTTGGCCGGGTTTTCGGTCAACAGAGTAATCGCCTTGGGTAGCGGCAGCTCCGTAGCGTCAACAATATAGCGAAGCATCTGGCTGGGAGTGGTCAGGCTGTTGGTTTCGGCCACCATACGGTGGAGCCCCTTGACCTTGAGGAGCAGGCGCAGCAGCGCGGGGTGCAGCAGGTCGGGGTCGCAGATGACCTCGCAGTAGCCGTCGCTTTCCAGCAGCGCCGAGGTCACCGTTGGGCTAAGGGGTGTGATGGTACTCATGCGATGCCCAAAGTGAGTGCAGCTGATGGCGCCGGCCTCAATGGCCGCAACGCCCTGATTGTAGCTGGCGCTGGTGTGCCCCAAGGAAATGCGCACCCCCTCAATGGACAGCTTGCGGATGAGCACCGCCGCGTCAGGCAGCTCCGGCGAAATGGTGGTAAGCCGGATGTTGCCGCCGCTGGCATCTTGCAGGCGCTTAAACAGCGGATGGCTACAGGGCTGTAGCAGCTCCTCGGGGGTGCTGCCGCGATGGCTGGCGGCTAAAAAAGGCCCTTCCAGATTGATGCCGCAGATTTGGTCGCACTCCATGGCGGTTTTGGCCTTGACCACCGACAGCACTGCGCGCAACATACATTCCTCGGTGTCGGTGTAGATGGTGGGCAAAAAGGTGGTTATGCCCTGAGCGGCCAAGGAATCCCGCGCGGCAAGGATGGCGCCGCAGTCGGCGTGGTTAAAGTCCACCCCGCTGTCCCCATGGGTGTGAATGTCAATAAAGCCCGGCAGCACCAAATGATTCTTAGCATCGTAGGTTTTGCCATAGGTGTCGCCCGCGGGCATAATGCCTTTTATTTTGCCATCAACCAGCTTTAGATTACACGGTTTTACGGTGCCGTCGACTACCGCTCGGGCGTTTGTAATGGTGGTGCTTGCCATAATGATCCTCCAATTGTTTCGTAAAATTCTTGTAAAATCCAAAATCCGGCGTATCCGCTATGGAATTTGTCGGGAAAATACGATAAGATAGATATGTACATTTATATAGTAATACAATTGAGACTGTAAAGTCAAGAAACCCAACGGTGTTTTGACCAAAAGAGAGGGGAATTTACATGGAACTGACGCTGGAAAACAATTTTTTGCGCGTGGAGATTAATAGTGTAGGCGCGGAGCTGATGTCAATCTATCACAAAGACAGCGACAGACAGTACCTGTGGAACGGCGACCCGACAGTCTGGGATCGGCAATCCCCACTGCTGTTCCCAAACTGCGGTACCGCAAAAAACGGGAAATATCTCATCGAAGGACGCGAATATAAGGCGTTACAGCACGGCTTTGCCCGTGACCTGAACCACAAGGTGGTGTGCTCCAGTGACCAGATTGCAACCTTTCGGCTGGAAAGCAGCAAGGAGACTGCTGAATTTTACCCCTACGTTTTTGCACTGAAAACGACGTACAAGCTGGAAAAGAACAGCCTGTTGTGCCAGCACAAGGTCATTAACTACGACGGCAAGCCAATCTACTTTAGCTTTGGCTACCATACTGGGATTCGCTGCCCCTTTGTGCCGGGCACCCAGAACACCGACTACGACCTAGTGTTTGAAAAGCTGGAGCGATGCGAGCAGATGGGCAATGCCCATGGGGTCATTTGCAGCCAGACTACACCCTATGAGCCGACAAGCAGGCGAATCCCCATTACGCCCGGCGTGTTCACCGACAGCCTGATTTTGAAGGGGGTTCAGTCCAGCTACATACAGCTGGAGGAAAGAGCCTCCGGAGACTATTGCCGTATCCGCGGCGCCAACAGCCCCTACACCGTCCTATGGTCCACGCCCAACGAGGTGCGTACTGTCTGCATTGAGCCGTGGTACGGCATTGGTGACACCGACACCTTCGACGGAGCCCTGGAGCACAAGGAGGGCATTCATTGTTTGCAACCCATGGAAGAATTTATCTGTGCCCAGACCATTGAGATAGGGAACAGCAAAAAGCAGTAAATGGTAGTGAAAAAAGGCAGCAGTTCGGAATGAACTGCTGCCTTTTGGCGTGTGTAGCGAATTAGGCTTTGCCGGCGCAGCCCAGAACATCGGTAAGCTTGTGCATCACCAGCTCCTTGATGTGGGCGCGGGCGGGGGTTAGGTATTGGCGGGGGTCAAAGTGGTCGGGATGCTCGAACAGATACTGACGCAGCGCGGCGGTCATGGCCAAGCGCAGGTCGGAGTCAATGTTGATTTTGCAAACGGCCATGGAAGCGGCCTTGCGAAGCATTTCCTCCGGGATGCCGATGGCATCGGGCATTTTGCCGCCGAACTGGTTGATAATGGCAACATCGGACTGAATGACAGAGGAAGCGCCGTGAAGAACAATGGGGAAGCCGGGCAGACGCTTTTCTACCTCGGTGAGGATGTCAAACCGCAGCTTGGGATTTTGGCCGGGCTTGAACTTGTACGCGCCGTGGCTGGTACCAATGGCAATGGCCAGCGAGTCAACACCGGTTTTGGTAACAAACTCCTCGACCTCGGCGGGGTTGGTAAAGTTTGCATCCTCGGCCGAAACGTTTACATCGTCTTCAATGCCGGAAAGCTGTCCCAGCTCGCCCTCTACGGTAACACCGTATGCGTGGGCATACTCGACGACCTTGCGGGTCAGCGCAATGTTGTCAGCAAAGGTGTGGTGGCTGCCGTCAATCATGACCGAGGTAAAGCCGCCGTCGATGCAGGACTTGCAGATTTCAAAATCTGCGCCGTGATCCAGATGCAGCGCGATGGGAAGGTTGGTGTCGGCAACAGCGGCCTCCACCAGCTTGGTCAGGTAGATGTGCTTGGCGTATTTGCGCGCGCCGGCCGATACCTGTAGAATGACAGGTGCGTTCTTTTCCATTGCCGCCTCGGTGATGCCCTGCACGATTTCCATGTTGTTTACGTTAAAGGCTCCAATGGCGTAGCCACCCGCATAGGCTTTTTTGAACATTTCGGTTGTGTTTACCAATGGCATAATAACTTCTCCTCTACTTCCTTGGGAAAAGCCTCCCAAAAGGCAGGCTTCCCCGAATTAACTGATACTGGTATCTATTATACCCTAACGGCGGGTCTCCTTTCAATAGGCAATACCATAGACTTTGTTAAAAAATTTACGCAAGTTTCTGTGAAAACCCTCTTGCGGTTTTCTGAAATATCGGTTATAATAGACAGGCATTCAAAAAATGCGACGGATGGGAGCATAGCTCAGCTGGTCAGAGTGCCTGCTTCACACGCAGGAGGTCCACGGTTCGAGCCCGTGTGTTCCCACCAAAG
>JAVVRO010000111.1:0-6501 GCA_036654695.1 Angelakisella sp. | reverse complement strand
AAGCTATTACAGGAATTTTAAAGGAGGACGATTCAATGCAGCAGCTATCTGACTGTTATCAGGCATATGTCAACATTTTAAAGGACGAGTTAATTCCAGTTATGGGCTGTACCGAGCCGATTGCCATTGCCTATGCTTGCGCAGTTGCCCGCGAAACCTTGGGCAGTTTGCCACGGCACGCTTCGGTATGGGTCAGTAACAACATTATTAAGAATGTAAAAAGTGTCATTGTCCCCAATACCGGTGGCTTAAAAGGAATTCGCGCGGCGGCGGCGGCCGGCTTTGCTGCTGGTGATTCCACCAAAAAGCTACAGGTTATCAGCGCGGTCAGCCCGGCACAGCGGGTGCAGATTTCCGAGTTTTTGGAGAGCTGCCCCATTACGGTTGCGCCCTCTGACAGCGATGAGATTTTTGATATTTTGGTGGAGGCAGTCAACGGGACGGACAATGCGCGTGTACGCATTGTAAATTTCCATACCAACCTAGTGCTGGTGGAAAAAAATGGAGAAAAGCTACTGGAGCTGCCCGTGACGGGCACTACTGAGGAAGCATCCGGCGTATCCCCTCTACAGGTAGACAAAATCCTTGATTTTGCCAATACCGTGTGTCTGGAGGATGTACATGAGCTGATTGCCCGGCAAATTACCTGTAACACTGCCATCAGCGACGAGGGTCTTAGCGGAAGATGGGGGGCGGCCATTGGGAAAACGCTGATGGACGCTTATGGCGACGACATTAAGGTGCGTGCCCGGGCACGAGCGGCAGCGGGCAGCGATGCAAGAATGAGCGGCTGCGAGCTGACGGTGGTCATCAACTCCGGCAGTGGAAACCAAGGGATGACGGCCAGTCTGCCGGTCATCGAATACGCAAAGCACCTTGGTTGTTCCGAAGAACAGCTTTATCGAGCTCTGGTTCTCTCCAACCTGCTGACCGTCCACCTGAAAACCGGAATCGGCCGTCTGTCCGCTTATTGCGGTGCAGTCAGCGCTGGGTGTGCTGCGGGTGCTGCCATTGCTTACCTGAATGGCGGCGGCTACGAGGCGGTTGCCCATACGTTAGTGAACAGCCTTGCCATTGTCTCCGGTATCATCTGCGACGGTGCAAAGCCCTCCTGCGCGGCCAAAATTGCCAGCGCGGTAGACGCGGGTATTTTGGGGTGGCAGATGTACCTGAGCGGACATGAGTTTTTCGGCGGGGATGGAATTATCCGCAAGGGCGTGGAGGAAACCATTAAGACAGTAAGCCGGGTCGGGCGTGACGGCATGTGCGCCACCGACCGGGAAATTATTCAAATTATGACCGAGACGGTATAGTCAATTGCAGATGAGCGATTTTAGTAAATAAAATGTTGGTATCGGTAAAACACTGTTTCTTAAGTTGTATTTATGGTATACTGACTGCCTATCTGAGTGATTACAGCAGTCGGGGGTGTTGCAGTGAATGTTGCCATTATAGATGATTCGCAGGAAGACCGCAACCGTTTATTGGGAGCAGTTGCCCAGTACGCCAAGGAAAATGCGCTTATGATATATACCGAAGCATACCAGAGCGGTGAGGAATTTTTGAAAAAGGCAAATTTGGCAGTATTAGATGCGGTGTTTTTGGATATTTACATGGCGCAGCTCAGTGGCATTGACACCGCCCGTACCATCCGCTCCCTTGCGCCGTCCTGCCAAATTATCTTTGTCACCGCGTCGGCGGAATTTGCAGTGGAAAGCTACTCTGTCCGTGCCTTTTATTACATCCTAAAGCCATACCGGCACGCTGAAATTGCAGCAGTGCTTGGGCTATTGGAGGAACATCTTCAAAAATCCTCTCGCTACATCACCGTCAAGGAAGGACGAGAGCAGTGCAAGATACTGCTCTCTGACATACTCTATGTTGACCAAAGCAACCATTATGTGCAAATCCATACCGAATCAGCTATTATTAGTACGCACATGCGCTTTCAGGAAATGGAACAACAGCTGTTACTCTACAGGGAGTTTTACAGTTGCTATCGCTGCCTTTTGGTAAACATGAACAAGATACAAAAGGTAGATGAGTTTTTCTTTTTGCTGTGTAATGGCGAATATGTCCCGATTAACCGAAAGCGCGTTCGGGAAATTAAGACCTATTATACTGATTATGTGTTTGGTACTATTGAGGAAACCGACGGTAATTGTTGTCCGCATAAGGAGAATTTATGAAAAAAAACGCGCAACATCTGATGCAGTTTGCAGTGGGACTTACCATCCTTTTGGGAATATTGACAATTTTACTTGCTAACCAAAAAAGCTTCAAGAAAATTGTAGCTGACGACATTGAAAATATCTCCCAGCTTTCTGCCTCCATTATTTATGCCGAGATTGACAATAGCCTGACCAAACCGATTTTTGTGGGTCAAACCATGGCAAATGACCTGTTCTTAAAAAACTGGCTGACACAGGAGAATCCCACCGGTGGTGACACGGTTCAAAATGCGGTAATGCAGCAGTATTTGATGAATTATTGCATTAAGTACGGCTATGATTCGGTGTTCGCCGTCTCAGCAAAAAGCAATATCTACTATCATCAGGAGGGTATCAACAAGGTAATCAGCCCCCAAAACGCCCACGATGTGTGGTACTATAACTTTGTTGCCAGCGGCGAGCCCTATGACCTTGACGTGGATGTGGACGAAGCCAACAGCGACCAACTGACCGTTTTCATCAATTGCCGGATTACCAGCGACAAGGGCGAACTGATGGGTGTGGTAGGAGTCGGGATTCGTATGAGCCACCTGCAAGCGCTGCTACAGCAGTACGAGCAGGAGTACGACCTCCGCGCTTTTTTAATTGACGAAAACGGCTTGGTACAGGTTGATTCCAATGCAAGCAATATCGAGGCGGTCAACCTGTTTGACGACAGCAAAGCAGCCGCGCTCCGTGAGAGCATTGTTGAAAACAAGGAAAAAATGCAGATGTTTTGGTACCCCGAAAATGGTTCGGAGCATTGCCTGATAACCAAGTATATAGAAAACCTTGACTGGTATGTCGTTGTTGAAAAAAATACGCTCCATACGCAGCAGGCACTAAACAGCCAGATTAACTGCGACCTGATGATTACCGGTACCATTATTGTTTTGGTTTTGCTGATGATTTCCTATGTCATTGCACATTACAACCGGATGCTGCTAAAAACAGCCAGCCTTGACGAGGTGACCAATCTGCCTAACATGAAAATGTTTGAGGAAATATTTAATAAAAACGCCAAGCGGCAGGCCTGCTGCGAAGGGGTACTGTTCATGTACGATATTGACCATTTTAAAGCGGTCAACGACCGGTTTGGGCACATGTTTGGCAACACGGTGCTCTACCGTGTCAGCGAAATTTCCAAGAAGATAGTTGGCAACAAGGGCATGGTTGCACGCTGGGGCGGCGATGAATTTGTCGGCGTAATCTATGGCGATTCCCAGGAGGTGGACGCGCTGCTGTACATGTTAGTACAACAGATTGATGATATGCAGGAGGGCGAGCTGAAGAACCTTACCATTTCGCTGGGTGCAACCCATATGAACGGCAACAGCAATCTGGGTATGCTGATTAATGCGGCGGATAAGGCAATGTACCGCTCCAAGGATATGGGCAGAAACCGAGCTACAATTCAGTAAATAAAAAAAGAGAACGGAAACCCCAGCGGGTTTCCGTTCTCTTTTTAGCAGCTTAACAGCACCGAAGCTTCAAAAACGCCATTGTGGACAGTAAACCGGGTTACGCCGCTGTATTTACGCGCAATTTCACGCACCGACGCAGTGCCAATGCCGTCACCGGCATGCTTTGTTGAAACAAAGGCCTCGCCGTTTTTGCGTATCTTGTCCACACAGCTGTTCCTAATCATAATTGCGACCTTATTGTTGTCCACCAGCAAAATTTTGCCGGACAAAAACCGTTTTTCCGGGGGAGTGACAACGCTTGCGCCCTCCATGGCATTTTCCAGTAAATTCCCCAGCACAACGCAAAAGTCGCTTTCCCCAATGGGCAGCTGCTGGGGCAGGCGTATGGACAGCTCGGTTTTAATGCCCTTGCTTTCTGCCAGCTCAAGGTAATATCCGGTAATCATGTTGACGGCTGGGTTTGCGCAAAGCACCGCTGTGGTACGTTCGGTAATCTGTGCCAACGTGTTAAGATAGGCTTGCAGACCGGGCAAATCTCCGGCTTGCGCATAGCCCTGCGCGGCAAGCACATGGTGGCGCAGGTCATGCCGCATCCGCTGGGTGCTGCTGACCAGATTCCCAATGCTGTCAAACTGCCGCCGCTGCATGGCCACCTGTAGGTCGGCAACCTTTAGCTGCTCCCGCAGCTGGTGGCTACGCTCCGCTTCGGTCAAAATTAGCACCATGATAAAGTAGGAGCCAAAGACAGCCGTTGTCCAGATGAGCGGAATGAGATATTGCTGATGCAGGGGATCCGGTGAAAGGTTGAGGTACCGGTCGGAAATTACCAGCCGATCCAGCAGATAAAAGAGTGTGGGATTTACCCAGAGATACTTCCAAAGACGGTCGCTGGCGGTGCTGTCCATTAGCGGATACACCAGCTTTTTCAGCGCATGGCGCATTGGCCAAAAGCTCAGCAGCAGTAGCACCGAAAATGCCAGTAGAAACGGCAGGGAAACGACTGGCTGTACCGTGACGCTACAGCATTCCTCGGAAAGGGTAGCAGCCAGCAAGTCCAGACAGTCCAAGTAGCTTTTAGTCAGCAGCAATGCGAACAAGAGCTTCCATGGGCTTGCCTGAAACAAAAAGAAAAACAACGCGGTGCCAATTACCGACGCGATAATAGACCAAATCAGCCGCCAGCTGCCGTCCGCTGCACCGAACTGTACCAAGAACAGGGTGATAATTTGGACGACGATGTTATAACCGCTGAAAATGCTGACTGTTAGCCACAGACCAAACCGCAACCGGAACCGAAATTCCAAAAACAAAACAAATAGAGTAATCGTTTTTATTACACCAAAAACCAGAACAAGCAGTAAATCCACCGTAACGCCCCTTTGCAAAGCACTTTTTGTATTGTAACGCGAAATGCTGTTCAAGTCAATCGAATCAATACTCCTTTACAAAAGCGAGTTTACAAAGTATAATCATAATAGAGTATTATGCAATTTTTGAGTAATTGCTTGACAACATAAGGAGGGTGCGACTTGGGAACCGATACGCTTGTTACCATTCTTGGCGCACGCGGAACTGCGCCGACTGTAGGGCCGCAGGTGGCAGGCTATGGCGGAGGTACCTCCTGCGTACTGGTGCGCATGGGTGGACAGACAATGATACTGGATGCGGGCTCCGGCATTATGGCCATTAGCAGACATTTGAAGGAGGAAGAACATTCCATATCGTTGCTGCTTAGTCATCCGCATTTTGACCATCTGGTGGGCATCCCTTCCTGCCCCGTGTTGTACGACCCCACGCGCACTGTGCAGATTTTTGCTGCACCCCATGGCGGGCTTTCGCCGCGGCAGCAGGTGGAACGCCTGATGAGTCCGCCCCTTTGGCCGGTAGGGCCAGAAGCGTTTCAGGCGCAGGTTTCGTTCCACGACTTGGGCAATGTGCTAATGCTGGGCAATGTACGGGTGACAACCATGGAGGGGGCGCACCCCGGCGGTTGCACGGTGTTTCGGTTGGAGTATGGTGAAACATCTGTTGTTTATGCCACCGACTACGAGCTGGACAAGCAGAGCTTTCCGCGGCTGGCGGCATTTGCCCAGGGCTGTACCTTGTTGCTTTGCGATGGACAATATTCTGATACGGAGTTGGCACGGCACCGGGGCTATGGGCATTCCTCGTGGCGGGAGGCTGCTCGGCTAGGGCGGGAGTGCGCCGCCGAACGTTTGTTAATTATCCACCATGCGCCATGGCGCAGCGATGCAGAACTGGACGCTGCCCAGCCGCTGCTGCGTAATCTATTCCAAAACGCCGCGTTTGCGCGGGATGAGGAGATGATACCCATATGAAACAGGTGAGCATCGGTCGCCTTTTGGATATTGGAATTGCGCTGTCAAAGGAAAAAAACCGTGATAACCTATTGGAGGTTATTTTGACGACAGCCATGGACATTACCAACTGCGACGGTGGTACGCTCTACATCATTAACGGGAACGCGCTGGACTTTAAACTAATGATTACCAAATCCCTTGGGATATTAAAGGGTGGGGAGCGCTATGGCCCGATTGACCTGCCGCCGGTTCCGCTGTCCAGACAGCATGTCTGCGCCCGCGCAGCGCTGGACGGCAGTTTAATCAACAGCGCCGCGCACAGCAGCGATGCAGCGATGAACAGCAGCGGCGCGCGCAGCTATGATGCCATCATCGGCTACCACACTGCTTCCATGCTAGTGGTACCCATGGAGGATGACAAGGGGCATGTCATAGGGGTGCTGCAGCTGCTAAACGCTTTGGATGACCACGGCACCGCAGTTGTTTTCCCGCAGGAGTGCGAGCAGGTTATCCGGGCGCTGGCCTCTCAAGCGGCTATCTCGCTAA
>JAVVRO010000110.1:0-6593 GCA_036654695.1 Angelakisella sp. | reverse complement strand
TCGAGCCGGACGGAAACATTGCCAATTTGGTGATTGACCCCGGCACCGTTTACACCGTGACCGCCACCGACAAGGGGTATCCCTACGGAACCCTGTTCTTCCAGGCCGATGTGGCCGATGTTTCGGTGCGCGTGTATGACAAGGAGCGGTTCTACTTGGGCTACAACCGAGAGCCCCATAAGGAAACCCTGATTGCCAACGCCGACAGCGACGCAGTCATCGAGTTTATTAACTTTGAGGGAATGCCTACCTTCAGCGGCACAGCAACCGTCAACTTCTACGGCTTCGAGGCCGGCTACCATGTTTACGAGCTGAAGAACGGCCGTTTGACCAAGGCAAATGTCAAGTGGGACAAGGACACCGACAGCCATGTGCTGAAGACCCGCACGCTGGGCAATTATGTCATTTCGGACAAGACCCTGCGCAGCGCCACCGGCACCACTGACAACACCACACCCTCCAACCCCGACGCGCCCAACCCGGACACCGGCGCGAACGACGTAGCGGGCATTGCTGGAGCGCTGGCGTTGATGTCGCTGGCCTCGGCAGCTGCCATTTCCATGAAAAAACAGCGCTAACTTCCAACAGTAGCAGAGGACGGCAGCTTTGCCGCCCTCTGCAAAGCTATCCCTAGGGCAACTGTATTTTGGGCGGGGCGGGAATATTGCGCAGATGGGGTCGGGAAAACGAAAGGCAGAGGATGCTTGGCTGCCTACGCCGCGGCATACTCATAGGCAATGCGCGGTGTGCCGTCCTCCACGGTAATGATGCCGCACCGCAGAAAGCCGTTTTTCTCCAGCAGATGCTGCATGGTTTTGTTGTCGTGATGGGTATCTGCGCGCAGGGTGGGAATCTGCTGTTTGCAAAATTCCAAGCACTGCAAGAACACGCCCTTTTCAGTGCCATCCGATGCAATGCGGTGAATGGTGCCGTAGGGCTCGCTTGTTTTCCACGCGCCTTGCTCAATGACCCCGTAGGTCGGCTCCGCACCAATCATCAGAACAAACACACCATGGATTTTTTGGTGCCTCAGGCAGACAAAGCAGCGGTCATTTTGAATATCCTCGGTCAGCAGCGCTTCCCCGGGGTAGCTGTCGCCCCACTGTGTCGGATTCCCCGAGGCGGCCATGTACCTTCTTGCACTGCCATATATCTTTAAAATGTCATTCAAATCCTCTAACGTTGCGGCTCTAACAGACATAGCTTCTCCTTTGCTTCCTTACCGGCACAGCCCCGTTGGGCGAGCTTTTTGCGGCGGGCGATGTGACCGTTCATTTGTTAGCTCAATTTTCCCCTATTGTAGCACAAGCCCCCAAAAAACAAAAGGGCTATCCCTGCTGTAAAGGGTTGTTTCGCGCAGCAGAGGGGTAAGGGTACTTATCCTACATATTCAGTGAAACCCAAGAGGGTTCTATTTGCTATGCTGTCAATCGGCGCAGGCGGGCAATATCAAATAGCCAAAGAAATACCCTCCGCTCTTGCTTTGCGATTTTCCCCCGAATGTGTTATGATGAAATGAGCAAAAAAGACAGAATGCAGGAGGAGTATCCATGGAAAAGAACTATTTTATCGATGGTCATGCCGCCGACGCCACAGCAGAATTTTTTCGGAAGAACTTGCAGCAGGACAATGAAATGATGGCGATTGAAGTTTACCGCAACAACAAGCTGGTCATCCGCGCGGCGGCGGAGCCCTACAGCTGTACCCAAAAAAGCGAGGTTTACTCCCTGAGCAAAACCTTTACCTCCACTGGGGTGGGCTTCGCCGTCGAGGAGGGGTTGCTGCGGCTTACCGATTCGGTTATTTCATACTTTGATAGCGAGCTGCCGACAACCATTAGCGAAAATCTGGCGGCGATGCAGGTGCATCATCTGCTGTGCATGAGCACCGGACACGACGACTGCGTTATGCCGGAAATCGTACAGGACAACCGGGGCATCCGGGCGTTTTTTGAGCACGAGCTAAAGTACCGTCCGGGGACTCACTTTGCCTACAACACAGCGGCTAGCTTCCTCCTGTCCGCAATTGTCACCAAGGTCACCGGCCAGACCCTGCTGGACTACCTAACGCCTCGGCTTTTTACGCCGCTGGGCAGCTACGGCATCTCGTGGGACAGTGCCTTTGGGTACAATCTGGGCGGCACAGGGCTAAATATTTCCTGCGACGACATTGCGCAGTTTGGTCTGCTGTACCTGAACAAGGGGATGTACCATGGTCGCCAGCTGCTGCCCTTGGGTTGGGCAGAGCAGATGTCCACGGTCTATTCGGACACCTCGGCGGATACCAGCCCGGACTGGTCGGTGGGTTACGGCTATCAGTGCTGGCGCAATTCCCGGGGCGGTTACCGTGGGGACGGTGCATACGGGCAGGCCTGCATTGTGCTGCCGGAGCGTCAAACTGTAGTTGCCCTGCGTGGGTACTGCGCCCTGATGCAGCCGGAGCTGGACTACCTCTTTGAGCTGCTGGACAAGCTATCCCCGGTGCCGGATGGTGCGTCCTCCTGCGGGGCAATCGCACCGTACCTGCCGCTGAAAAAGGCAGCACACGCGCTGTTGCCCTTTGAAAACAGCAGCTTTTTGTGTGTACCCAATGAGCTTGGCGTAACAGCGGTTGCGGTACGCCGGGACGGGGAACGGCTGGTGCTGACGCTAAGCGACGGCGCACATCCCATTGTCATTACGGCAGGAAACGGCGAATGGGTTGCCAACGAGTTTTACGCCCGGGGCATGAAGCCCAAGCTGACGCATCTTATGGTTGCCGGCTACGAAAAAAGCTCGCTGATGGCGTGCTGGACGGCAAACGACCGGGAAATTCGGATTTTGTGGCGGCACCTGAACGCGCCGCACACCGAGGAGCTTTTGCTGACCGGCGATGCCGCGGGCAACACGTTGCAGCTGCGCCTGCTTTGCCAAGAGGAGCTGCTGGCCAAGGGAATGACCGCGCTGTCGGGCAAGCGGCAGTTACCCTAAAAGCAGAACTTGAGGATAAAATGGGCTTTGCTGCAATGGCGGAGCCCATTTTTGCAACCTCAATGCGGCAGCTGTAACAGGGCGGCAACCCCGGAAAAGGTTGAAAATCACATGAAAAAATATACCCGGAAAAATTTTTAGCAAAAGAAAATACAATAAAATTAAGACTCTTTGTATAAAAATGTATTGACAATCAGGAAATCTAGTGGTAATCTTAGTCTATAAACTACAGAGATGAAAAGAATTAGGGCGAAAATTGCCTTATATTTTTTAAAAAACTATTTACCCGGGTAAACAGTTAGGAAAAATCATCTGCTGGTTTTGGGTGTCGTTTATGGGGTGTCCCATCACTGCCGCTGTTGCGGCACCACACTATGTTAAGGGTCGTCTCAAAGCGCAAAATACTCCGCGCTAACAGGTGCGGTTGCTTTCAGGCCGACCCCCGTGTAGAGCTTTACGCCCTTGCGTAGACTCTGGAAAGGTTGGTAATTCTATGAAAAAGAAAATTCTAGCGGGAATTCTAGCAGCAACATTCCTAATGTCCGTTTTGGCAGGATGTACTGGTAAGCCGGCAGCCTCCGGAACTGACACATCAAGCACCACAGCGCCAAGCACTGCGTCAAGCACCGCCACCACGGCGGAGGTCAGCTTTCCGCTGGCAGAACCCATTACCATGACCATGTTTGCCCATTCTGTACCCGGGCAGGAACTGGGAAACACCTTGGTGATGAAGGTCATGGAAGAAAAAACCAATGTAAAGTGGAACATTACTACTGCCAGCGACACGGAAATCGTTGAAAAGCTAAACCTGAGCTTTAACAGCGGGGACTACTTTGACGTGTATATGAAATCTGGCATTAGCGGCACCGATACCCTCAAGTATGCCCAAGAGGAAATTATTATTCCTCTGAACGATTTGATTGACAAGCACATGCCGAACCTGAAAGCCGTCTTGGACGAGCAAAAGGTCTGGGGCGACATTACCTCCGGCGACGGAAAGATTTATGCGCTGCCCCAGCTAAACGGCAAGGGCGCTACCGCACCGCCTCTATTTATTAATCAGGCTTGGCTGGACAAACTGAACCTTAAAATGCCAACCAACGAGGAAGAGTTTCTGAAGGTACTGCGTGCCTTTAAAACCGGCGACCCCAACGGAAATGGCAAGCAGGACGAAATGCCTGTTTACCTGCCGCAGGGAGCATTCGAGATGCTGTTCCCCTATTTTGGGATTAACTGCGATTACAACACCATGTCGATGTATAATAGCAAAACAGGCAAAACCGAATATGTGCCTACCTCCGAGAAATTCAAGCACTACCTGTCTGTGATGCGCACCATGTACGAAGAGGGTCTGTGCAACAAGGACTGCTTCTCTGCACCCTGGGATCAGCTAAACGCATTGGCAACCACACAGGATGTGATTGGCGTATTCCCGTCTTGGGGCGCGTACATAACTGTCGGTACCGAAAAAGACGAAATGTGGCCGATGCTGTTCCCCTTTGACGGCAATACCTTCCCCTGCGGCAGTGGTGTTGGCAACGGCGCGCTCCTAATTACCGACAAATGCAAAAAACCGGAAATTGTAGCAAAATGGGTCGATACCTTTTACAATGAGGAGGGCGGACGCCTTGCGTGGATGGGCGTCGATGGCCAAACCTACAAGCTGAATGCGGACGGTACCTACGAATGGCTGGTCAATGGTTCTTACGGCGCTGATATTACCACCATCCGTAACACACAGGGACTGTTTGGCAACAAAAATGCTCCTTGCGTTGCCCCCAAGCTGTTTAACGAAGGACAAACCAACCCTGAGGAGCTGTACCTGTTTAAAGAGCGGCAAAAGATGTATCCGTACTTTGACGAGCCGACCCCGACGCTGTCTTGGACGGATGTGGAGATTGAAGAAAAATCCACCCTTGTGGCCAGCATTAACCCGTTCTTTGCACAGTTTGAGGCACAGGTTACAACCGGCGAAAAGAACCTCAAGGCCGACTGGGATGCCTACCTCAAGGCAATGCAGGACATGAAGGTAAACAACCTGATTGCTATTGATCAGGCCGCCTACACAAGATTCCTTGACGAAGCAGCAAAGTAACACCTACCTTGAAGCAGGAGATCGTGCTGTATTTTTGGTCACGGTCTCCTGCTACTTTATTTTACAGGAGGGAGAAGAATCTGTTGGGCAAGAAAAAGAACAGCCTTTTGGCTCGTTTGGGCAAGGACTTAAAGACAAACTATATTCTGTACATTATGGTAGTGCCGGTGTTGGCTTACTACATTCTGTTTGCCTACATTCCCATGGCCGGCATCCAGCTGGCCTTTAAGAATTATTCCATTAAAAAGGGAATTTGGGGCAGCAAATGGATTGGGTTCGACCATTTTGAGCGTTTCTTTTCCAGCTTCAATTTTCAGGATTTGCTGCTGAACACCATTTCCATCAGCGTCTATTGCCTCATTCTTGGCACGGTGCTGCCCATTATCTTTTCGCTGATGATTAACTATGTGCGCAGCAAAAGGGCAAAAAAGGCGCTGCAAATGGTTACCTATCTGCCGTATTTTATCTCCACCGTGGTTTTGGTGGGGATGCTACAGCTGTTCCTAGGCGACGCCGGAATGGTCAACGTAGTTCTCAATTTGTTTGGGCACGAAAGCATTTCCTTTCTGTCCTCTCCCAGCATGTTTAAAGGGGTTTATGCGTGGAGCGGCGCGTGGCAGGGGCTGGGCTTTAGCTCGGTTATTTACATCGCCGCATTGGCGGGTGTAGACACCCAAATCCATGAGGCCGCCATTGTTGACGGCGCTTCCATTTGGCAACGTATTTGGCATATTGACCTGACAGAGATTACCCCAACCATTCTGGTTCTGCTCATTATGGGGTTGGGCGGCATTATCAATGTCGGATACGAAAAGATTTTGCTGATGCAAAACCAGCTGAACTTTTCCGCTTCGGATGTTATTTCCACCTATGTATACCGCATCGGGCTGGTCAACAGCGACTACGGTTATTCCACAGCGGTGGGACTGTTTAACTCGGTTATTAGCATGGTGCTACTGTTTGTGGCCAACCGCGCATCAAAAAAAATTGCTGGGTTCAGCATGTGGTAAGGAGGGTTACCTATGGTTTTACCGGCAGTCCCCCATGGGGGAAAAAGAAGCAAGCTGAGAAACTCTACAGCGGATCGCACATTTCATGTTGTAAACTTTTTACTAATGCTATTTATCTTTTTGGTTTACGCATGGCCCATGTGGTTTGTCATTGTTGCGTCGTTCAGCGACCCTAACTTGGTAACCTCCGGCCAGGTTTGGCTCTGGCCTAAGGGCATTCATTTCGGCGGCTATCAACTGGTTTTTCAAAACAAGGATATTCTGACCGGCTACGCCAACTCCTTGTTCTACACGGTAGTAGGCACCGTTATCAACATGGTGCTCACCATATGCGCGGCCTATCCGCTGTCGCGCATGGATTTTATTCCCCGCAAGTTTTTGACCATTATGTTTATTATCACCATGTACTTCAGCGGCGGGCTTATTCCCACCTTTTTACAGGTGCGGGACTTGGGGTTGACCAATACGCCGTGGGCAATGATTATTCCCGGGGCAATTTCAATCTTTAACGTTTTGCTG
>JAVVRO010000109.1:0-6714 GCA_036654695.1 Angelakisella sp. | reverse complement strand
ATACATTCGCCAGAGGAACCGCCTACATACAGACCCTTGACGCCCTTGTCAGCCAGATACCGGGTAAAGGCCTCGGTGCGCTGGGGGCTAATCTGCCCGGCATCGTCATAGCACGCATAAAAGGCAGGGAATACACCCCTGAAAATTTCTGGGTTTTTCATCAGTAATCTTCTCCTTCATGATATCATAGTTAGATTAACCCTTTACAGCGCCCATGGTAATGCCTTGGGTGAAGGATTTTTGAAACACAATAAAGATGGTGACAATGGGAATTGCGGCAAAGGTTGCCCCCGCCATCAGCAAACCGTAGTTCGTGGAAAACTCGCCCTGCATGGTGGCAATGCCCAACTGCAAGGTTAAATTGGCGCGGTTTAGCAGCATAATGAGCTGTAGGAAGTAGTCGTTCCACGCCGAGATAAAGGTAAAGATTGCCAGTGCGCCAATCCCGGGCTTGACCATGGGAATGACAATCTGCGCAAAGGTGGCAAACTCGCTGCAACCGTCAATTTTAGCGGCTTCCAGCATTTCGGTGGGAATGGTTTCGCTAAACTGCTTCATCAGGAAAATACCGAACGGCCAGCCGATTGCAGGAAGGATGGCTGCCCACAGGGTGTTGTGGAAGCCCATTGCATTTACCTGCCGTACCAGCGGCACCAGCACCACCTGCTTGGGCAGCGCCATTGCCATAATGAACAGTGCAAAGAGAAACTTGCCGCCGTAGAAGCGCTTTTTTGCCAGCACATAGCCGGCGCTGGCAGAGACCAGACAGACCAGAATCATGGTGACACCGGCAATGAAGATGCTGTTAAACAACCATTGCCAAGCGGGCTGACGGAACAGTGCCGCATAGTTTTCCAGCGTTGGATTTTGGGGCAATAGCTTGGGCGGCAGTGCCACCGTTTCCTGCTGAAGCTTTACCGAACCGGTAATGACCCAGTAAAAAGGGAATACAAACAGGGTGGTAATCAGGGTGAGCAGGATCATGGAAAGCACATCAAACAGGCTTGTTTTGCGCTGTACCGAGCTGTTCATCTCCCCACCTCCTAATAGTTGACTTCATTGCCGAGGTACTTAAACTGTAAAAAGCTAAATACGCCGATAATGACAGCAAGAACAACGCCCATGGCGTTTGCATAACCGAACTGGAACCGCTTGAAGGCAGTTTCGTAAAGCAGGTACATAATGGTGCTGGTGTTGTAGTTGGGCCCGCCCGAGGTCAGCAGCTGTACCAGCGAGAAGCATTGGAAGGTGTTAATGGTGGTAATTACCACAACGTACAGCGTGGTAGGCATAATGCCGGGCCACTTGATGTGACGGAATACCTGCCAGCCGTTAGCGCCGTCAATTTCGGCAGCCTCCACATGGGTGGGATCCAGGTTGCCCAAGGCGGCTACATACAGTATAATGGGCTGACCCACCGAGGTAGTGAACAGCACCAGCATAATGGCCAGCAGCGCAAACCGTTTGTCCCCCAGCCATATTATTTCCTGATCGATGACGCCCATGTTCATGAGCACCCAGTTGAGTACACCGCTGATGGGGTCAAAAATCCACTTCCAAACCACCACCACCGAGACGGTGCCGGTGACCACAGGAAGGTAGAAGATACCCCGAAAGGTGCTGCGGACAATGGCGTTGCGCTGGTAAATCATCACCGAAACAAACAGCGCGAACAGCACAATAACCGGTACCGAGCCCAGTACCAGCACGACGGTGTTGCGCAGGGACTTGAGAAATTGTTCGTTGGTAAACAGCTTGATGTAGTTGTCCAGCCAGTTAAAGGCGAACTTCTTGTTGGTGTAGTCAAAAAAGCTGGTAATAAGCCCCGTGCCCATGGGCAGGACAACGAAGGAGACAAAGAACAAGAGCGCAGGCGCTAAAAACCCATAGGACACAATGGTTTCGCGGGTGCGGATGGGAAGCGATTGGTACCAGGTTCTTCCCTTGCTCGGCTTGGGATTGGCGGTAGTCATTTCTGAAGTCATATCGGTAACGTTGCCTTTCCGGGTTCGGAAAAAAACTGCGCCGAACCCATAATTTTTGAATGAAAGGGACCGCCCTGATTGCAAGACGGCCCCTTTGTGCGTTACAGCGGGTTAGGGTGTGCTATGTGGAGCGCTGATTGGCATCAGCCCTCGGCAATTGTTTTGTTTGCGTCGGCGGTGTAAGCCTTCATGGCCTGCTCAGGAGTCTTTTCCTTGGTGAGCACTGCCTGCAAAGAACCCCACCACAGAGGACGCATGGAAGCATATCCGCTGATGATGTTGTAGTAGGTGCCGTAGTACTTAAATAGCCCTGCGTAAAATGCCATCTCGGCATTTCCGGGATACAGGTCGCCAAAGCTCTTACGAACAGGGAAACAGCCGGTAGCGACTACGTTCTTGGGTCCCCAGCTCTTGTCGTCGCAGACAAACTTGATAAATTCCTTGGAAGCGGCAACTTTATTGGCATCCTTGTTGTCGAATACGCAGAAGCCGTTTACTAGGTATTCCAGCACCGGCTTGCCGTCGTCGGAGGGTGGGCAAACGCTGAGAGCTTCGTTGCCGCTGGCCTTAAGGTTCTTGTCACGCTGAGAAGCAAGACCCGGCCCCCAAAGGACAGATGCGGTTACAAGACCTTGGTCAAAGTGATCCAGCGCGTCGTTGGCGACACCTGCTGTGTTGGGTGCCAGCCAGCCTTCGGTTACGCCGTCCAGTACAAACTGAACCGACTTAATGGCTTCCGGGGTATCCATGGCATAGGCGCTCAGGTCAGGCTTTACAATGCTTGCGCCGTACAGGTTGGTAACAAACGAACGGGTGCCTTGGTCGCCGCCCTGTCCGCCGCAGTAAATTTCTGCGCCCTTGTAGCCTTTTTTCTGCAGTGCAACCGCCAGTGCTTTGAATTGGTCAGTGGTCCAGGTGCGGTCACCGGTGGTGGGAGCCATGTTCAGCAGACCCTCTTTTTCCAAAATGGTCTTGTTCAGTGCCATGGTGAAGGGAGCTGCGGAGATGGGATACATGTAGTAGTTTTTGCCATCGGAGCAGGCTTTAATCATCGAGTCGTTGAGCATGTCTGCCTTGAAGTCGGCGGTGAACATGTCGTCCAGCGGTGCCAAATTGCCTGCCTTGCCCCACTCAATGATTCTGCCGGGAGCATCGAAGATAATGTCGGGTGCAGTACCGCCGGCAATGGAGGCGGTAATCTTCTCAGGGCCGTTCTGGAAGTCAATCATCTCAAACTTTACAGTGACATTGGTTTGAGAAGCGTTGTAAGCGTCTACCACTGTTTTTTCATAGGCACCGGGCTCGGCACCCTTTGCCTGCATGGTGGGGAACAGCCAAGCGGTAACCTCAGCCTTCGCAGAGGAACCGGTGGGGGAAGCGGAGGCTTCCGGGGGCTTCTTTGCGCCGCATCCTGCGAAAACGGCCAAAATCAGTGTGAGTGCCAGAACAAGTGAAAGTAACTTCTTCATGGTAATCCTCCTAAAATTCATTTTTGTGTATGTCGAACAGTGACAGGCAGTAACAAACGCATCTGGTTTGTTCAACACCCTAAGGATAACACTTTTGAAAAATCTTTTCAATTCAAAACTCTAACAAAAATAATTTTGTTTTTTGTGCGGTCTTACCAAATCGCTAAAAACCACAAAATCTTGTTGTGTAATGGGGGAAAATAGCGTAAAATAAAAGAATAACACACAATCATTAAGACGCTCCTCAAAAACGCCACTGAAAGGATGTTATCCTATTGAATGCGGAAAATGTGGTGGAAACCATCAATAAAACCTACAGCAAACTGACAAAGTCGGAAAAACGCATTGCGAATTTTGTCTACTCCAACCCCGTAGAGGTTCAGTACATGTCCATCACCACCTTTGCAGAGCAGTGTGAGGTTGCGGATGCCACCATCTTCCGCTTTTGCAAGTCCTTGGGGCTGGGCGGTTATAATGAATTCAAGCTGGCACTGGCCAAGGCTACCTACCAAATGGAGGAGGAAGCGTCCTCGATTGCCGGTAGGCAGGAGGACTTTCCGGTGTACGGCAAGGTAAACCCGGCGGACAGCTTTTCTGACATGTGCCAAAAGCTCTATTCCGCGGAGGTAAGCGCGATTTCCCAAACCCGGCAGCTTTTGGAAGAAAAGGATATCCAGCGTGCGGCGGAGCTGTTGCACGACGCGCGGCGGGTGTACTGCTTGGGGCAGGGCAGCTCGCTGATTTTGGCCATGGAGGCTTGGAGTCGATTTGTGGGCATTTCTCCTAACTTTTTTTGTGTGGAGGACTCCCACTTGCAGGCAGTCACCACCTCGCTGCTGACCGACACCGATGCCATCCTGTTTTTTTCCTATTCGGGCGCGACCAAGGACATGCCGGATATTTTACGCCCTGCCAAGGCGCGCGGCACAAAAATCATATTAGTGACCCATTTTGTCAAGTCCCCGGCCGCCTGCTTCGCGGATGTCGTCCTGCCGGTGGGTTCCAACGAGGGACCCCACCAGCAAGGCTCCATTGCCGCCAAGGTGGCGCAGCTGTTTGCCATTGACGTGCTGTTTAATGAGTTTTGGCGGCTTGACCCAGAAACCTACCGGCAGAACAACGAAATTACCTCGGCGGCTACCGCGGCGAAGCTGCTGTAGCCTGGTGATAGGCAAAGGCTTGCAGCACCGCTGGTAACTGCAGCTCTGCGGTGGAGGCCAGCGCAAGCATAGGCGGCTGGGTTTTCACCTCCACATGGATGCCTACCGAAAACATCTGGGCGCCATGAATTGCTTCAATGCCCGCTTGGGCATCCTCGAAGCCGATGCAGGCCTCCGGCGGCACACCCAGCGCGGCGGCACAAACGAGAAAAACCTCCGGGTCGGGCTTGCTGTTGCGCACCAAGGCGGCATCCGCAATGTAGTCAAACTGCTGGGCAATGCCCAACAACCGCAGTACCTTGTCCGCGTTTTTGCTTGCCGAGGCAACTGCAAGCAACATGCCGTGGGTCTTGGCCTGCGCCAAAAATTCTGGAATCCCCGGTAACAGGTCACTGGGGCGAATCTGCTCAATCAGCTGCTGATAGCGTAGGTTTTTGCGGTTGGCGTAGTCGTTTTTTTCCGTCTCCGAAAACCGGTTCAGCGCATCGTTAATTTCCAGCAGAATCTCGAAGGAGCGAATGCGGCTGACGCCCTTTAACCGTTCGTTATCCCCACGGTCAAACTTCAGCTGCAATTCCTCCGCCAGCTCCTTCCATGCCAGATAGTGATATTCGGCGGTGTCGGTCAACACGCCGTCCAAGTCAAAGAGAAAGGCTTTTGGGTTCATGAGTAGCTCCATTTCCACATCGGAGCAGGACTCCGATATTTTAAAATACTGTTGCAACGGTGCAATCAGCTTTGATACGAAAGTGTCAGCACATCGGTGAGCGAGTGTGCCTGATGGTTTGTTAAAAAGCTGATTGCTTTTGTTTTGGTCAGATTTTCCACCGTAAGCTGTTCCTTGGTGACGGTCACCCGCAGGGTCTGTCCCTGCCAGTTTAGGTGGAAGGTAACACGGTTCCACGCCTGTGGCAGATTGGGCTGGATGCGCAGCTGGCCGCCCACTACTCGCACTCCGGCAAAGCCGTTGATTGCGCACTGCCAGATACCGCCGAAGGATGCCGCGTGAATCCCCTCGTCGCTGGTGGTCATTACCGGCCCCAAGTCAATCCGGCAGGCGCGGGTAAACAGCTGGTACGCCAGCTCCTTCTCCTGTAGGTCGCTTGCCAAAATGGAGTGGGTGGACAGGCTCAGGGAGGAGTCATGCAGGCACCTTGCCTCATAAAAATGGAAGTTCGCGCTTTTTACCGGCTGGGGAAATAAATCCTCCATCAGGTAAAACAGCACCAGCAGGTCGGCCTGCTTGGATACCTGCAGCTGCCCTATCTGCTCCATGTTGTATTCACCGTCAATGGCTCCCACGATCTGGCTTGCCTTGTATTTTGTCAAATCAATCTGTGGCAGCGTTAAGTAGGTGTCATCCTGCGGGACAATCAGCTGTTCATTCCACTGGGGCAGGTAGATTTTATCCGCTTTTTCCACCCATTTGGGGTAAACGGTATCCAAATCCAGCGCTTGATTCAGGCGGTCGTAGAGGGCGGGCTGTTCCTTTTTCAGCAATTTTGTGTAGTCCATGGCCAGCCGAATGTTCCAGTGCGCCATGTAGTTGGTAAAGGCGTTGTTGTTGATGTGCTCCTTGTACTCGTCCGGGCCGATGACATTATTAATTTCGTAGCGACCCTTCTCGCCATTCCACTCCAACCGCGACTGCCAGAACTTTGCGGTATCCAGAATCATCTCGTAGCCGCAGCGCTCCATAAACTCGTCATCGCCGGTGACGGTGTAGTAGTAGTAAGCGCCATAGGCCACATCGCTGGAAATGTGCTGCTCCAGAATTCCTGTCCAAATTTTAGAGGTTTTGCCGGTGACAACATCGCCCGCGCCCCACAGCGGCGTGACCTCGCCGTCCTCAATCCATGCGCTTTCCCATGGGTACATGGCACCCTCGTAGCCGTTTTCCAGCGCCTTGCGCCGGGCACCGCCCAAGCCGTGGTAGCGGTATTCAATCAGCGAGCGGGCAGCAGCGGCATCGGAAAGGATAAAGACCGGCAGCATAAACAGCTCGGTATCCCAAAAGGTGTGCCCCTTGTACCCCTCGCCGGACAGCCCCTTTGCACCAATGTTCATGCGGTTGTCGTGAATGGGCGCCATCCCCGTCAG
>JAVVRO010000108.1:0-6724 GCA_036654695.1 Angelakisella sp. | reverse complement strand
TTTGGTCTGGATAAAGTTTGCGGGAATGAGCTTAATTTCAATATTCGGCCCACGTCCGGAAAAAATCGGTCCGCCAATGATGGCACCCAGCGATACACGGATGGTTTGCGAGTCAAATTCCATAACACGAGTTATAATGCGCTGGGTAATGCTACTTTGCATCCGGTTAAGCTCCAGCATATTAGTTTGCAGTGATGTCACCGAGCCGGAATTGTCAAAGCTAAGAGCAACCAAACTGTGATATTTAATCTGATT
This sequence comes from Angelakisella sp., assembly GCA_036654695.1. Lineage (GTDB taxonomy): Bacteria > Bacillota > Clostridia > Oscillospirales > Ruminococcaceae > Angelakisella. The sequence continues at coordinate 6,469 of JAVVRO010000108.1, read as the reverse complement.
CTGGGAAAGCTCCTCGAACACCGCCTCGTTTACAATTTTTGTCACACGGTTGGCGGCCTGATTGCTGGCGTAGGTTTGAATCATCGGACGGATGCGCGCGTCAAATGCGAAAGCCGCAGTCGTCAAAAGAATGGCCGCAAAAAATAGCTTTAGGCTTAAAATCGCATGTTTTTTAGAGGTTTTCACGGCTTATTCCCCCAGTTTTACAGCAGTTGTTCTATTCTATTCATCCGCTGCGGTTTAGTTTACAAAAAAGGGAGTTTGGCATAGTATATAGCAGCCGTGAGGCACAATTACCCCTTAAAACTATGAATTATGGAGGCTTCAAAATGGAAAAAATGATATGCAAAGCATCCGAACCATACCCAGAGGTTACATGTTGCGGTCAAAATCTACACGATGTAGAAATAATCCGTCCGCTCTATTCCGGTAACGCCAGCGAAATTACTGCAATTATGCAGTATGTTTACCAACATGTGGTACTGGAAAAGTGCTACAGCGAGGTCAGCGAGGTGTTAAAATCCATTGCTATGGTGGAAATGCACCATATGGGTTTGTTGGCGGATGCCATCTGTGCCATGGGCGGCAACCCGCAGTATTTGAACCCCGATATTCGCAGCTGCTGGAACGCGTCGCCGGTTTGCTATGAGCAAAATGTGTGTAAGGTACTGCTGAAAAACCTCAATGACGAAACCAGTGCCCACCACAGCTATTTGGCCGCTGCCGAAAAGGTAGAAACACCGTCCTTGTGCGCACTGCTACGCCGCATTGCCGCGGATGAAAAGCTGCATATGGAGATTATTACCGCGATGATTAACTGCCACTGCCGCAAGCCCTGTGAGCCGGAGCAGGAACGCCGCAACTGCGGCTGCACACGCAACAATAACCGCGGTCGCTGCTGCTGATTACTTTCGCTTGGCCTTTTTGCGTACCGAATAACCAAAGCTACCCAGCCGCTCCCCCAGTCGGTAGTAGTCCCCATGGGCATAGGCCAGCAGCCCGGCTCGATCCAGCCGCAGCTTGCCCTCGCTGTCCAGTAAGGTTTCTTCTACATTCACCGACACAATATCTGCCAAGAACATGTGGTGCGACCCCAATTCCAGCATCTGAAACACTTTGCATTCCAAGCTGACCGGACTTTGGGCAAGCATGGGGCAGGCAAGCTGTGGTGCCGGCTCCGTGGTAAGTCCCATTGCCGCGAACTTGTCCAGCTCGCGGCCGGAACGCACCCCACAGTAGTCCACCGCGCGCACCAGCTTGTCAGTGGGCAGATTGATGACAAACTCGCCGCTTTGCCGAATCAGCTCGTAGGAATACCGCTCCGGCCGCACTGAAATGTAGGTTTTTGGCGGAATGGTATTAATCAAGCCTGTCCACGCAACCGTAAAGATATTTGGACTTTCCATGCTACCGCAGGTAATTAGCGTCGGCGGAATGGGTCCCAGCAGGGCGCTGCCCTTCCATACTTGTTTGCTCATACCGTGCTCCTTTCCAGAAAACAAAAACCGCCCAGTAACCCTAGGCGGCAGATGAATGATTATATCCGATTAGCCTTTTGCGAAAGCATAAACAACAACAGTAATTACAAAAAATACAATGAGCAGTACTTTGGTAATCTTGTTGAGCTTTGCATCAATGGAACGGTCGGTGCTAGCGTTGAGGAACGAGTTGCCGCCACCCAGCGCCGAAATACCGTCGCCCTTGGGATCTTGAATCGCAACAATACCAACAATCAGCACACTGGCTATGATCATGATAAACGCGCCTATCATTTCAATTGGGTTCATAAAGACACCTCCCTTACCAATACTTGAATATTCTATCACAATAAGTACCATATTGCAAGCATTTTTAAGATTTTTTTACTATTTTGCGCGGAATGAATAGATTGTCCTTTGGTGGTGCATACTAGCATTGGTTTAAACCTTCCTTCGCGTCTGCAAAGCGTTTAAACCACCCCCGCAGGAGCTTTTTGCCCTTGCGGGGTCATTTTTTTATTCTCCGCTGTTACAGCGTCAGCTGTTCGCCCAACTGCGTATCACGCACAATTGCGCCGGTTGCCGGTAGATTTTTGGTGCGTAGCCGGTGCGGATTTTCTACCACACCGTCAGTATAGTCGGTCACCGATACCACACGCACACCCTTTTTCATGGTCATAGCCTGTACGCCTTGGGTGTTGCGCGTTGTTTTGGAGGATATCATCGCAGTGCTTACAATGAGCATCCGCTGTGCCGAGGTTGCCAACAGGTATTCCTTTTCGTCGGTGATTAATTCAGTGAACACCAGCGGTGAGCGGGTATCGTAGGCTGCCAGCAGCTTTTTACGCTTGGTTTTTGTCTCATAGGCCGCCAGCTCTACCCGACCAATTTTGCCGTTTTCAAAGACGAAAATCATCCAGCCCTTGTACTCCGGCGTTACCGCCATGTACAGCGGCAGCTCGTCCGGCTCCATCCCCAGTTTCGTGGGCAGATAATCGCCCAAAACACTGGTTTTGGTGTCGTCAAACTCGGCTGCACGGCTTTTATAGACCTGCCCTTTGCTGGTAAAAAACAGCAGATGTACACTGTTCTGGCTGTCCAGCTCCTGTAGAATTTCGTCGCCGTCCTTTAGCTTTTGCTCGCCCGACATGCGGTAGGACTGAGGCGTAATTTTTTTGAAATAGCCCTCTCGGGTAAAGAACAGCTTAACCGGGTAATCGGCCACCTCCTCCTCTTCCTCGGTGTCCTCCTGCCCAGTGGTATACAATATTTCACTACGTCTGGGCTGCCCATAGTTTTTAATGACATCCCGAAGCTGGCTAATAATAATGCTGTCCAACCTCTTGGGGTTTGCCAGAATATCCTCCATTTCGGCAATCTCGCTGCGCAGCTGCTCAATCTCCTCGGTGCGGCGCAGGATGTACTCGCGGTTCAGGTGACGCAGCTTAATTTCCGCGACAAATTCGGACTGTACCTGATCGATGCCAAAACCAATCATCAGGTTGGGAATGACTTCTTTTTCTTCCTCGGTTTCGCGGACAATCTTAACCGCCTTGTCAATATCCAGCAAAATTTTGCGCAAGCCCTTTAACAGGTGCAGCTTTTCCTGCTTTTTGCCAAGGTCAAAATACACACCGCGACGCACACACTCCCGACGAAAAGCCGTCCATTCCTCCAGCAGTTCACCCACACCCATCACCCGCGGCGAACCGGCAATGAGCACGTTAAAGTTGCAGGAAAAGTTTTCCTCCAAGGGGGTGGCCTTGCATAGCTTTTGCATCAGCTTGTCGGGGTCTACCCCACGCTTTAGGTCAATGGTCAGCTTTAAACCAGACAGGTCGGTTTCGTCACGAATATCGCTGATTTCACGAATTTTGCCCAGCTTTACTAGGTCAACAATCTTATCGACTATGGCCTCCACCGTAGTGGTGGGTGGAATTTCAGTAATATCAATGCAGCTGTTGTCTTTGTCGTACCGGTAGCGACAGCGCATTCGTACCGCGCCGCGGCCAGTGGAATAGATGCGTTCCAGCTCCTCCTCGTTGTACAGCACAAACCCGCCCACCGAAAAATCAGGTGCTTTTAACGTGTCCAAAATTTTGCAGGAAGGATTCTTAATACGCGCAATGGCAGTTTCACAGACCTCGGTTAGGTTAAAGGAACAGATGTTACTGGCCATGCCTACCGCAATGCCGGTGTTGGTGTTCACCAAAATAGCCGGATAGCTGACCGGCAGCAGCGTCGGTTCCCGCATGGAGCTGTCGTAGTTGTCGCAAAAATCCACCGTATCCTTGTCGATGTCGGTGAACAGCTCGCCGCATATCTTTTCCAGCTTGGCTTCGGTATAGCGCGAGGCAGCATAGGCCATATCCCGCGAGTAGGCACGGCCAAAGTTACCCTTGCTATCCACATAGGGTACCAGCAGGGCGCTGTAGCCACGGGACAGCCGCACCATGGTTTCGTAAATGGCCGCATCACCGTGAGGATTGAGACGCATGGTCTGTCCGACAATGTTTGCCGATTTTATTTTATTGCCGGTCAGCAGCCCCATCTTGTACATGGTATACAGTATCTTGCGGTGGGAGGGCTTAAAGCCGTCAATCTCCGGAATCGCCCGGGAAATGATGACGCTCATTGCGTAGGGCATAAAGTTTTGGCGCAGAGTCTGAACAATAGGCTGATCTATTACCAGCCCAGCATGTTCAATGTGCCCCGAAGCGACCTCCCGCTTTTGTACAGCTTTTTCTTTCTTTTTGGCCAAGTACTCCTCATTCCTTTCCGGGAAATTCTAGGGAAAGCTCTTGGGCGGCGCGCAGTACAAGGCGGAGAGCCTGTTCCACTGCCGCTGTGCGAATTACTTCCCGCCCTGCCTGACAAGGCAACCGCAGCTCCAGCTGCTCACGGTAACGGTCACTGTCCACCGCCAGCCAAACCAGTCCCACCGGCTTGCCCTCGGAGGGTTGCGGTCCAGCGTTGCCGGTAACCGAAACGCCAATGTCCGCACCGGTTATTCTGCGTACCCCTGCTGCCATTTCTGTGGCGGTTTGGCGCGAAACGGCCGAATACTGTTCCAGCGTCTGCTCCGAAACACCCAGCAGCTGCTGCTTCATCCGGTTGGTGTAGGTCACTGCGCCGCCCCAAAAAACAGCTGACGCACCCGGTACCGCAGTAATTGCCGCCGATACCAGCCCGCCGGTGCAGCTTTCGGCGGTTGCACAGCAAAGTCCCATGGCATTTAGCTGCTCCACAAGCCGGGCAGCCAGGCTTTCCGACCCGCTCATGAGATATCCGCCAGTTCAAGATACTGGGAGCCAAACTGCGTAATATAGTCCTTGCGTCCAGCAAGGTTGCTGCCCAACAGCAGGTCGAAGGTATCGGCTGTCTGCTTGGCATCGTCCGGGGTCACGCGAATCAGCCGCCGTGTCTGTGGGTTCATGGTGGTCAGCCACATCATTTCCGGTTCGTTTTCGCCCAGTCCCTTGGAGCGCTGCAAGGTATACTTGGTGTTGCCCAGCCGGTTACAGATGTCCACCTTTTCCTGCTGGTCATAGGCAAAAAAGCACTCGTCCTTGGTGGTGATTTCGTACAGGGGCGACTCCGCGATGTAGACATAGCCCTGCTCCACCAATGTGGGGGTCAGACGGTACAGCATGGTCAGGATTAGGGTGCGAATGTGAAAGCCGTCCACATCGGCATCGGTGCAGATGACAATTTTGTTCCAGCGCAGCCCTGCAAGGTCAAAGGAGTGCAGCTCCTTGTTCGCTTTGGAGCTTACCTCCACCCCGCAGCCAAGCACTTTGAGCACATCAATGATAATCTCGCTTTTAAAGATTCTGTCGTAGTCGACACTCAGACAGTTTAGGATTTTACCTCGTACCGGCATAATGGCCTGAAATTCGCTGTCACGCCCCAGCTTACAGGAGCCTACTGCCGAGTCGCCCTCCACGATGTAAACCTCGCGCTTGTCGGCATCCCTGCTGCGGCAGTCTACAAACTTTTGTACACGGTTGGAGATATCCAGCGAGCCCGCCAGTTTCTTTTTAAGGTTCAGCCTTGTTTTTTCGGCATTTTCCCGGCTACGCTTGTTAATGAGCACCTGCTCGGCAATGCGCAGTGCATCATCGGGGTTTTCAATAAAGTAAACCTCCAACTGGTGCTTTAAAAACTCAGTCATGCAGTCGTAAACAAACTTGTTGGTAATGGATTTTTTGGTCTGATTTTCGTAGGAGGTCTGGGTGGAAAAGCTGGATGAAATCAGCACCAGACAGTCGTCTACATCCTGATAGGTAATTTTAGATTCGTTTTTAAGGTATCGGCCGGTTTGCTTCAGGTAGGCATCCAGCTGCCCTACCACCGCGACACGAACGGCCTTTTCCGGGCTACCGCCATGCTCCAGATGGCTGGAGTTATGGTAGTATTCCGTAATGCAGGTCTGGTTGCTAAAGCAAAGTGCGACATTGAGCTTGACCTTGTAGTCGGGCTTGTCCTCCCGATCCCGGCCAACACGCTCGGCGCTCCACAGTTGCACCGGTGTCAGAGGGGTTTCTCCCGCCAGCTCCGCACAGTAGTCCTGAATTCCGTTGGGGTAGCAAAACAGCGTTTCAACAAATTTTCCATCGGTGCCCTGACTGCGCAGCACCAGCTCCACACCACTGTTGACCACCGCCTGCCGCTTCAGTACATCAGTAAAGAACTCCTCGGGAATCGCAATATCAGTAAATACCGCCAAATCAGGCTTCCAACGTATTTTAGTGCCGGTCTTTTTGCTGGTAGTCGGCTCTTTTTTCAGCCCGCCGATATTTTCGCCCTTTTCAAACCGCAGGTTAAACTGAAAGCCGTCGCGCAATACCTCCACATCCATGTATTCCGAGGCATACTGCGTCGCGCAGGAGCCCAAGCCGTTCAGTCCCAGCGAATATTCATAACTGCCGTCGCCGTCGTACTTGCCGCCCGCGTACAGCTCGCAAAATACCAACTCCCAGTTAAAGCGA
>JAVVRO010000107.1:0-6764 GCA_036654695.1 Angelakisella sp. | reverse complement strand
GTACCGAGCTGGCCTGCTCGGTGGCGCCCTGTGCCAGCGCCTGTGCGCCGCTGGACACCTGCTCCGAGCCGCTGGAAACCTGCTCGGTCGCCATCTTAATCTGCGACATCGTATCACTCAGGTCGGTAATAATGCGACCTATCGCATCTTTAATATCACTGAACACGCCTATGTATTCCGCCTTGGGCGCAATGTTAAAGTTACCATTGGCAATTTCGCCCAAGCCCCGGGAGGTATCCAGAATAACATCCTTGGTGGTTGTTATCATCCTGCGCATGCTGTCGGCCAAGCCGCCAATTTCGTCGTTGGACTGGTGGGTAATGGTAACGTCAAAGTTCCCCTTTGCCATTTCCATCGCGCCTTCCTCAATCTGTACAATCGGGCGGGTAATGGACGCAACCAGTGCTATTAGCATAAGGGTTGCCAAAATTAAGAACACTGCAACTGCAACAATGCTGATTAAAATAGCGTTATAGGTGCCTGCCATAAACTCACCCTGCGCTACGGTTACATACATGCCCCAGCCATCGGTATCTGCCACCGGCGCATAGGCCATAAATTTAGCGGCACCGCCATAGCTGTAGTCGCCAAAGCCGGAATTTCCGGCCATGACCTCGCGTTCCAGCGCGGCCAATTTTGCCAGCTGCGGGTCTGTTTTTTCTTCCTTTTGGGTGTTGTATGCGCCCAGCACGGTGGGATAGTCATAAAACGCAATGGTGGTACCGTTTTTGTCAATGATGGCTGCGTTTCCGCTTTCGCCCACCGAGACATCCGCGACAATTTTGCACAGCTCCTGCGCATCCATTCCTACAAAGATAATACCGTCAAACCGGGTGCCATTGGTCATTACCGGCGCAGAAACGTAGTAGGTCATGGAAACACCGTCCAGATTCATCACTGGCGCGGATACATAGGGGCGGCCGGTATCGCGCGGGACTTTAAAAAAGTCCTGAGAGGAAATATCAATATCTGTGCCGCCGATGACACCGTTGGGCAACGTAATGCTCATTTCTGTAAACCCGTGCCGCGCTTTGGAGGTTTCCAAAAAGCTCATTACCTTGGTCGGCTCGACTCCCGGTACAACGCCCGCCAGCTCAATTAGCAGCTCCTTGTACCCATTCAGTTCGGCAGTTACGCGGCCGGAGGCGGCCGTAATTGTCTCAGTCATGGTCTGCTCCAAGGTAGTTAAGGTGCTCCTGTAGCTGAGGTACGCCGAAATGGAGCTGGTAACAATCATTGCCACAAATAGGATAACCAGGGTGGGAAGCAAAACCTTTGTGCGAATTTTTTTAATCTTTTTTAACATTTTCTTCTCCCTTTTCTTTGCTTTTTTGCAGATAATATTGTCCTCTCCCAAGGAGATTCCCGCGGTTCCGCACCCAATAGGCAATATATCTTAAGTATTTTAGTCCTCTATATTATATACTATTCCCACTGCGCGGTCAACTATATTCAGCGCAACAGTTGGCTACTACTATCAGTTTGGGTGCCGTCGTGGTTCCGGCTGTCCAGCTGCGCTTTGATTGCCTGCTGGCGCTGCCGGTCAATGGAGTACCCCAGCGAAATAGCCACACCGATTGACATTAAAAGAAGCGGTGCAAAAGCAATAATGGCGCGAATGGCAAGCTGCGCCGATTCCGGCTGCGCCAAAATGGCCGGCCCGTTGGGCTGCTTTTCCACAAAGCCGCAAAACCCTAAGCACATCATAACCAGCGACAGGCCAACTGCCTGAGCAATCTTGTTGATAAAGTTGACCAGCCCGCTCATGGAGCCTTCCCTACGCTGCCCAAAGGCAAGCTCGGCAGCATCGGCCACATCGCCAAACATGGCGTGGGGCACCAGCCCCGCACCACTAATGCCAAAGCCGACAATGACGCACAGGGCAATGACCAGCAGATTTGACGCGCCGGGTCGCACAAAGAACAGCGCAGCCGCGGTCAAAATCCAGATGTAGGAGCCCAGCCGGTAGGCAAAGGCCTTGCTGGTTTTGCCAATCAGCCACAGGTAAAACGGCAATGCCACAATCTGCGTTGCAAACATGCTGCCCGCGCCAATTAACCCCAGCGCGCTGCCCTGCCCGCTGGCGGTGCTGTCCCGGCAAAGGTAAAAATCCACATAGAAGAAAAAGAGCGAGCTCATAATGGCCATGGTCATTTGCAGCACAAGCAGCATACCAAGGTACTGCCGGAACGGACGCAGCTGCAAAACCCCGGCGAATTCACGCAGCTGGAAGCGGCGGCGCACCGGTGGGGTAATAATCTCCTCCCGGGTGAACAGGCCGGTTACCAGCACCGAAAGCCCAAACACCACGCCGAAAATGAGGCTCATAACAATGTAGCCGGTATTGCCGGGGAAGGCATTGACCACTACACCCGGCACCGCCACGCACAAAATGGAGGAGAAAATACTACAGGCAAGGCGCATGGAATTGGCTGACGCGCGTTGCTGGTAGTCGCTGGAAATTTCCGAGGACAGCGAGTAATACGGAATCATTACCATGGTTTGCACCGTGCAAAACAGGAGGTAGGAAAACAGCACCGCCGCTACCCGCAGCGCTACGCTGTCAAAGGTAAAGGGGAAAAACATCAGGAACATGGCCAGTACTACCAGCGGTGCCGCCGCCACAAGATAAACCCTGCGCTTGCCAAACCGTGTATTTTTGGTGGCGTCGGAGATAATACCCATCAGCGGGTCGCTGACTGCGTCCCAAACACGGGCAACAAACATGACAAAGCTAATCCAAAAAGGCGAAAGTCCCACCGTCAGCGCCAAAAAGCCGGGATAGAGGAAATTCACGATATTAAAGGAGCCGCCGCCAAAAATATCCGCCGCGGCAAAGGCTAGTTTGTTTCGGGTATTGTTCTTTTTCATCAGGTATGTTATCCTTTCCTTAGGGCAACCAAGGGCACGGCTATGCTGTTGCAACGCCTACCCCACCGAAAGCGCCAGCAGCATGGTTGCCAAATAGTAGGTAAGCAGGTTGACAAAGGTAAGCGCCGGGTGCGGCTTTTCTCGAAACAGAATAAATAGGATAATTAAGTCGGAAATGCAGAAGAGAATTGCGCCCACCATAGCCAAGATGCCCCGTGTGCTGGCAGGGTTCAGCAAAAACAGGCCAATACTTTTGGATGACAGCATAGAGACAAAAAAGATATAGATGCCAACCAGCGGCAGCAGCTTGCCGGCGCGCAGAATGCCCATCCACGACAGCAGCAGTACCAGCGCCACCATGCTTACCGGCAGTAAAAAGCTAATTGCCGAGAGCGGGTCAAGGCGGCTAAGCCCTGCAATGAACACCACATGGGCAAAAAAGAACGCTCCACCGCCCAAAAAGAACCATGGCGTCTTGGTGTTGCTTTTGGCCTTGGCAAGGAAAAAGTCGCCCAGCAGGCAAAGGAGCAGTCCCGCCAGCATGAATTGAAAATAGCTGTCGGTACTATTCCCGGCCGCCACAGCCGCCGCCACAAAAACCGCGCTGGTCGCGGTTTTGGTCACTGTGTGCCATCGTTTCCACCCCTTGCAGTAGCAGGTCACCATCAGCATTGCAAACAGCAATGGGTACAGTAGTAAAATTAGTGTCATCTTTTCCCCTCTCGTTCCGCAAATTTTGTTTATAATGATAGTATACTGTGTAATTGCTTTTTGTGCAACTGTGTTTGCCACAAAGAAAGGAAAAATAATGCAATATGTCTTGCTCTTTTTGGAGGGAATTATTACCTTCATTTCCCCCTGCCTGCTGCCCATGCTGCCCATCTATCTGTCCTATTTTGCAGCAAACCGGCAGGATAAAAAAAACCGAACGCTCACAAACGCTTTGGGCTTTGTGCTGGGCTTTACCTTGGTGTTTGTTTCCCTTGGCGCATTTGCCGGGAGCATTGGCAAGCTGCTGCGGGAATACAGCACCCTGTTCAATATTATTACCGGTCTGGTTGTGGTACTGTTCGGGCTTAACTTTTTGGGAGTGCTCCGCATCGGGTTCCTCAACCGCACCCATCGGGGCGCTGCCCAAACCAAGGAGCTGGGGTTCTTTTCCTCGCTGGCCTTTGGGGTGGTGTTTTCCATTGGCTGGACACCCTGCGTCGGTGCGTTTCTGGGTTCGGCGCTTTTGCTGGCCGGGCAGCAGGGCAGCGCGCTGCAAGGCATTTTAATGCTGCTGGCCTTTTCGGCAGGGCTTGGCATTCCCTTTGTGGCCAGCGCCATCCTCATTCACCGACTGACCAGCACCTTCGATTTTATCAAAAAGAATTACCGTATCATCAATCTTATCTCCGGGGGGCTGCTGGTGGTGATTGGTCTTTTCATGATGACCGGCTACATGGGATATTTTTTATCTCTGCTAACATTTTAAAAAAGGAGTGCTACCGTGAAACAAAAAACCAAAACTATTCTTGGTATCGCCGGGTTTGCGGTATTTTTGTGTGTTGCCACAATTGCCTATCAGCTGCTTAGCAAAACGGTTTCCCCGCAAAGCAACCTACCCGCAACCAACGGAAAAAGCGAGGGTGGCGGCAGTGGCAGCACCGCCGCCGAAGCGGAAAACCCAAAAGCACCGGACTTCACCGTCGTTGACGGTGACGGCAACGAAGTGAAGCTGTCAGAGCTGGTGGGCAAGCCGCTTGTCCTGAACTTTTGGGCCTCGTGGTGCTCGCCCTGCAAGGCCGAAATGCCCGATTTTAACACGGTGTACGAGGAGCTGGGCGAGGAGGTCACCTTTGTAATGGTGAATTTGGTAGACGGCCAGCGAGAAACGCTGGAAAGTGGCAAAAAGCACATTGCGGACAACAAGTTTACCTTCCCGGTGTACTTTGATACCAAGCGGGATGCCGCCCTGAATTACGGCATTTCTTCCATTCCCACGACCTACTTCATTGACAAGGACGGCTATGTGGTGACCGGCGCACGGGGGGCTATTGATGAAAAGAGTATCCGAAAGGGAATTGCCATGATAACAGAGCAAGCTACAAAATAGCAAGAGAGAAAGGGGCAACAAAGAATGAAAACTATTATTGTCGGTGGGGTTGCCGGAGGTGCTTCGGCAGCGGCCAGACTGCGGCGGCTGGATGAACAGGCGGAAATTATTTTGCTAGAGCGCGGAAATTACATCTCCTACGCAAACTGCGGGCTACCCTACTACATTGGCGGTGACATTACCGACCAGCACGCGCTGACACTGCAAACTCCCGAGAGCTTTCACACGCGGTTTCGCATTGATGTACGCACCGGCTGCGAAGCGACTGCCATTGACACTGCCCGCAAAACCGTTTCGGTGCATTGTGCCGCAACTGGTGAATCCTATGACGAAAGCTACGACAGGCTGATTCTTTCCCCGGGTGCGGAGCCAATTCGCCCCAACTTTGACGGCATCAGCGACCCGCGTATCTTTACCCTGCGCACCATTCCTGACACGCTGAAGATAAAGGAGCAGATTGAAAAATCCAAAGCAAAGTCGGCCGTTGTAGTGGGCGGTGGCTACATTGGCGTGGAAATGGCAGAGAACCTTGCCAACGCCGGGCTAAGTGTGACCATCGTTGAGCTGGCAGACCATGTGATAGCTCCGCTGGATTTTGATATGGCCTGCGATGTACACCACTATCTGCGCTCCAAGGGCATTGCCCTGCGGCTAAAAACCGGCGTAAAGTCCTTTGCGTCGGGCAAGCAGCTGGAGGTTCTGCTGGATTCGGGGAAGCTGCTAACCGACCTTGCCATTTTGGCCATTGGCGTGCGCCCGGACAGCAAGCTGGCGCAAAACGCGGGGCTTGCCTGCGATGCCAAGGGCTGTATTCTGGTCAATCCGCAGCTGCAAACCTCCGATGAAAACATTTACGCAGTGGGCGACGCGATTAAGAGTATCAACTTTGTGACAGAGCAGCCGGGCTACATTCCACTGGCAGGACCTGCCAACAAGCAGGGGCGCATTGCTGCCAACAACATCTGCGGTCAAGCCTGCACCTACCAAGGCACGCAGGGGTCGGCAGTGCTCAAGCTGTTTGATATGACCATTGCCACCACCGGCCTGAACGAAGCGGCGGCCGCAGCGGCAAAGATTGATTACGACAAGGTTTTTACCTTCTCCCCCTCCCACGCTACCTACTACCCCGGCGCTTCCAGCATGAGCCTCAAGGTACTGTTTGAAAAAGCCGGCGGTCGAATTTTGGGCGCACAAATTGTCGGCTTTGACGGAGTGGACAAGCGTTGCGACGTTTTAGCAACCGCCATTCGCGGCAAGATGACCGTTGCTGACCTCACCGAGCTGGAGCTTTGCTACGCGCCGCCTTTTTCCTCTGCCAAGGATCCGGTCAACATGGCGGGTTTTGTGGCAGAAAACGTACTAAGCGGCAAGGTTCGCCAATATTTTTGGCAGGATGTGGCGGCGCTGCAAGGTCGGACGGATGTTACCCTGCTGGATGTGCGCACGCCAAGCGAGTACGCACGGGGACATATTGCAGGAACCACCCACATTCCACTGGATTCGCTACGGGAAAATCTTGACAAGCTTGACTCCTCTAAGCCGCTTTATGTCAACTGTCAAAGTGGGCTGCGCAGCTATTTGGCCTGCCGGATACTGGCACAAAATGGCTTTGAGTGCTATAATCTGGCCGGTGGTTGGCGGTTGTACGAGTCGGCAACCCGCGATATTGCATTTGACGCAACGCCAAAACATCCCTGCGGTATAAAAATATAGGTGGAAGTGACATAATAAAAAAAGCCGCCCCCAGTGCATCAAGCACTGGGGGCTGTCTAAAGGTTTACTCAATATGCAGCTG
>JAVVRO010000106.1:0-6801 GCA_036654695.1 Angelakisella sp. | reverse complement strand
TTGCCAGCAAATCCGCAGAGGCTGCCAAGGGAACCACAGCGCTTATTGAAAATTCTGTAAATGCCGTGGCAAAGGGCACAAAGCTGGCCGACGATACCGCAAAATCCCTTCTCTCGGTAGTGGACGGTGCAAAAGCAGCATCCGCTATTGTGGATAAAATTGCCGCCGCTTCAGGGGAGCAGGCAAGCTCTGCGGCACAGATAACACAGGGCATTGACCAAATTTCCGCAGTGGTGCAAACAAACTCCGCAACTGCCGAAGAATCTGCCGCTGCCAGTGAGGAGCTTTCGGGACAGGCTGTCATGCTAAAGCATCTGGTAGGCCAGTTTAAACTGAAAAAATCCTCCGAAAATCCGGTAGACCTACAGACCGGTTCCACAAGAACATCGTCCAGTGCTACAGTATCCGTGGGCAGTAAATATTAAAAGCAGCGGAACGATTGGCGAAAAATGTGGCGGCGCAAGGATGCAAGTACCACAAAAGCAGCTTTATACTTAGCAGGCGGCGTTAGAACCTGCTACAACAAAGGACAGGGGCGGTGAGAAATCACCGCCCCTGCTTGCTATGCTTTTGCAAAAAAGCACAAGCAGCTTCCCGCTGGTGCCCCCGTTAGGTTCCGCTTTTTTTGCGGTACTCCAGCGGCGTCATGCCGGTTTCCTTGCGGAACAGCTTGCTAAAATACGGCAGGTTCGTGTACCCCACCTGATAGGCAATGGCACTAATGGACAGGTCGGTATGGCTGAGGTACTCTTTAATCCTATCCATGCGCACCCTTGCAATGTGCTCCGAGATGGATTCGCCGGTTTCCTTGTGGTACAGCCGCGACAGATAGGCGGGGTTCAGGTAGACCTGCTCCGCCAGCTCCTCCCGGCTTAGCTCCTCACTTAAATGTTCCTCGATGTATCGGTTGACGCTGTTAATGGCCTGAGGCGCCCGTTGGGTCAGCGGCAGTTCATCCTCAAAAAACACCCCTTGCTGGTAGTGCTCGTTGTCCCGGTTGCTCCTCATCAGCTTAGTGTAGGTGTCCAAAAGGCCGGCGACTCCGCAGGGGGTACCGCAGTAAAAGCAAACGTTGCAGGAAAAGTATTTTTTGGCCGCGGCAATGTACTGCCCGCAGCACTCCCGCAGGCTGTCCTTGTCCCCCAGCTTACCGGACAGCGGCAGCAGCATGGCCTTGTGGTCAACCTCCATCGAAACAATCAAAAATGGGGTTTGCTCCGCATAAAACAGCTCCGACAGCACATTTTTAATGGCATAGTCCAAATTGCGCTGCTCCCAGTCCTCCGGCGGCTTGCTCCATTGCCGGACACTGCACAGCAGGAGCCGGTACTGTGCTTGCAGGTCAATGGTGACATTGCGCTTTTGCGCCTGCCGGCCAATCTTTTCCTTGTCTGCCGGAATGCCGCCGCCCAGTAGCTCCTGCCAAAACTGCTCCTCCACCAGACTGCGGTTGTTGACCCAGTGCTCGCCATAGCGGTAGTATTCCTGCTTTTCTCGTTCCTCCCCCAGCTTACAAAGCGCTTTTTGCAGCACCCGCTCCACCTCGTCGTAGGGGGTGGGCTTTAACAGGTAGTCGAATGCGCCCAGTGCTAGGGCATCCTTGGCATATTCAAAATCCGCATGGCAGGTCAGCAAAATACTAATCGTTTGCGGCGAGTGCTCCCGCACCCAGCTCAGCAACTGAATCCCGCTTTCCTGCGGCATTTCAATGTCACACAGCAGTAGGTCAATCGGCTGCGCCGCAAACTGTTCCCGGGCTTGCCGCGGGTTCATGGCGGTCAGCACGGTGCCAATCCCCAGACGCTTCCACGAAACGCCGGAGGTAATCCCCTCGATGGCGGGGAGCTCGTCGTCTACAATTAAGATGGAATACACGGTTGTTCCTCCTGACCGGGCGGGCACAGCGGAAGTAAAACCTCCGACTTGGCACCGCCCTCCGGTGAATTACAGAGTCGCACAAAGGCTTTGTGACCGTACATCAGCTTAAGCCGTTGCACCACGTTAATAATGCCGATATTTTTGGTAGGGTCGCTGCTAAAGGCCTGCTCTTTTTGAAATGCGTCCAGAATGCTCTGTGGGTACCCGTCGCCGTTGTCGGCAACCTCAATTTTGACATACTCCCCGTTGTCACAATTCTGTCGGGTGACTGTCAGGCTTACTACCCGCTCCTTTTCTACATCCAGCGCGTACTTTACGCTGTTTTCAATAAAGGTCTGAATAATCAGCGGCGGCAGCTTGTACTCCAGCAGCTGGTCGTCAATCGACTGTAAAAACCGGCAGACACCCGGAAAGCGCAGCTCCTGAATCCGCATGTAGTTTTCCACATGCTCTTTTTCCTCCCGCAGGGTTACAAAGGAGCCTGCATTGTTAAACATGTACCGAAAGTACTTTACCAGACACAGGGTCAACTGCTGGATGAGGTCATACCGCTTAATCTGGGCGAAGGAATAGATGACATTGAGAGTGTTTAAAAAGAAATGCGGTCGAATTTGCAATTGCAGGTATTGCAGCTGTATTTTTTGTGCCCGAAGCTCTCGCTCGTAAACATCCTCAGTCAGCTGCTTAATTTGGGCTACCATGCGGTTAAACTGGTTGGAGGCAATGGTAAATTCTGAAAAGCGGGAATCGGTGGGAACCCGGGTGTCCAAACGCCCCTGCCCAACCAGCTCCATGGCATTGGCCAGCTCCTGCACCGGCCGGTACAGACGCTTGTTAATGGAAAAGCCGATGACAGGAATGACACAGAAGATTACCACAAAGGCCAGTAAAATGACCAGCTGCATGGTATGCACCGTTTTAAGCACCAGCTGATCTGGAATTAGCGTCACCAGCGAAAGGTCGGCGTATTGCGATTGCAGACTGTTTTGCAAAAATGCTTGCCCGCCCAGCCGCACCGTGGCGTTGTTGGAGCTTACCGACAGCGTGCCATTGCTTAACAGCGCAGCGCCGGCGGCAGTCAGGGGGGTACCGGCGGTATCCACAAACATGGCAAAGCCATGGTCGCCCAAGTCGATGTTCTTCAGCGGAAGCATCAGGTTTTCCATGTCAATCCACGCGCCACAGTAAACGCTGCCGGTTCTGACCATGCGAATCATGTAGTTGCAACCGTCGACGGTGTAGTGCTCCCAGCCCTCGCTTTTCCCCCGGTAGGCGGTCACATAGTCGCGGATGTCCTGCTGGTGCCGGTGCTTGGCGTGGGCACCTGCCACGTTAATGAAAATATCCTCCTGAGGCCGCTGGGAGTAGACAAAGATACCGTCAAAGGTGTCGTACACCATGACGTTTTTATTCAGGTCGTTGTAGATGCCAATGATGGCCAGATACTCGTCCTTTTCATTGGAGGAAACCATAATCTGGCTAAGATCGTCGTTGGAGGCGGGGAAGTTAATAATGAATTTTTCCATGTTCAGCAGGTTGGTGTCCAGCTTTTCCATGTAGAGGGCAAGAATGGATTCGTTGGCGGTAAAGACCTGCTCCCGCATGACCATGCCCGCATAACCGCTGACCGTCAGCATGACCACCAGCAGTACCAGCATGAGGATTACAAAAATATGCAGCAGCCATTTTTTTAAGGAAATAGTGTGCTTGTTTGCTGTCATAACAGAAAGTCACCCCTTTTCGCGCAATAGCATACGGCTACGAAAGCGTAACCGCCACGCAGTTTGCTGCACTCGTGTGCGGATATTGTATCATACGAACAGGGAGATGTAAACGGTACTATTGCCGACAGCGCCCGCGACGATGCTTTCGGTTGGGGGAGCCCGGAGACAGAAAGCGCGTTACACGGCTGGCCTGTTTTCCAAAGGAAATGGACAAGATTCACACTATCTGTGGAAAAACAAGGACGATTTCAGTTTTTTTGGCATATTTTGTCGAATATTTTCTTCCAAAATTCAACATATTATGCTATACTTAACTTAGTTTTACTGTAAAATGGCAATGCTATTGCAGCGAAACGCTTTTAAGATAATGATGGCACGAGTACAGGGAGGGTATCCTATGAGCAGTGGCAGCAGGAGCAGCCGTAGCGCAAACCTCATAACCTCACGGATTTTCGCACAAAGCTTACGAGGGGAGGCGCTGCTATGTCTTCCCTAAAAACAATACTGGTGGTGGATGACAGCATTGTCAGCCGCACCGTTTTGACCCAGATGTTATCGGAAGAATACGATGTATTGCAAGCTCCAAACGGACAGGTTGCGCTGGAGATGCTAAAGAAGCACAGCAACAAAATTGTCGCCATGGTGCTTGACCTTGTCATGCCGATTATGGATGGCTATTCTGTTCTGGAAGCCGTTGTCAAGGCAGATAATCACAGTAATCTGCCCATTGTGGTCATTACCGAAAATGGCAACCACGGCAACGAAAGACGGGCGCTGTCCCTTGGCGCGTGGGATTTTATCTCCAAGCCATACGACGCGCAGGTTGTTTCGCTGCGTCTTAAAAATATTATTGCCCGAAGCCAGCTGCCCGCACTAAAAAAGCTGGAGTATTTGGCAGAATATGATGCCCTGACCGGGCTTTACAACAAGGCTAAATTCTTTGCTACCACTCGCGCCATGCTGGACGCAAACCGCGAGGAGCGCTTTGTCTTTCTCCGCTTTGATGTGGATCGGTTCCAGCTGATTAACTCGTTTTTTGGCACGGCAGAGGGCGACAAGCTGCTCATTTACATTGCCCGGCAGATGGCGGCGGACGCCCAAAAATGCTCCAAGGCAACCTATGGAAGAATTGAATCGGACATTGTTGCGCTGTGCCTGCCCTACGACAAGCTGGTCGTAGAAGCCATGGTGCGGCAATCCAAAAACACACTGGCGCAGTTTAACGTGAACTATGATATTGTGCCCTCCATCGGGATGTACGTTATTGACGACCCCACTGTTTCCGTGGAGGAAATGTACAACCGCGCGACCCTTGCCGCCAAAACCTGCAAGGGCAACTATGTGGATTTTTACGCCTACTACAATGAGAGCATGAGCGTGGCGCTGACCAGCGAGCAGGAAATTACAAACGACATGAACTTTGCGCTGCAAAACGGACAGTTTGAAATTTACCTGCAACCAAAGTACAACATCCATACCAACCTGCCCTGCGGGGCAGAAGCGCTTGTGCGGTGGAGGCACCCCGAAAAAGGGATGCTTTCGCCCGGGCAGTTTATTCCGGTGTTTGAGCGCAACGGCTTTATTACAAAGCTGGACTATTATGTGTGGGAACAAGCCTGTAAATGTCTCCACAACTGGATTCTACAGGGGATTGCGCCCTATCCCATTTCGGTCAATGTCTCCAGAGTTAATATCTACAACCCGAACTTGGTGGAAATGCTGCTGGAGCTTGTGAGACGCTACGGCCTGGAGCCTGCGCTGCTCAATTTGGAGCTGACTGAAAGCGCCTACACGGACAACCCGGCCGCCATGAAAAAAGCCATGACACAGCTGCAAGGCCGCGGGTTTGCTATCCTGATGGATGACTTTGGCAGCGGCTATTCCTCCCTTTCGCTGCTCAAGGACATTACCGTGGATGTGCTCAAGATTGACACACGCTTTTTGTCGGTTAGTGAAGTCCCCGGACGGGGCGAAAATATTATTGCGTCGGTTATCCGCATGGCAAAATGGCTGAATATCCCTGTCATTGCCGAGGGTGCCGAAACCGGAGAACAGGTGGAGTTTTTGCGAAGCGTTGGCTGCGACTATGTGCAGGGCTTTTACTATGCCCGTCCCATGCCAATTGTGGAGTACGAACAGCTTTGCCACCGGCTTGCCATTGACATGCAGAGGATTACGGACAGTAAATACGGCAGCTACTGTTATGACGACTTGTTTTCCCAGAACGAGGAAATGAAGCGTCTGTTCAACAACAACCTGCAAGCGGCTGTCATCTACGAATATTTTGACGACAGGATTGAGCTAATTCGGGTAAACGAAGCCTACTACGCCTTGGTGGGACAGGATGACCTAGTGAGCAAAGCCTCGAACATTTTAGATGCAGTGGACGAAAAATACCGAGAGCCCCTGCTGTGCGCATTTTACGCCTGTTCCCAGACGATGGAGGTAGTGGAATGTGAATACATGCGCCGCCGCACCAGCGGGACTGCGCTGTGGATTCAGGCCAAGCTGCGCTACATTACTACGGTTGGCAACAAACATATTTTAATTGGTGAGCTAACCGACATTACAATGCGCAAGGGCATTGACGACGAGCTGCAAAAGTACAAGGAGTCCTTGCTGGCGGTGGATCGGGAGCGGCATACGGTGCTCATTGTTGACGACGCGGAAATTAACCGCACTGTGCTGAAGAAAATTTTGCGGAACCAGTTCAGCTACTTGGAGGCCGAAAACGGCCAGCAGGCCATTGAGCTTTTGCAGGAGAATAAAAATCAGGTGGACCTTATTCTGCTGGACATTAGCATGCCGGTGATGGATGGAAAAGAGTTTTTGCAGTACAAACAGAAAACGCCGGAGCTTGACGGCATTCCAGTCATTATGATTACGGCCGATGACAGTGCCGAGCAGCAGGCCAGCACCTTTTCCTTGGGCGCAAATGACTATTTGGTAAAACCGTTTATTCCGGCGGTGGTTACCCGCAGGGTCAGCAACGTGTTGGAGTCAAACCATCGCTTTAAGGAGATGGTGCGGGAATACAACAACATGTCCGCTCAAGTAAAAACAGACCTGATGACCGGGCTGATTAACCGCTTTAGCGCCGAAAAGATGATTTCCCAGCGGATGCAAAACGAAACCGGCACCTGCATTATGCTGATGCTGGACATTGACAACCTGAAGCAGATTAACGATACCCGCGGGC
>JAVVRO010000105.1:0-6870 GCA_036654695.1 Angelakisella sp. | reverse complement strand
CATGGGACCCCACGGCGTTTCCAAAAAGTTAAGCCTGCCGGTCATAAACTCCCGGCGTGCCGGCATACAGGGTAGCGACCCTGCGTAGTGTGTGTCAAAGACTACGCCACGCTGTGCAAGACGATCCAGGTTTGGCGTTTTGATTCGGTGATTGCCTGACAGACTCAGATACTGTAGATTGAGTGAATCCATCATCACAAAAACAGTCTTCAAGGCTTACCCCCTCATTGTTTACATAAAGTTTTCAACTCGTTGCATTTATTCTAACAAATCATATAGCTTGTTCATAGTTACTTTCTTGTATGACAAGGGGTACTTTCTTGCACTGTCGCAATGTAAAGATAGAAAAAGTGAATTATTTTTGGTGCATTTGTATATCAATTTTAGTCATTTGTCATGAATCACAAAAAGTCCACTTTTATCACAAGGAAAATTAGCATATATTTTACCAAAAGTTCACACAATTTTTAAACGAAGCTACCATTGTTAGCAGTTTCGTTTTTTGTTATGCTTGGTTGGTCATCTTTTTACAAAAAACTCCAATTTATGCCGCTTGATGGAAAGGAATGGTACTGCATATGATTCTGCTGCTCTTTGTCGTTTGGATTGTGCTAAACAGCACGGTCACTTGGGAAATTGTTTGGGTAGGAGTGCTGGTCAGTGCTGCGGTCGACCTGTTTTCGGTACGCGTACTGGGCTTTCCCTCTCCTCGTCTGCGCACCCTTGTGGCCATTGCGCCGCTCTGCCTGTTGTATTTGGGGGTGCTGCTGCGGGAGGTGCTAAAGTCTAACCTTCACATTATTAAACTGGTACTGGCTCCCCGCATTGCGGTGCAGCCCATGCTAATCACCTTTTGCCCAGGGCTTAACAGCAACGCCGCGCGGGTTGCGCTGGCCAATTCCATTACCCTGACTCCCGGCACCATTACCGTTGCGGTGGAGGGCGATGAATTTGTTATCCACGCGCTGGATTGCGCCGCCGCCGAGGGCATTGAGGATTCGGTATTTATCCACCTGCTCCAGCGGATGGAAGCGCGCGCCGCCGCTTGCAATAAAAAGCATCCAAGAAAGGGGGGCGTTTCATGAAGGCGTTGTTTTCCCCGCTGCTGGTGGGCTGTATGCTCACCCTTGCGGTCACTGTTTCCCTCTGTCTCATCAAGGCCATCATCGGCCCGAGGCTGATTGACCGCCTGATTGCCGGCAACATGATTGGTGTCAAGACCATTTCGGTCATTGCTATGCTGGCTGTTTACCTAGAGGAATGGTATCTGCTGGATATCTGTCTGGTCTATGCTCTCATCAGCTTTTTGGCGGTAGTGGTGCTTACCATGATTAACCAAAAGCCGGGACGCGGCCGCCTGACCGACCGGCTGCATGCGCTGAAAAAAACTTCCGAGGAGGTGCCTCAGGATGCTTAGAACACTGCTGGCTTCCCTTTCGCTATTGTTGGGCGTACTGGTGCTGGTCATTGCGACCATTGGTGTCTACCGCATGCAGCACCCACTCAATCGCATCCATGTAGCATCCAAATGTGACACGCTGGGCACCATCCTCGTCCTGACTGGACTGGCGCTGTTTATGGGGGTTCACATTGCTACCGTCAAGCTGCTGCTGATTCTTGCCTTTATGTGGATGACCAGCCCGGTTTCCGGGCACATGCTGGGCAACGCGCAGTTGGGGTACGAGCTGGATGACCCCGAAAATGAAAGGGGGCTTGGCAATGTTAATTTTTGACAAGCTGTTGCTGGGGCTGCTGGTGGTTTGTGCCATTGCCGCCTCGCTGACCAAGCGCACCCTGACCGCTGTTGTCATTTACATGTCCTACAGTCTGGTCATGGCGGTGCTATGGGTGCTGCTGGAATCCCCCGACCTGTCCATTACCGAAGCGGCCGTGGGCGCGGGCATTACCGGAATCCTGTTTTTTACCACCCTGAAGCGGGTAGACGAGCTGGGAGGTGACAACAATGGAGACAAAAAATAAGCTGCTGGCCGCGCTGGAACGCTATGCCGAGGGCGAGCACTTTTGGCTGGAGCCTGACCACAGGGAGGCGCCTCCCCCGGTGTTCCTTGACCAAGCGTTTATTAATTACGACGAGCCAACCGTTGCCCAGCGGCTGCACCAGCTAATTGACACCCATGGTGACGCTGCCTTTGCAGCATTCTATAAAGCCGTGTCGGTCATCCTCTGTCTGGCACTGTCGGCGGTGCTGCTGCTAACCGTGTCGGAGCTGCCCGCTTTTGCCGCGGAGCATAACCCTGCCAGCAACGAGGTTGTCCAGCGGTACATTGAGCAGGGTATGGCGGAAACCGGCGCGGTTAATCTAGTAACCGGCATGATTTTGGACTATCGCGCCTTTGATACCTTTGGAGAATCGGCAGTACTGTTTATTGCCTTTTGCAGCGTTACCATGCTACTGGCCGGCAGCGGTGCCAAGTCCCCCGGTCTGACGGTTGCTCCCCGCGATAAAAGCATTGTGCTACGCGCTACAGCCACTCTCCTCATTCCTATTATTATTCTATTTGGTGTCTATGTCATCCTAAACGGCCACCTATCTCCCGGCGGTGGGTTTTCCGGCGGCGCCATCATCGGTTCGGCGCTCATTCTGTATTCCAGTGCTTTTGGCTACAACCGCATTCACGCCTTTTTGCCCTTTCGCACCGCCTCGGCCATCAGCTGCACCGCGCTGCTGGTCTATGCCGCCTCCAAGGGCTATTCGTTTTTCACCGGGGCAAACCATCTGCCCTCGTTCATTACCCCCGGGCAGATTGGCCACATTTTCAGTGCGGGGTTTATCCCGCTGCTCAACATCTGCGTGGGCTTGACCGTCACCATTACCATGTATGGGTTCTTTTCCCTGTTCAAGAAAGGAGAGCTGTAACATGTCCGGCCTGTTTACCAACTACTATGAATCGGTTGCAGTCATCCTGTTTGGCATTGGCTTTACCACCCTTCTGCTGCAAAAAAATATGATTAAAAAGGTCATTGGCATTAACATTATGGACACCGCCATCTATCTGTTTTTGGCAGCAAAGGGCTTCATTGAAGGAAAAGCCGCCCCGATTGTGGTCGACGGCATTACCAAAATGGAGTACTATGTCAACCCCATCCCCAGCGGCCTAGTGCTTACCGGCATTGTGGTTTCGGTTAGTGTTTCTGCCTTTTTCCTTGCGCTGATTCAGCGTCTGTACAAGGCGTATGGCACACTGGATATTGATGAGGTACTCTACCGCATGAAGGCCGGGGAGGAGGACGAATGATTAACTGGTTTCATAACCTACCGTTTTTTTGCATCTTTATTGCCATGGTAGCGGGCATGGTTACTCCCTTTCTCCGTTCCCGGGTAGCGGCGCGTGCCGTTCACCTGACGGTGCTTGGCGTGTCGCTGGCCTGTTCGGTGGTGCTGCTGTGCTATACGCTGGGCACCGGCGAAAGCTTTACCTACATGGTGGGGCACTACCCCGCACCCTGGGGTAACGAGCTGCGCGCAGGGCCGCTGGAAGCGGCAATGGCACTGATGTTTTCGCTGGTAATGCTGCTGTCGATGCTGGGCAACGGCCGTAGCTTGCAGGCCGATGTGGAGGATAGCCGCCAGCCGCTGTACTATGTCATGATGAACATGCTGTTCAGCTCACTGCTGGCGCTCATTTACACCAACGACCTGTTTACCGCCTATGTATTCATTGAAATAAACACCATTACCGCCTGTGCCATTGTCATGGCCAAAAACAGCAAGGAAACTATCCGCGCAACTCTGCGCTATCTAATTATGAGCCTGCTGGGTTCCGGCCTAATTTTAATTGCGATTGCGCTACTGTACGACCTCAGCGGGCACCTGCTGATGAGTCCCATGCACACGGCGCTGACGCAGATGGCCGCCCGTGGCGAATACCTGCTGCCGCTGACCGTTGCCGTGGGGTTACTGACCATCGGCCTGTCGGTAAAAAGCGCACTGTATCCCTTTCATTCGTGGCTGCCGGATGCACACGCCAGCGCCACCACCACCTCCAGCTCTATTTTGTCCGGGCTGGTAGTCAAGGGCTACATCCTGCTGCTGCTAAAGTTTTACTGCCGGGTACTGGGGTTGGAGCTGTTTGCCCAGCTTGGCATTGCCAACCTGCTATTTGTGCTGGGCGGACTGGGCATGATTATGGGCTCCTTGAACGCCCTGCGCCAGAAGAACATCAAGCGAATGATTGCTTTTTCCTCGGTAGCGCAGGTGGGCTACATCTTTTTGGGGATAGGGTTGCAATCGCCGCTGGCGCTGGCCGCTGCCTGCCTACATATTATAGTACATGCCGTTACCAAGCCCATGCTGTTTACTGCCGCCGGCGCGCTAATTGACGCAGCGGGGCACCAAAAAAAGCTACAGGCACTGCGGGGAACCGCTTGGCAGCAACCGGTAGCGGGAATTGCCATGTTGTTCGGCGGCTTTTCCATGATCGGTCTGCCCCTTCTGGCAGGGTTTTCCTCCAAGCTGGCGCTGGCGCAGGCTGCCTTTGTGGGCAACCGGCTGGTGCTGCCTACCCTGCTTCTGCTGGGACTAAGCAGCATCCTCAACGCGCTGTACTACATCCCCATGCTGCTGGTCATCTACACCCCCCGGGAGCCGGGCTGCAAAATGCAATGGCGCAACAGTCTTTCACTGCAAAGTGCGGTACTGCTGGTGTTGGTGGTTTGCAATGTGGCGGTGGGCGTTTGCTACACCCCGCTAATGAATATTTTAAAGCAGGGCATTGCGCTGCTGGGTTAGGAGGAAGTACTGTGTCAACATTTTTGGTAGCTGCCACCATCCTGCTCCCCTTGCTGGGCGGTGCGGTCTGTCTGTTCTGGCGCGGTGCGCCCGAAAAAGCAATCTCGGGGATTGCAGTTACCTTTTGCGCGGCGGAGGTTGTGCTAGTCGCGGCGGTCTTTGCCTATGGGGACGGCCTTGGCGTAACGCTGCCCTTTACCGCCGAGCTGGGTATCTTTTTGTCGGTGGACAGCCTCGGGCGGTTTTTCGGGTTGCTGGCGGCCTTTGTTTGGTTGCTGGTGGCGCTCTTTGCCATTCCCTACCTGTCCCACGAGGGCGGCGAGCACCGGTTTTTTGGCTTCTTTCTTGCCACGCTGGGTGCGGTGGTAGGGGTCGGCTACGCTGGGAACATTTTGACCCTCTACCTGTTTTTTGAGCTGATGACCCTTGCCAGCGTGCCACTGGTCATGCACAGCCTGACTACCGAAACCAAGCAAGCCGCCGGAGCGTATCTGGTGTACTCGGTGCTGGGTGCAACCTTGGGACTGTTTGGCGCGCTTTACTTTACCATTGGCAACCCCCAGAACCATCCCGCGTTTGCTTTGATAATGGCATTTTTGTCGGTGGTAGGCTTTTGCTGCAAGGCCGGCCTAGCACCGTTCCATGGTTGGCTGCCCTTGGCGCCCCCGGTCGCACCTGCGCCCGCCAGCGCAGTGCTTTCCGGCATCATTACCAAGTGCGGTGTCATTGCTGCTATCCGTGTCATTTTTGAAGTGGTTGGAGTCAAGCTGTTGGCGGGCAGCTGGGTGCAAACAGCCCTGCTGTGGATGGCGCTGATTACCATTTTGCTGGGGTCGTCGCTGGCCTACAGCGAAAAAGTACTGAAAAAGCGACTGGCGTACTCCTCGGTCAGTCAGCTGAGCTACCTGCTGCTGGGCGTATTTTTAATGAGCAGCGCGGGGCTGACCGGGGCGCTGCTGCAACTGCTGTTCCATGCCCTTGCCAAGGTGGTGCTGTTTTTGTCGGCGGGAGCCATCCTCCTGCTGCTGCACCGAACCCGCGTTACCGAGCTGGACGGTGCAGGCAAAAAGCTGCCGGTGGTCATGGGCTGCTTTACAATTGCTTCGCTGTCGCTGGTGGGCATTCCCCCGCTGGGCGGCGCAGTCAGCAAATGGCAGCTGGCCGTGGCTGGGCTGACCTCCGGCATGGGCGCAGTCAGCTACCTCATTCCGGTGGTACTGGTGGTCAGCGCACTGCTGACAGCGGGCTACCTGTTCCCGGTGGTGCAAAGCGCATTTTTTTGCGAGCCGGACAACCAGTTGGCAGCGGCCAAGGTCAAAACGCCGGGAGTCATTGCAGTTTCCTTGGTGCTGCTGTGCGGGGGGCTAGTTGTTTTTGGCTGCTTTCCCGCCCCTGTCACTGAGTTTTTGTCCGGTATTGCCGCCGGTATTTTGTAAGGAGGGACTGTCATGCTAATGATACTCTGTATCCTGCTGCCTGTCTGCGGCGGCATCGCGCTGGGCGTCCTGAACCCTGCAAGCCCCAAGGTGCGCGAACGTTTGGTAATGACGGTCACACTGCTGACCTCCGCTGCGGCGCTGTGCGCCCTGTGGCTGGGAAACGGCAGCACCGTCCTGCTGCTGGCGCTGGGTGACAAGCTGACCCTTGCCCTGCGCGCGGATGGCCTGTCCAAGGTGTTTGGCACGCTGGTTTCCCTGCTTTGGCCGGTTACCACCCTCTATTCCTTTGAATACATGTCCCACGAAGGGGGCGAAAACCGCTTTTTCTCCTTTTTCACCGTAACCTTTGGGGTAGTGCTGGGCATTGCACTGTCCGAAAACCTGTTTACCCTTTACCTGTTTTACGAGCTAATGACCTTTATTACCCTGCCGCTGGTGATGCACACCATGGATGATAAGGCACGCTACGCGGGTAAAACCTACCTGACCTACTCGATGATTGGCGCGGCGATGGCCTTTGCGGGACTGATGATTGTGTTCCACTTGGGCGACACCCTGTCGTTTCGGTTTGGCGGAGTAATCACCGTCGATGACCCGCTGGTGCGGGTGGGATATCTGCTGGCGTTTTTTGGCTTTGGTGTCAAGGCGGCGGTGTTTCCCTTCCATGGCTGGCTCCCTGCG
>JAVVRO010000104.1:0-6879 GCA_036654695.1 Angelakisella sp. | reverse complement strand
GGGGCGGCAAAAGCCGCCGAACTGCCGTCAATGCTATCTCCGCCGCCTACAGCGGTGCAAAACAAAGCGCCGCAAGGAAAGCACTTGTAAAAATGCCTTCCTTTGAGAATAGTGTTATCAGCAATTGAATGCGGGATGAGGATAGCCTTGTCAGGGGTTCACTGCATCGTAGTATAAGAGGTTTTTACAGGGCATGATACCATAGAACGCATTCTGGGAGGGACGGAAAGGACGGAACATCCATGGAACGAAACGAACAACAAGCAACCCGGGAAACCGCGGTATTGGCCGCGGTGGATACCGGAGAGTACGATTTGGAAATTTCCTTAGCCGAGCTGCGGGAGCTGGCCGACAGCGCCGAAATTGATGTGCTGGGGGTTGTTACCCAAAAGCGCGGCGACCCAGACCCGGCTACCGCAATGGGTTCGGGGCGGGTGGAGGAGCTGGGCGAGCTGGTGCGTCAAACCGGCGCGGAGCTGATTATCTTTGACTGCGAGCTTTCCCCGGCACAGCTGCGCAATATTGAAAAAATATGCGACTGCCCCGTCATTGACCGCACCATGCTAATTCTGAATATTTTTGCCCGGCGGGCAGTAACCGCCGAGGGAAAATTGCAGGTGGAGCTTGCCCAGCTGCGCTACCAGCTGCCGCGGCTGGCGGGCAAGGGTGTCCAGCTGTCCCGGCAGGGCGGCGGCGGCACCGGGGGCGCGGGGGCGCGGCGAGGCGCGGGGGAATCCAAGCTGGAAACCGACCGTCGCCACATTCGCCGGCGCATTGAAGCGCTGACCCAGCAGATGGAGGAAGTTACCACACGGCGGGAGCGGCTGCGGGAGCGGCGCAAAAAGGAAAGTGTAACGACGGTAGCCATTGTAGGCTATACCAACGTTGGCAAATCGACGCTGCTGAACACCCTGACACAGGCCGGGGTACTGGTGCAGGACAAGCTCTTTGCAACCCTTGACCCCACCAGCCGCGCACTGCTGCTGCCGGACGGCCGCCAAATAATGCTCATTGACACCGTGGGTCTGGTGCGCAGACTGCCCCACCACTTGGTGGAGGCCTTCAAGTCCACCTTGGAGGAGGCTTCCACTGCCGACCTAATTTTAAATGTTTGCGACATTACCAGTAACGAAATGCAGGAGCAGCTGAGCGTGACGCTGGAGTTGCTCCGCGAACTGGGTGCAGAGCATACACCGGTGGTAACGGTGCTGAATAAGTGCGACCAAATGACAGGGCTGGATGCACCACTGGGCATTAATGCGGTGCTTATTTCGGCGAAAACCGGCGAGGGGCTTGACCGGTTGCTGCTGGCGGTACAAAATGCGCTGCCCGCGACCCACCTTCGCCTGCGGCTGCACCTGCCCTACAGCGTGGGCGAGCTGGAAGCACGGCTGGTTGCCAACGGCAAGGTGTTTTCCCGGGAGTATACCGCCGACGGGGTCGAGCTGGAGCTGAGCCTTGACAAAACATTGCTTTATCTGGTGGAAAAGTATGTTGTTCCGGTCAAGTAGGGAAACGACAAGGGAGAGAGTGAGCAAGAAGCAATGCAGGAATTGTTAGGAATGATGCGCAAGGCAATTGCCGATTTTGATATGCTCCAAGACGGTGACCGGGTACTGGTGGGCGTTTCGGGCGGCAAGGATTCAGTGGCGCTTTTTGCAGGGCTTGCCAAGCTGCAAAAATTTATTGGCATCCGGTACGAGGTTGTGGGGATGACCCTTGACCCGGGGTTTGATGGAATAGAGCAGGACTACAGTGCCATTGCGGAGCTGGCCGCCGCGCTGGGGGTGGAGTATCAGGTAAGACCCACCGACATCGGGCATATTGTGTTTGACCTGCGCCACGAGCAAAACCCATGCAGCTTGTGCGCACGGATGCGCCGGGGGGCGCTCCATAATGCTGCCAAGGAGCTGGGCTGCAACAAGGTCGCCCTGGGGCATCACGCCGATGACGCTGCCGAAACACTGATAATGAACCTGTTTAACGAGGGACGCATCGGCTGCTTTGCGCCGGTTACTTACCTGAGCCGCAAGGACATTACCGTGATTCGTCCGTTGGTTTACGCGTGGGAGCGGGAGGTGCTGCATGGGGTGCGAGTCGGTGGGCTGCCGGTGGTAAAAAGCAGCTGTCCGGTGGACAAGGCCACCAACCGCCAGTGGACGCGGCAGTGGCTGCTGTCGATGGAACAGAGTCACCCCGGCATTACAAAGCGTGTGTATGGGGCAATTCAGCGGTGCGTCTGGAAAAACTGCGCGCCCGAATTGTAAAAATGAGTTGAGAGTAACAACGAGGATAAGCGAGAAAACGAGAGATTGAAAGAGTATGCGCCGGACAGATTGATTTTTGACAAAAAAGTCCTTGACATGCCGGAACAGGGCGGTTATAATAACAATCGTGACTTGTGAAAAAATTCGTTTTTCTAACAAAGCAACCGAAAAAGTATCAGGAGGAAAAAACTATGGCTACATTTATGGAAAAGCCCCAGAACATTACACGCAAGTGGTATATTCTGGACGCTGCCGGCAAGCCGCTGGGCCACACTGCCGTGCAAGCTGCCACGCTACTGCGCGGCAAGCAGAAGACCACCTTTACCCCTCATGTTGACTGTGGCGATCATGTCATTATCATCAACTGCGCTCAGGCGGTGCTGACCGGCAAAAAGCTGGAGCAAAAGACATTCCGTCACCACACCGGCTGGATTGGTGGACTCAAGGAAGTTAAGTACAGCACACTGATGGAAACACACCCCGAGCAGGCCATGATGCTTGCCGTAAAGGGCATGGTTCCGGACAACACCATCGGACGCAAGGCTCTCACCAGATGCAGAGTTTATGCCGACGCAAACCATAACCATGCAGCACAGACCCCCGAAGCATGGACACTGTAATTTGAAGGGAGGATATACGAATGTACGAGGGAAAGCCTTATTACTACGGCACAGGCCGTAGAAAGAGTTCTGTCGCAAGAGTCAGACTGTACGCCGGTACCGGCAAGATTACCATCAACGACCGGGATATCGACGATTACTTTGGTCTGGAGACCCTGAAGCTGATCGTAAGACAGCCCATGGAGCAGACCAATACACTGGGTCGCTTTGACATCATCTGCACAGTTGCAGGCGGTGGCGTAACCGGCCAGGCGGGTGCTATCCGCCACGGCATTTCCAGAGCTTTGCTGCTGCATAGCGACGAGATGCGTCCCATCCTCAAAAAGGCAGGGTTCCTAACCCGTGACCCCAGAATGAAGGAGCGCAAGAAGTACGGTCTGAAGGCCGCCCGTAAGGCGCCGCAGTTCTCTAAGAGATAATCCGATACCACAGAGTCCTCCGGGAAACCGGAGGACTTTTATCGATACCCAAGAATCTGTTCAGGAAAAGGAGTAAGAGTATGAGTGAAAATTGTACCCATGACTGCGGCAGTTGCAGCCAAAATTGCGACCATCGCGAACCGGAAAGTATGCTGGTAAGCCCCCACGAGATGAGCCACATTAAGAAGGTGATTGGCATTGTCAGCGGCAAGGGCGGCGTCGGCAAGTCGCTGGTAACCGGACTGATGGCGGTGCTTTCCCAAAGAAATGGCTTTGAAACCGCGATTCTGGATGCGGATATTACCGGTCCGTCGATACCAAAAATGTTTGGCATTCAGGGCAAGGCCGCCGGGAACGAATACGGCATTTTTCCGGCCAAGACCAAAACCGGCATTAATGTTATTTCCCTGAACCTGCTGATTGAGAACGACACCGACCCGGTGGTTTGGCGGGGGCCGGTCATTGCCGGCGCGGTCAAGCAGTTTTGGACCGATGTTATGTGGGGCGACATTGACTTTATGTTTATTGACATGCCCCCGGGAACCGGCGATGTCCCGCTGACGGTGTTCCAGTCCATTCCGGTGGACGGCATTATTGTGGTGGCCTCCCCCCAGGAGCTGGTGGCAATGATTGTGGAAAAGGCTGTCAACATGGCAAATATGATGAACATTCCGGTACTGGGACTGGTGGAAAACATGAGCTACGCCACCTGCCCCGACTGCGGAAAGCAGATTAAGGTATTCGGAGAAAGCCACATTGACGAAATTGCCGCCGCCAAGGAGCTGCCTGTTTTGGGCAGAATCCCCATTGACCCCAAGCTGGCAGCTGCCTGCGACGCGGGGATGCTGGAGCTGTTCGATGGCAACTGGCTGGATGGTCTGGCTGAAAAACTGGCCGTCATGGCGGAGGAATAAGCAAAACAGTCGGCGTACAAGGCCGCGCAACCAGTGGTTGCGCGGCCTTGTTTTTTTGTCATTCCCTCCAAAAACAGAGAAAAAATTGCTGTAAAACAGCTTATTATGCGCTTTTACAACCTTGCTGAACCGGAACTGAAAAGTTTGGTCATTTTTCTATAGATGTTATTATTTTTGTACTGCCAGACAACCGTGTTTTGGTGAAACTCACAGGAAAACCTCCTATTTTTGGGGTTAACTCCCCCTAAAAGCAGGCAAAAGTGTCCCTACCGTGCCTTGACAACACCATTTTCCTGCAATATAATAGGAAAGCATTGCAGGACTTACCACCCTGCAATTTGCTTTTGAATAGATATTACAATCAACACCAATACTTTCCCACGATACGAAACACCCTTGCCGGAGAAGTCCGGCGGAACGGAGCATTCTTTTATGAAGAAATTGACCCCGGGTCGATTGCTTAAGGGAGCGCTGCGCCTGGTGACAAGTAAAACCATCTGGTTCAGTCTCTTGGCAATTGTCATGACCACAACGATTTTTGTAATGTCCTACCTTGACAATGTAATCTATATTATTGACGGCGACGATACCTCGGTCACCATTACCAATCAGCGGGACCCCATGCAGATTCTGGCAGCCGAGGAAATTGTCACCACGGCAAATGATAAGATTACCTTTGTAGCACCCACACAGGACAGCGAAGGACAGGTAGTAATCCAGCGCGGTTACCCAGTGCGACTGGCGGTGGATGGCGAGGTTATCACTAAAAACTGGCTGGGCGGAACCGTTTCCGACCTGTTGGTACTGTCCGGTGTAACGCTGGGCGCCCACGACAAGATGACCCATGAGCTGACCGACCAGCTAAGCCCCTTTGAAACAGTCCAGATTACCCGCGTGGCCTACCGTTCCTACGATGTAAAGGTAGTGCTGCACAAGGTGGTCAACAAAAAGTCCACCAGCCTCATTAAGCTGGGCACCAGCCGCGTCATCTCGCCCGGCGAGGACGGCCTGCGCATTGACACCTACGATGAAATTTTGGAGGACGGCGTGGTAGTGGAAACCGTCCTTGGAAAATCTGTTGTAACCAAGGAGCCGGTGGAGGAGCTGATGCTGGTTGGCGACGGCAGCGCAACCTCGACCCTAGACTACAGCGGCCAGTACCCCTTGGACGAAAACGGGGTACCCACCAACTACAAAGCGGTGCTAAAAACCCAGCGGGCAACCGGCTACTACGCCCGGGGCAATCGCCCCTACGGTTCCAGCGGCATGTACTGTCAGGCCGGCACGGTGGCAGTGCGTTCCTCCCAAATTCCCTACGGCTCCAAGCTCTATATCCGCACCCCCAACGGCAAGTTTATCTACGGTTACGCGGTTGCCAACGACACCGGCTCGGCGCTGATGGAGGGCATCATTGATGTAGACCTATATTACGAGACCTATATTGAGAGTGCGCTGAACGAGGTGCGCTGGGTGGATATCTATATTCTGGAATACGGTGTCCCCGGTACCAAGCCCCCGCTGGAAAGCAAGTATAATAAACTGTATTAGGGAAAGCAGCCCAACGGCCGCCCGATTCGGGCGGCCGTTGCTGATTTTCTGCATATCTTCCATGGCTTTTCAAAAAACGGCCATGATATCCTATACACTCTGTAATTTTCCTCTGCATTATTCTGACGTTCAACAGTTTCAACAGAGTTTTCAACATATGTCAACCTTTTCAACGGCGTTGTTGGGAATTTTCCGGTTTATAGCAATGTGATTTCACATAGATAAAGCTTTACCATGAAATTAGTATTAGAATCGCCCCGCGAGGGGAGTTGTAGCAACTTTTTGCCTCTCTCATATAATGCAATAACCGGCAGAATGAAAAAGGGAGGCGAGCAAATGAGCATCAAAAGACGCTGGCACAGCGGCAATGACAGTAGCTGGGCAATTGTCTGCATTGCCTTTGGACTGGGCATTTTTTTGGCACTGTTTTGCTCCCTCCGGCTGGTGGTCATCCTAGCGGCGGCCTTTTTGGTGGTGCTGGGGTTTCTGTCGGCGGGCCGGTGCTGAGAAAGGCTGGTGCGTCAAGTGAAGATTGTTGTGCTAAAAAGCCCCAAATTGCTTTCCGGAATACTTAGGTTCCTGTTCAGAATTAGGAAGGACGAAGCTTAGCGGCTTCGTCCTTCTGCTAGTTTGCCTAAAACCATGCTTTCCGGTTACTGTATATTTCCCCTCTTTTTGGGAAATTTAGTGAAAGGATATTCCAAACAATAGGAAACGGTCTTGTGCCAAGCTGGCGCAATTCCCGGAAAGGATTGATTTTTATCATGCCGATGACTCCAAAGGATTACGACAAAATGGCAAAAAAAGCCTCGCCTCCTACCAAAAGCCTTAAAAATTGCTGCCTTGCCTTTGTGGTGGGCGGGCTTATCTGCACGCTGGGGCAGGGGCTGGCGAACCTGTACCGCATGTGGGGCGCGTCGGAGGAGCTTGCGCCCACTGCCGCATCGGTGACCCTCATCTTTTTTGCGGTACTGCTTACCGCCCTTAATGTCTTTGACAATCTGGCAAAGGTGGCCGGAGCGGGCACGCTGGTGCCCATTACCGGGTTTGCCAACGCCATGTCCTCGGCGGCGGTGGAGTTTCGCGCCGAAGGGCTGATTACCGGGTTGGG
>JAVVRO010000103.1:0-6943 GCA_036654695.1 Angelakisella sp. | reverse complement strand
TGAGCAGACCGCTGAACCGGGTGGTCAGCTTCTTTTTGCCCATTTTGGGTTGCGCGGTGCTAACGGCAGTCGTGCTCTATTTCCAGCAGCTCAACTACGCGCTGGAGGTGGAGTACGCCGGGCGAAATTTGGGTTATGTTGCCACCGAAAGCGACTTTTACGATGCTCGCGACCGCATGAACGAGCGGTTAAAGGGCGAAGCCTACCTTCCGGCGGATGACAGCCGCCCCACCTTTCGGTTGGTAATTGCCAACCCGGACGACTACGAAACGGTGGACGGCCTTGCCAACAAGCTGTTGGCCATGTCGCAAAATAATGTAACAATGGCCGACGGCATTTATGTGGATAACATTTTTTTGGGAGCGGTAGAGGATGGTAATGAATTTTTGCTCTACATCGACGGTATTTTACAGGAGTACCGCACCGGCATTGAACATGAAAAGGTGATGTTTACCAATAAGGTGGTAGTACAGGAGGGGGTCTACCCGGTCAGCGTGATGTGCCCGGTTCATGCAATCAAGAACAATTTGAACGCAGAGGATGACACCCTGAACCTTGGAATACAGGTGACCCGGCGGGAAACCTATACCGAGGAGGTTCCCTTTGAGATTGACTACAAGGACGACACCCGCTACCCGAAAACCTACGAGGAAATCATTTCCAACGGCGTGCCGGGGCAGCAGGAGGTCTTGGCCGATGTGGTCTATGTCGACGGCGAAAAAGTCGGCGAAACGCGTCTGGAAACTACCGTTACCAAGGAGCCGGTTCGCGCACGCAAAATGCGTGGAACGCTGTCGCCCACACAGTTCCTGCCCGCGGGCAGCGACATTTCAGCGAACTTTATCTGGCCAGTGGCGGGCGGGCACCTGTCCTGCGGGTTGCACGATTACCGCGGGCACACCGGTATGGATATTGGCGCAAATTCCGGCATTGGCATCTATGCGTCGCGTTCCGGCACGGTAACGCTGGCCTACAGCTATTCCCGGGGGGACTACGGAAAGCATATCTACATTGACCACGGCAACGGTATGACCACGCGGTACGCCCATTGCAGTGAGGTCATGGTCAAGGCGGGGCAGTATGTCAGGCAGGGGCAGCTGATTGCCAAGGTCGGGCAAACCGGCAGAGCCTACGGCGCCCACCTGCATTTTGAAATTCGCATTAACGGCAAGGTAATGAATCCTGCGGACTACATCGGCGAGGTATACCCCGGCTAAATTTGCTTGATTTATTCATATTCTTTCAGTATACTCGTAACGTAAGACTTTGGCGGGAGGGAGAAAATCCGATTGTCGAGAAAAAGAAAAAAGCAAGTGAGGCAGCGGGCGGAGCAGCAGACGACGCAGGCCGCGCCGGACTGGCAGGAGCGCCCAGCCGCTCAGGATGAGATAGAAAGAAATGAAGTCGACGAAAAACCGAAGGGAACAGCAAAGCTAGAACCGCTGTCCAAGCCAACGGGTTTTTTGGCGGGAAAATTTGCCGCGCTTAAGGCTACCCGCGACGCTGCCCGACGCAGCAGCGAGGAGCAGGCCGAGGACGAGGCCAAATTTGGCGGGCTAAACGACGACAGCACCACCGAGCACGAGCTGACCGCCGCTGAGCAGGTGCTTTATAGCCTGAAACAGGTTGTGGCGGCACAAAAAAAGAGTATTGTGGCGCTGTCCCAAAGGGTAGTTACTCCCATTGCCAAAAAAGAAACTCCGGGAGAGCTGGGACAGCTGTTCCGCTGGTGCAATACCGAGTGCTACTACATTGGTGTGCAGCTGATTCGCTACCAAAGCGATATCAGGCGGCTGCTGTTTCGCATGAGTATCTGGATAAAATACACCATCCCCCCCTTCTTTTCGCAAAAGCGGGTGCAGCTGGTGCGCTTCTGGGACAAAATTGCGGACTCCTGCCTTAGCCCGTTCCGGGAGATATCCTCCAAAACCAAGGCACTGCGGTACGACTATGACCACCGGGAAGCTACGCCGCAAAAGGGCGGTGTCGCCGGTATGGTGGCGCGGTACCTCTATTCGCTAGGCAGGCCGCTGAACCGGGTAATGAGCTTTTTATTGCCCATTTTAGGCTGCGCGGTGCTGACTGCGGTTATCCTCTATTTTCAGCAGCTCAACTACGCGCTGGAGGTGGAATACGCCGGGCGCAACTTGGGCTATGTGCAGAGCGAAAGCGACTTTTACGACGCGCGGGAGCGTATGCTGGAACGGCTCAAGGGCGAGGATTATCTTCCGGCCGATGACAGCCGCCCCACTTTCCGGCTGGTGATAGTCGACCCCGAGGACTACACGTCGGTGGATAGCCTTGCCAACAATCTGCTGGCCATGTCCCAGAACAAGGTGACCACCGCCGACGGCATTTATGTGGACAACACCTTTTTGGGCGCGGTGGAGGACGGCAACGAGTTTTTGCTGTACATCGACGGAATTTTGCAGGAATACCGCACCGGCATTGAGCACGAAAAGGTGCAATTTGTAAAAAAAGTCGCGGTGCAAAAGGGCGTTTATCCAGTCAGCGCCATGCGCCCGGTCAATGCCATTAAAACCGACTTGGAAAGCAACAATACTGTACCCCAGCTGCATCTGGTGGCCAAGGGCGAAACGCTGGAGTCGGTTGCCGAGCAGTACAACACTACGTCCAAGGCCATTATCAGCTTAAACAGCCAGCTGGAGACTCGCGCCGAGGACTACGGTATTGCCATTCCGCCCCTGTCCCCCGGCGAGGAGATTATGGTGAACCGCGTGGAGCTGAGCCTTGGGATTCAGGTGACCCGGCGGGAAACCTATACCGAGGAGCTGCCCTTTGGCACCGACTATAAGGATGACAACCGCTACCCCGAAAACTACAGCGAGACTATTGCCAACGGCAAGACCGGCGAGCAGGAAATTGTAGCCGATGTCGTTTACATTGACGGTGAGCGCGCGGGCGAAACACGAATTGATGTTACCGTAACCCGGGAACCGGTCAATGCCCGCAAGATGCGCGGTACCCTAAAGCCTGCGCAGTTTTTACCTGCCGGCAGTGATACCTCGGCAAACTTCATGTGGCCGGTGGCCGGGGGATATGTGTCCTGCGGGCTGTACGGCTATCGTGGACACACCGGCATGGATATTGCAGCAAACGGCGGTACCGGCATCTACGCGTCCCGCTCCGGTACGATAACTGCCGCCTACAACTACGTCAACGGGCCGTATGGAAAGCATCTTTCCATTAACCACGGCAACAACGTAACGACCCTGTACGCCCATTGCAGTCAGGTGCTGGTGCAGGCCGGGCAGTATGTCCGGCAGGGGCAGTTAATTGCAAAGGTGGGGCGAACCGGTAACGCCACCGGCAACCATTGCCATTTTGAAATCCGCATTAACGGCCGTGTCATGAACCCCGCCGACTTTGTTGGCAACCGGTACCCGGGCTAACACGGGGATACTAACCAAATTCTCCCCAAGGGAATAAGATGAAGCAGGGCTACCCCACCGGGCAGCCCTGCTTTTTGCAAAGGGGGAAAGACTGCATGGAGTGGCAGGAGGCATACCGGCTGGTGCAGCAGGGCAAGGCCTGCCTACTGGATATCCGCAGTGCGCAGGAATACCGCGAGCAGCATATCCCGGAAAGCCGGCATCTCAATTTTTTTGAAATCAGCAGCCGTACTGTGGCACAGGTGCTACCGGATCGTTCGCTGCTGGTACTGGTTTACTGTCGATCCGGGCTACACAGCACAACCGTGGCGCGGCAGCTTAACGCCAGCGGGTACCGTGCCATTGACATGGGCGCCATGTCCGATTGGCCGTGGCAGCTGGAGGGGCTGTGGCATTGACAAAAGCGCAAAAGCGGCCGGGGAATGGAGGCTCCTTCCCCGGCCGCTTTTTGGGGCGACCCCTACAGTAACAGACGCACGGTGACAATGCGGTTCCATGTTTTTTGCCCAATAATGCCGTCCGGTGTCAGCCCAAAGCTGCGCTGAAACGCGGTAACGGAAGCCTTGGTCTGCGCGCCGAAAATTCCGTCCGGTACCGGCGCGGGCAGGGGGTAGCGCTGTGCAATGGTGCTCAGGTAGTCCTGCATCAGCCAGACATTCTCGCCCCGCGACCCCAGCTGCAACAGGTAGCCGGGGTAGGCAACGGCAAGTCCGGAGGTGTTGGCAATTCCCAGAAACACATCATATAATTTTTGCCAAGTGAGAGGTCCGACAATGCCGTCAATTTCCAACCCGAACCGATTCTGGAAGTCCCGTACGGCGGCTTGGGTCATGGGGCCAAAGCTGCCATCAATGGCCACAGGGCGCACCGCCTCGTAATAGTTGGAAATCACCCGCAAAAAGTACTGTGCCAGCTTGACGTATGCGCCGCTGTCACCCAAGCGTAGCAGATTGGTAGGAGGCTGAGAGGGCAGTTGATTCTCCTCCCCCTCGCTGTTTAATTCGGACAACCGCTTGACCGCCACATAGATGTAGGAAATTTTGTTCCAGGTAGCGCGGCCGACAATACCGTCAACGGGCAGAGTAAAGATGCGCTGAAAGGCCTGAACCGCCTCCTGCGTCTGGCGGGTAAAGCTATTGCCCACTAGGGGAATCAGCGGAATGGCAGGGTAGTTGCGGCGGATGCGGTTTAACTGATTTTCAATGGTGCGCACCGACGGGCCGCTGCTGCCCAGCTGTAGCGGTGTGCCGGGGTAGGAGCTTTCAATCGACCGGATGTCCTCGGTGGCAACCAGCTCAATCTCGTAACCATAGGACTGCCGCAAAATGTTGAGCGGGGAATATCCGTTTTGCGCCAGCGGCACCGTACCCCACTGGGACATTCCTGCGCAGGTCACGGTGGTACCGTTGCAGTATTCGGTAAAATAGGGGTTTACAGTGCCCTTTTTGCGGACATACTCGTTAAATATCTCATCCACCAAGCTGCTGATGTTGGAAAAGATGTTGCGCCCATGGACATAGGCTTGGTCGTAGGCGGTGTTGTTTGTAATGTTGAACGAGTAACCACGGCTGGGGTACCATTCGGTATAAATGCGGTTCAGCGCAAAGGAAATTTGGGCATAAAGATTGGCGCGCAGCGCATTTTCCGGCCATGTGGGGTAAATTTCGCTGCTGGCAACATTTTTGATATAATCCTGAAAACTGACGGTGACATTGGGGGCGGAGCTGTTATTGGGGCTACCCAGATGGACGGTAAGGTAGCGGGGAATATAGACGCTGGAAAGCACCAGCGGAGCAATCTGCCCGTCAGGAATGCTTTCGGGGTTGCGGGGCTGCTGTGTCACCAAGGCGGGCGGCGGGATAATGATGCTGTCGCCCTCGCGGGGGTCGGCGTTGCGGGGAGTGGGGTTCAGCTCCATGCTTTCCAGCGCTTCCTGCCCGGCAAACAGCTGGATTCCCCGGATATCCACCGGCAAAAAGCCGGCTGCTTCTATCCGCGCGTTGCAAAGGGAAAACGGCAGTACGCCGGGGTTGGGGCATAGGCTGAGTTCAACCGGGGGTGCGCAGAGCGGCAGCACGGGGCTGCGGCCGGAGGAGTTTGTATAAAGCACATGTTCCACCGTGTTGCCGTTGGTAGCAACGGTAACCTTGGCATGGGCAACCGGCAGTGCTTGCCGGCCGGTGTACAGCTGGAACACAAGTGCAGTGTTTGATGTCATTGCAAAACACTCCTTTCGTGTAGCGGTTAGATAGAAAACAACTCACTCTATTGTATGGCGTGGAATCAGGAAAGGTTTTCAGGAAAGCGACCTTTTGTATTGACTTTTTTACAAAAAAAGTATACTATGAGTAATAAGTAAGATTTTTTCCAATCTTTCATTACAAAACGACTCAAAATAAAAAGATCGCCGGAGGTAGTCTCATGAAAAAAATTCTTTCCGTCCTGCTGGCAGTTACGCTATTGGTGACCACCGGCGTGCAGCTGGCCTTTGCAAGCGAACAGGTGTCACAGGGGGATATCTACATTGTCAGCAACTTTACGGATAAAAACGGCAACGCTGTGGGCAGCTCGTTCTATGCTGAAAGTTGCTCCGTCAGTGGCAGCGGCTTTAACGCCAAATATGTCCAGCGGGTTTTCATTGACAGTAATGACAGTGTGTGCTTGCAGATTCGCAACGGACTGGACATTGACAGCCAAAAGGAAATTACCGGTACGGTTACCGTTCGGGAAAAGGGCACCGGCGGCGCACGGTTTACCGCCAGAGTTTCCGACCTTTTTGTGCAACCCCTGGACAGAGGATTCCTAAATGAGGTTACCATCGGTAAGTTTGAACTGCCCAGCGACTACAACACCTGCCAAATGCGCTTTGCCACCACCGACGGGAAGAATATCGGTACGCTGAACGCGGTGTTTCGCGATGCGTCCTACAGCGCCATAGCCTATCTGGACATTCGTGTTGTGGAGCAGCCCAAGATGTTTATTGGGCATAACTCGAATGATGACATTTCCTTAATGAAAAAATATGACGGCGCTAACATGCGCTTTTTAAACTGGCCGACTTCTCCTAAGTTTACCACCACCGGTACCCTTGGCATTGTTATGGAGAAAAACGAGTACCTGTACCAGCGGGATGCTGACGGAAAGCTCCTAGCCGTTACCGGAAGCTACAACAGTAACCGTGGCACACGGGAATTTAAAACCAACACCCTTGGAAGATATGTCATTAGCGACGCCAAGCTAAGCGGTGTCGGTACCGCCAGCAGCGTGGCACCCTCCTCGTCCTCGGTTGCGCCGCCACCTGCCTCTAGCAGCAAGCCCGCGTCGTCCAGCACCACGCCGCCGCCTGCCTCCAGCAGCAAGCCCGTAGCCAGCTCCAGCAGCGTGGCGCCCTCCTCGTCTTCCAGCGAGAGCAGCTCCTCAAGCGAAAGCTCCAGCGAAATTGCTCCTCCGCCGTCCAGCAGCAAGCCCGCCGAGCCCTCCTCCCCAGCCTCCAAGCCTGCCGAGCCCAATCAGGGCGGTGGCTTTCCGGT
>JAVVRO010000102.1:0-6980 GCA_036654695.1 Angelakisella sp. | reverse complement strand
GTTCATTTTTGACAACTTTATTAAGCTGTTTGACCAGTACAAGTTTGGCATGTACTATGTCAACAGCATCAAGGTCGCGGTTTTTCAGGTAGTGGGAAATCTTGTCATTGCACTGACTGCCGGCTACGGCTTTGCCAAGTTCAATTTTAAGTTCAAGAATTTTCTGTTTATGTGCCTGCTGATGACCACCATGGTTCCCTGGGTCGCCACCATCATTCCACTGTACATTATGAGCTTTAAGGCAGGGATGGTGGATACCTTTGCCGGGCTCGCGCTTATTGGCATGGCGGGTGCGTTTGATATCTTTTTGGTGCGTAACTTTATGAGCTCGGTGCCCGACTCGCTGCTGGAATCGGCGCGCATTGATGGCGCAGGTGAGTTCAAGATATTCTTCCGCATTGCACTGCCGCTTTGCAAGCCTATTCTTGCAGTACTGGTTATCCACAAGTTTTTGGGTTCTTGGAACGCCTTCCAGTGGCCGCTGCTCATTGTCGACTCGGACCGGCTCAAGACCATTCCCCTAATTATTGCGACCTTTTCCTCCCAGTACTATGATGCCTATGACCTTAAGATGGCAGCCTGCGCGATTACCATTATCCCGGTGCTGCTCATCTACATCTGTCTGCAAAAATACTTTGTAAAGGGCATTTCCTTTAGCGGAAT
Organism: Angelakisella sp.; assembly: GCA_036654695.1. Lineage (GTDB taxonomy): Bacteria > Bacillota > Clostridia > Oscillospirales > Ruminococcaceae > Angelakisella. The sequence goes on along the minus strand of JAVVRO010000102.1, from coordinate 6,317 downwards.
TAAGGGATAACCGAAGATGAAACATGGATACAAACACCAAAGTGTCATTGCAATGCTGCTTCTTTGCGGGCTGCTGACCGCCTGTGCGCCGGCAGCACCGTCCCTGCAAGCCTCCGTTGCCCCGCCGCCGGAGTCCTCTGTGTCGTCCGCGCCGGAGCCTTCCGTGTCGTCCGTGCCGCAGGAGAAAGCGGTGCCGGAACAAAAAGCGGACGAAACACTGGGAGAGCCCACCGTGGTAACGGCACCGGAGACGCTGCCGGAAAACCAGCCGGTGGCGGCCGGTCAGGAGCTTGCCCTGAAGCTGATGACGTACAATATTAAAAGCGGCGCGGGAATGGACGGGGTACGGGATATTGCCCGCACGGCCGAGGTGGTACGCCAAGCCGCGCCGGATATTTTGGTGCTCAACGAGGTGGACAACAAGACCCTGCGTTCGCTGCACAAAAACCAGGCGCAGGAGATTGGCGACGCCACCGGCTGCTACAGCGTCTTTGGAAAATCCTGCGAATATTCCGGCGGCGACTACGGCAATGCACTGGTTACGCGGTTCCCGATTCTGTCCAGCGAGGTGCGCATTATGCCAAAGTCACCCGGAGTAAAGGGGGAACCACGGTCGGCGCTTATCTGCCGGTTGGATGTCCGCGGGCAAGAGGTTACCGTGATTGGAACCCATTTTGGGCTTTCCTACGAAGAACGCAAGCCGGAGGCAAACTATCTGGCCGGGTTAATCGAGGAGTTGGACACGCCGGTTATCCTAATGGGCGACCTGAACGAGGACAGCATTGCCCCCGAGCTAAAGGCGCTGCACAAGGTGATGAACGATTCGGCAATTTTGGCCGGACAGGAAGCGCTGCGCACCTTCGATTCCAAACAGCCCACCGCGCGCATTGACTTTATCTTTTTAACCCAGCAGTTTGCGGTGACCTCCGCAGCTGTCATAGACACACAGGTTTCCGACCATCGCCCCTATACCGTCGGAGTAACCTTGGCGGCCGCGCAATAGCCCTGTGGTTGCCTTATACTTTGTAGAAACGAGGTGACTGGCTTGCTGAAGATGGATTTGCATATACATAGCACCATGTCCGACGGACAGGCCAATTACGCGCAAATTATCGAGATTGCTCAGCGACAGCGGATGGATGTCATCGCGATTACCGACCATCTGGATCCGAACGACCCCACACGGGGATATTGGCCTTGGCGAAACACCCCTATTCTGAACCATCTGGAGGAGCTTCGGCGGTTGGCAGCGGGCAAACAGGTCAGAGTACTGGTGGGAGTGGAAACCTGTATTAATGATGCGGGGGAGCTGCCCATTTCTCCGGAGCTGTACCGTAACCTGGATCTGGTGATTTGCAGCGCTCATTATCTGCCCACCGGGGCACCGGCTCCGGTACGAGGGGACCTGTACAACCAAGACTACTGGGACGCTTACATGCAGCAGGTGCTGCGCATTACCAATAATCCACAGGTGACGGTGGCCGGACACGTCTTTGGGTATCTGCCGTTTAAGGAATTACTGGATCACCCCACCACCTTTGACGAACGACAGGAGCTTAGCCGTACCATTGTCAAGCGCTGCTTTACCTCCCAGTTCGAGGATGAGCTGATTCATCATCTGGTAACCAATAACATCTGCTATGAAATTCACGGCCCCAGTGAGAGCACCTCTCCGGCTTTCCTGCAAAAATGTCTTTCGGCCGGGGTGCGCTTTACCATTGGCAGCGACGCTCACGCAGTCGAGGCAATCTGCAATGTGGAAAAAATCTATCAGCTGGCCAACCGCTGTGGAATTACGGAGCAAAACCTGTGGGGCATCAAAGAAGGAGCATTGGTATGAAAAAGAAGATTGTCATGACCGCTATGGTATGCTGCACCGCTGCGGCTTCCATAGCGTTGTGCTTTTTATTGCAACCGAAAGCCCTTGTGGTACAGGCGGTACCGGCAGCTGTCCCGGTGGGCATGGCCTCCGGTGAGGCCGTTACCGTCAGCGAAGGAATTGCTGCTGTACGGCAGACCGACCCCAGCGGGGAGCTGACGCTGGATGGTGAAACAGTTACCGTTCAGGGCGTTGCGCTGGTGGACACGATGAAGTGGCACGATGGCTCCAACTACTTTGCCCTTATGGACGAAAACGCGGGCATCTGTGTCTTTGCCCGTGACATTGTGGAGCCTGCCATCCGACAGGGAGACCAGGTTGAGGTGACCGGCATTCTTTCCAATGTTGGCTACAGCACCGACCCCGGTACAGCAGTCCTTAAGCCGGAGCGCAAGGAGGATATCCGGGTGTTGTCCTCCGGCAACCCGCTGCCGGCACCCAAGCCAGTGTACACCGACCTTAAAAAAGCGGACTACGAAAAGCTGGAGGGCAGTTATGTTACCGTGTTCGGGCAGCTGCAAAACTACGATAACGAGGGAACCTCCCGGGGGTTTGACCTTGACGGTTCGGCGGATGCCGCCTATGCAGACAGCACCGGCACCATCCATATTAAGTTCTACAGCTATGCCGGTTTTACGGTAGATGGCTACAAAAACGGGGACTGGGTGGCACTGTCCGGAGTAGTACTGCAAACAGCGCCTACCCCGGAGCAGCCCAACGCCTACTACATCCGTCCCACCCGCAGTGAGGATATCAGAAGGATTACCGCGGACGAGTGCGCCCAGCTGGCGCAGCAGGCTACTGCCAGCAAGTCGGCCGGTGGCGATGCGCCGGTGGGCGATGCCGTTGCGCTGACCATTGAGCAGGCGCGGGAGCGAGACGACAAGCAGGTGTTAACGCACAACAACCAAATTGTTACCGTGGAGGGTACCGCCACCGTGGACAGCGGGAAGTGGCACAACAACGGCAACTACTTTTCCCTGGTCAACGACACGCAGGACATGGCCATTACCGTTTACCTCATCGGTTCGACCGAGCCCCATGTGACGCGGGGCGACCGTGTACGCGTCACCGGGAGACTCAACAACTTTGGGTACACCACTGACATCAACACGGCGGTGGTCAAGCCCGACTCCAGCGAGGCCATTCAGATTCTTTCCAGCGGGAACCCGCTGCCGGAGCCGGCAGTCATCTTTACCGATGCGGGGAGCACCGTGGGCGAAAAGTACGAGGGCATGCCAGTGACCATCTTCGGGCAGGTGTATGACCGCAAGGACACAAAAATTACATGGGGCTTTGATGTGGACGGCAGCCGCGACGGTAACTACGGCGATAAGCTGGGACTAATGAAGTTTAAGTTTTACAGCTATGCGGGCATTAGCATCAAGGACATTAAGGACGGAGACTTGGTAGCAGTAACCGGGATGCTGATTCAAGGCGAACCGAACGGCGATTATTTAAATCTGTACTATGTCCGTCCCGAACGACAGGAGGATGTCAAGGTTATTACGGCGGAGCAGATAAACGACTACAAAAAGCAGGCGCTTATCCTGAACGCCGAGGATACCGGGGAAAACTCTAAGGGCTATGTGGTAGACAACCTTGCCGCGCTCCCCGATCAAAACATGTACCAGCTTTCCTCCATGATTTCTACCAACGGATACCCCTATCTGGATGCGCTGTACCCCGTTTGGGGCAAGGACTCCAAAACAGTGTACTTTACCTTGGGACAGGTAAAGGCGGTACGCCGCACCAGTGACCTGTTGGAGCTGTACACCATCTGTGAGGCCGACAAGGGCGAGGCCAAGCGGCTGTTCCCCGAAAGTAACGACAAGGTGCAAAAGCAGCAGGTGGCGCTGTCACCAGACGGCAACCGAATTTTATTTGCCGCGGCGAAGGACATTCCCACGCTGGAGGGCAGCTGGGATATTTATGCTACCGACTTAGATAGCTACCAACCCCAAAGGTTGATTGTCAACCCGGCCTATGACACCAGCCCGTCCTGCACACCGGATGGAAAGGGCTTTGTTTACCGCTCCTACCACAAGGGCAACTGGTGCATCAAATTTGCCGACGCCCATGGCAATGGGGAAACGGTACTGCTTAGCGGTAACGCGGACTACAACTTCCCGGCAGTTTCGCCCGACGGCAGCAGTCTGGCCTTTGCCTGCAACCAAGGCGGCAACTGGAACATTTGGGTCAGCGACGGGAAAGGGCAGAATCCACGGCAGGTCACCAAGGGGCAGACCGCGGCATGCTGCACCTATCCGGCATGGTCGCCGGACGGCAAAACGCTTGCCTACATGACCAACCAGACAGGCAGCTGGGATATCCGAACCGTGGCGGTGGATGGTACGGGAGATCAGGCGGTTACCTCGGCAGACAGCAACGAAAAGTACCCGGGGTTTTCCCCAGACGGTACCAAGCTGGTCTACGCCAGCGACCACAACGGCGAATGGAATGTCTGGTACAGCAAGCGCTGACCGCAGTGGGGAAAGGGAGGGTTATTGTATGAAAAACAAAAATGCCGCAATGGGCATCGTCGCTGTTTTGTGCGCAACGGTACTGGCGCTGTCGGCAGTGGCCGGAGCTACAGCCTTTTTTGGCCGCAACCGAAAGCCGGCCTATGACGCGCAGCAGTATCTGGCACTGCGCGCGCTTCCAGAAAACCGCAACATCACCTATCCGCGCTTTGCTACTCCGTCCATTCAGCCCTACGGCGGCGAGCTTGCGGTTTTAATGAACGCGCCCGCCGGCATGGCAGCGCCAGAGGAGTTTGAGGTTTACGCAGCCTCGCCCAAGGCGGCCGAAGCACCGGTTGCATTGGAGGTGACCGGCGTTACACCGGTTGAAACCGGGTGGCGCATTCTGGTGAAAATTCCACAGGATAGCCCAGAGGGGCTGTATGACCTGGTGGTGGTTGCCAAAGATGGAAAAAAAGGACTTTTGGATGTAAGCAACAGCGCACTTTCCATTGTCAGCCGGATTCCAGAGGAATTTAGTGTTTTGCAGGTAACGGACATCCACTACAACACAAAAAACTCCAACGGCGGCGACAAGCAAAATCCGTCCAACTACCTGCTGGGGAAAATTATGGAGCAGGTAAACGCTGCCGATGCAGCCTTTGTACTGAACACCGGAGACTTTTGCCAAAGCTCGGTGAACACCTATGATGTGGATTACCCGGAATTTGCGTCGCTGTGGTCCCAGACGGTAAACAAGCCTACCTATGCGGTGATGGGCAACCATGACGGGTTTGTGGTGGGCTCCCGCAACGGCTACGAGTATTTTAATCAGTACATGGGACAGCAGTACTATTCCTTCGACTATGGGAACTGGCACTTTGTGGGGGTCAACAGCTACGAACAACCCCCCAACGATGTAGACGGCGGCATTTCCAAGGAACAGCTTGCGTGGATTGACTCCGACCTTGCAAACGCCCGGGCAGCAGACAAAAACATTGTGATGTTTTCGCACCACACGCCCTTTGACAGTGACTTTGTATTTTGGGATGACAGCCGGTTTGCATTGTTGGAGGTGATTGACCGGTATGGGGTCAAGCTGTATCTGTCAGGGCACCGTCACACCGACCAGCTAGATGAAAGTGCTACGACTAAGTTTATCTCCACCCGCACCGCGCAAAACGCCGAGCCTGACGGAGTGGGATACCGGGTGCTGCGGTTTGCGGGAAATTCGGTGGAAAGCATTGGCACGGCAGAACCAAAGGCTGCCAGCGGACTGACAAACTAGCCGCCTGTACTGCGGGGTTTGACTTTTCTTTTTGCTGTGTTTGTGGTACAATAGCCACAGCGAGGCTATTGCACGGAGCGATGCGCAGGACGACTGGCGCGTCCCTATGCGCAACTGTCCCATTGCTATTCCACAGAACGGAGGTGCCGCGGTGCAAGACAGTAAAAACGAATTGCTGGAAGCTTCGGCGCAAAAAAACATTGTCAGTAACCAGAGCAGTGTGCGGCGCAGAAACCAGCGTGCGCTCATCAACATTATTCGGGATGTGGGCAATATTTCGCGCATTGAGCTGGCCAAGCAGACCGGAGCAATCCCGGCCAGTATCTCCATTATGGTGAATGAACTGCTGGCGGAGGGTCTTATCAGCGAAACCGGCAGCGGGGAGTCACGGGGCGGCCGGCGACCGGTGCTGCTGGAAATCTGCCCGACCGCAAAATACGGCTTGGCGCTGGATTTGCGCATTGGCTATATTGAGTGCGTGCTCTTTAACTTTCGAGGGGAGTTTATCTTCCGGGAAAGGGTGGAGGGGCACGGCGCGTTTTTAATCGATAATATTATTCGTGCCGTTGACTATGTGATGGGGCTGCAAATTGTCCCTGCCGACAAGATTTTCGGCATTGGCATTGTAGTTTCGGGCATTATCGACGAGCAGAACCGAAAAATCCTGCTGTCCTCCGAGTTTAAGGTG
>JAVVRO010000101.1:0-7008 GCA_036654695.1 Angelakisella sp. | reverse complement strand
GCCGTAGAGGAAAGCTCCTGTAGGTCATACTTCATTTCGTTCACGCGTTGACCATAGCTTTCCAGTTCTCCCAGATACCGTCCGGCAGTTGCCAGCGCATCCTCTAGCTCGCTTACGCCATCCAGCATTCCCTCCTGCTCCTCGTTGCCGCTTAGGATGTTGTAAATAGCCCCCAGTGCCTCGGTAATCTTTTCGGCATTACGAATCAGGTCGCGCTGCGCGGTCAGCTCCTCCTGCTCTCCGGCGGTCAGCTCTGCCGCGGCAATTTCATCAATCTGGTACTGCAAAATCTCCTGTCGCTTTTGCTTGTAGCTTTCATCCAGCGTAAGCGTTTCCAACTGCTCCCGCACCGCACACAGCTCGTCATAGCAGAGGCGGTACTGGGCAAGCTGTCCGCTTAGCTCCCCGAAGCCGTCGATAAAGCCGATGTGCCGCTGACTTTCCATCAGCTCCCGGCTGTCATTTTGACCGTGGATGTCAATGAGCAGCTCCGCTACCTGACGCAGTACCGCGACGGTAGCAGGACGGCCGCTGATTCGGCTGCTCCCCTTTCCCTCGGCATCCAGCTCACGGGAAATCATCAGCTGTCCATCCTCAGTTTGGTAGCCAAGGTCGGCAAGCTGCTGCTGCACCTCGGGCACAATCTCGCTAAACACCGCGGAAACCAGCGCTTTTTGTTCGCCGCTGCGGATAATGTCGCGAGAGGTTCGTCCACCCAGCACTGCGCTGATTGCGCTAATCAGAATGGTTTTTCCCGCACCCGTTTCGCCGGTAAAGACATTGAGTCCTTCGGTTAAATTGATGGTCGCCTTTTGAATGACCGCGATATTTTCAATATATAGTTGGGAAAGCATCAAAAATCACCGCCTGCTGTTATAATCATCTGTCTATCGCTTTTTGACCATATCCGTCACATATTGGGCAAACTCCTTTGCCTGTTCCTCGGTGCGCAACAGCAAAAAAATGGTATCGTCACCGGCCAAGGTACCCACCAATCCATCCCAGCGGCCATTGTCAATGGTGGCGCAAACTGCGTTTGCCATTCCTGCAAAGCACTTGACCACCACAAAGTTACCCGCATGGTCAACCGACTTAATGGACTCCAAAAAAACCGCACTCACATTGAGTGAAATAGCAGCTGGAACGGGTTCTTGCGCAATAGAATAATAATATCCCCCGGTGGAGGACAGCTTTTTTACCAGTCGAAGCTCTCGGATATCCCGCGAGATAGTCGCCTGTGTCGCTGCAATGCCCTCCTGTCGCAGCAAGGCCTGCAGTTCCTCCTGCGTTGCTATGGTGTGCTTCTCAATCAGCTGAAGCAGCTTTTCCTGTCTGGCCGATTTCATCTGCGGGCGCCCCCTTTTTATCTTTAGCCTCTTTGCTTAATTTTTGCGGTAAGTATCTCAAAAAATTCTTGTTCATGGAAGGTTACAAATCCGGCTCGTTTCGTGGCGGTACCAATTTGAATGGCAGTATTTTCGGCAATCTGCCTGCGCTGACTGCCATCCGCCGTTACTGTCAGCGGTTCGGGAGAGCGTATGGTAAGAATGCGATTTTCGGAGAAAACCAGAGAACGCACCGAAAGCGAATGCGGGCAGATGGGTACCATGGTCACCGCGCTAAGCAGCGGGTCAATGACCGGCCCGCCCGCCGACAGGTTGTAGGCCGTCGAACCGGTGGCGGTCGAAAGAATAATGCCGTCCGCGCGGTAGCAGTCTACCATGCGGCTGTTACAAAGAATCTCCAGTCGCGCCATATTGTGCTCCGGCGTTTTAAAGATGACAATATCATTAATGGCAAATTCCAGCGGCGGAGTTTCATTATCCCCGAAAAACGCCGAAATAGCACTGCGGTATTCAATTTGATAGTCTCCCGCAACCAGTCGCCTGAGGGAATGCTCTAGGCGAGAGGCCTCTACCTGTGCCAAAAATCCAAGCTTACCAGCATTCACTCCCATAATGGGTTTACCGGACAGCGAGCTAAGCCGCGCGCAGTGGATGATGGTACCGTCGCCGCCAATGGCAATGATAACATCGCTGCTGTCCAGCAGCTGCTGCTGGGTTTCGGTTAACGGAGTCTGTGGGTCGCTCTGGGAGATGTGACAAAGCGTCAAGCCGTACCTTGGGGCAAGCCCCGTAAGAGTTTGCAAGATAGCGGCAGTTTCTCTTTTTTGGTGATTTGGCACCACATAGGCTCTCATTACGCTGTCAGTCCCCCCTTTACGCTTCATCAAGGTTTGCGTGGGAGCCTTCGGCAACCTGTTGTGCGGTCTGGGCGGTCACAAGTGGTTCGCCGGGTCCCTTTTCCAATAAAAGTAAATATTCAATATTGCCCTCCGGTCCCTTGACCGGCGAATAGGTAAGCCCCAGCGGGCGCAGTCCCAACGCTGTTGACTCTGCCAATATCTTTTGCAGCACCAGCACATGAGTAGACAGCTCTCGCACGACTCCTTTTTTCCCCACCAATTCCCTGCCGGCCTCAAACTGCGGCTTGACAAGGCATACAACTTTACAGCCATCCTTTAGTAGGCGGTAGGCCACAGGAAGCACCAGTTTTAAAGAAATAAAGGAAACATCGATAGAAATGAAGTCCAGCAGCTCCGGTATCTGCTGCTCGGTAACCTTACGGATATTGGTGCGCTCCAAATTGACTACACGAGGGTCGCTGCGTAATTTCCATGCCAGCTGACCATAGCCGACATCAACGGCATAAACCTTGCTGGCGCCGTTTTGCAACATACAATCGGTAAAGCCGCCGGTCGACGCGCCAATATCCCCGCAAACAAGCCCCGTTAGCACAATGGGAAACTCCTGCATCGACTTTTCCAGCTTTAGCCCGCCACGGCTGACATAGGGCAACGTATCTCCTCGAAATTCAATGATATCTTCCGCGTTGACCGGTTGCCCCGGCTTGTCAGCTTTTTGCTGATTTACATAAATTTGCCCGGCCATAATCACGCCCTTGGCTTTATCTCGGCCGGTTACCAGACCACGCTCCACAATGGCAATGTCCAGTCGTGTTTTCAAAGCGGCACCAGCTCCTTTCATATTGGCATCAGCGACGCTATCAGCAGTCCCAGCAACGCACCGCCCAGTACCTCCAACGGAGTATGCCCTAAAAATTCTTTTAGCTCCTCGTGCTCAATAATAGTATCGGTGTTTTCATCAAACTCTTCTTCAATTTCCGCATCCAGCAGCTCGAAAATCTTGTTAATATCTTTAAAGCTGAAAATCATCTTGTTTAGCACCTTGGCCTGTTCCCCGGCGGCGCGGCGCACACCCATTGCGTCATACATTACTACTGCCGCAAAGCAAAGCGTCAGTGCAAATAGCGGAGAAGAAAAGCCTTCCAGCTTGGCAATCCCCATGGTAATGGCGCATACCAAGGCCGAATGCGAGCTGGGCATTCCCCCTGCCCCAAACAAACGCTCCGCACGAAATTCGTGGTACTTCAGGTAGGTGAGCAGCGTTTTAATGGTCTGTGCCAGTACCCACGCAACTACTGCAATGTTAATGATATAATTACTGGTAATCGTCTCCCAAAAACTTGTCATCCCTAGCGTCTCCTTGCCCAAAGATTATTCTGTATCCGGCTATTTTGTGCGCTGCTCCATCTGCTCAAGTAGCTCGCGCAGAAATTCGCCCTCCGGTGTTTGTGCAGCCACATAACGCTTGGCTTCACTGGCAAGCTCGCGCACCATCTGCCGGGAACCTTGCTCTCCATACAGCGTGGCATAGGTCGTCTTGCCGCTGGCAGCATCACTGCCGATGGGCTTGCCCAGTTCTTCGACCGTTGCGGTAACATCCAGTAAATCATCGGTAATCTGGAAAATGAGCCCCAGCCGTGTGCTGTATTGCCGAGCAAGGTCACGCTGCGCCGTGGCAGCTCCAGCCGCAATGCAGCCCAACTGGACAGCGGCGGTAATGAGCGCGCCGGTTTTCATACCATGCAGCTGCCGGAGGAGGTCGGGCTGTATCAGCTTCCCTTCATATTCCATGTCCAGCTGCTGGCCGCCAATCATTCCCTTTGTTCCTGCGGACTTGGCCAGCTGTGCCACTGCATCCAACCTTTGTGCGGCGGTTAACGTACCGCAGTCTGTCAGTTGGGTAAAGGCAGCTGTCAACAGTCCGTCGCCTGCCAGCAGTGCCGTCGCTTCACCGTAAACCTTGTGACAGGTGGGTTTGCCACGGCGCAGGTCGTCGTTATCCATGCAAGGCAGGTCATCATGTATCAGCGAATAGGCGTGTACCATCTCCACCGCACAGGCCAGTGGCAGTGCTTCCTCCGGCTGAGTACCGCCGCAAAGCCGGTAGAACGCCAATGTAAGTACCCCTCGCAGATGTTTGCCGCCACTGAGCAGACTGTAACGCATGGCATCCTCTACCTTGCGTTGCGGGCAGTCTTCCATGGGAATAGCGTAGAGTAACGCTTGCTCTACCGCATCACTGTAGCGACTGTAGGTTTCGGAATAGCTCATGGTTAGCCCCCCTGTTCCTTTACGCTGTGCTGCTCCACCAGCTGTTCCGCAGTATCTATCTGTGCAAAGCAGCTCTCTGACAGCTTCATCCCCTCGGCATACAGTCGCAGTGAATCATCTAACGAAATACTGCTTTCACCCAGCTGCCGTACAATTTCTTCAATACGGGCTATCGTTTGCTCAATGGAGATAGGATTGTTCATGAGGAAGCCTCCTTATTAACAGAAGTAACCGTGGAACGGATGCAGCCGTCGGTCAGTCGCGTTGTGACGATATCTCCCAGATGCAGTTGGCTGCAACTGGAAATGACACCGCCGGAACCGCTGGTAATGCTGTAACCGCGACGTAACAGCTGCGCTGGATTGACCAGCTCCAGTTGATTCAGCGCGGCGGTAGCCCGGCGGCTTAGCCGTTCAATTATTAGCTGCTGCTTGTTCTCTAATGATTTTACCAAAAATGAAAGAGTTTGTCTATTTTTTTTAAGTTCGCTTTGCGGCGACCGGGCACCAAGCTGTAGGGACAGCCGCTCCACTCTGTCGCCATAGCGGCGCAATTTGGTCTGCATCTGCTGGGTCAGCTGCTGTTGTCCGCGCAGCAACCGGTCGGTTAGTCGGGTAATGGGTGCGGATAGGAGCTGACAGGCTGCTGTCGGTGTTGCTGCTCTGGCATCCGCAACAAGGTCGACAATACTATAGTCAATCTCGTGCCCGACTGCCGAAACCACCGGTACCGCACAGGCACCCACCATGCGGGCAAGCGCTTCGTTGTCAAAGGCGGACAAGTCCTCGCTGGAGCCGCCGCCTCTGGCAATGACACAGCTTTGGCAGAGTGCCTCCTGCTGCATCTGCCGCAGCGCCGCCATCACTGAAGCTGCCGCACCTACGCCCTGAACCGTCGCCGGGTAGACAATAAGCTTTACCAGCGGGTTGTGCTTACGAAAGGTGGCGATAATATCCTGAAGCGCCGCACCGTCCGGCGAGGTAATCACTCCAACCGCGGCGGGAAATAGCGGAAACGCGCGCTTGCGCTGCGCTGCGAACAGTCCTTCGCCTTGCAGCTGCTTTTTGAGCTGCTCCAATGTTTTTTGCTGAGCGCCGGCACCCAACTCCTGCAAGTCGTAGGTAATCAGCTGGAAGCTGCCGTCGCGTTCGTACAGGTTCACCGTGCCCCGCGCCACCGCAAGACTGCCTTCCTCGGGCAGGGTGCGCAGGCTTTGGGCGTAGTGGCTGAACATGACACAGCGAATACAGCTTTCGCCATCCAACAGCGAAAAATAGAGGTGCCCCGATGCGCTACGCAGAGAGAGATTAGAAATCTCGCCCTTGACCAGAATATCGCTGAGCGGCTTTTGCTCTTCCAGCAGAGATTTTACAAACCGGCAAAGTTGGCTCACCGTTACGATAGTCTGTGCCATTTGCTGCAATCCCTCCCTTTATAAACTGCGAAAAAGAGCATCACACTGTCCTGTTGCGCTGACAGACTGTGCTGCTCTTCGGCTTTACTATTCTGCTTGCGGCTGTGTCGGCGGAATCTCGCCCGTTTTTTTACGGACATAGCCGCCCAATACACCGTTTACATAGGAGGCATCTTCTTCTGTACCGTACTTTTTGGCCAGCTCAACCGCCTCGTTAATGACTGCGCCCTCCGGCACCTCCGGGATAAAGTCCAGCTCGCAAATAGCAAGTCGCAGGATGGCCAGTGTTACTTTTGGCAGTCTCCCCAGTTTCCATTTTGTGCTATACACATCAATCACCGCGTCAATTGCCGCCAGATGCTGCTGTACTGCGCCAGTTGCCTGTACTGCGTAATCGTCAAGCTGCAAATCGCGTCCATCGACGGCATTTTCGGTAAGTTCGGCAATCGGTAAATTTTGAAATCCCATTTCAAAAACCATCTCGAACGCTTGTTCTCTCGCTTCTCGTCTTGTCATACGGCGCTTGTCCTCATTCTTTCGTTACCAATCGGGTAGGTGGTACACAAAACAAACTCCCCCCTGCATGAGGAGGGTGGTTTGTTTGTTTTATGATACGGTAGTGACGGGGTCTGCAAATACTACGCCGGCGACATACAGGTTGACTTGAGAAACCACAATGCCGGTCATATTCTGGACTGCTTCCTTCACCGCCGCTTGCAGCTTACGTGAAAGCTCTGGAATCTTGACGTAGCTCTTAACGCAGATGCGAATATCAATTACCGCAACGCCGTCGCTGATGGCAATGGATATGGGCTTAACCGACTGCTTTTCCAGCAACCAGCCGGTTAAATTGGCGCTGATAGGGGCAAACCCCGCAACGCCGTCAATTTCATTGATGGTGTATTCAGCAATAGAAGCAACGACCTCTTGCGAAATCTTTAGGCTCCCTGCGCTGGGCATTTTTTGTTCCTGCATCTCTGACTACCTCCGCAAAGAAAATCTCATATTTGTGCATGGCAAATGTATCTATAAAGGTATAATAGCTGACCAAGGCTATGTACTACAAACGCAGTGCAGTGGTATAGTTGTCATCCCCGAGCTTTGCGAGTGGGGACAT
>JAVVRO010000100.1:3384-7042 GCA_036654695.1 Angelakisella sp. | reverse complement strand
GGCTGCTGGTCTTACGGATGTTCCCCTGAAACTCAAGGATTTCGCTGTCATGAAGGATGAGCAGCGACACCCGCGAGCTGCTGTGTACCTTAAGCGCATGGGCATCAATGACAATGGTAATCAAGGCCTTGTCGAAGTCCAAAATTTTAGTGTTTGCAATCAGCTCGCCGTCAGCGTCATCACGAATCATGACCTGACATCCCTTAAAATCGTAACCAATCAGCATCTGGACGCCTCCCCTGTACCATGGATGGCCTAATTATACCCCACCTTTGCGCTAATTTCAAGTAAAACACAACTCAAACTATGATTTAACCCATTCCGGCAGGAACTGCAACGAAAGCTGCCCGTAACAGAGGGCGCGGCACAGGCGCAGCAGGCAGTCAGCGAAATGTACTATTTGTATCAGCAAAAATTTACGTTTCTTCCAAAAATCGTGCTTTTAGTCTTTTCTTTCTCAAAACATATTGACATCATTGCAAATAGCGGGTAAACTGAAAACCATACCGGTAACGTTTTCACAGCGTTCCACGAAAAGGAGTTGCCAAAATGCAGGTTACTACCATTAAAGAGATTGCCTTGCTCTCTGGTGTGTCCATCAGCACGGTGTCGCGGGTACTTAACCATTTTCCCGACGTCAACGAAGCCACCCGGAAAAAGGTGCTTTCGGTAATTGACGAAAACTCCTATGTCCCCAACGCCAACGCCAAAAACCTGAAGCAGCTGTCCAGCAAGGTCATCTGCATTGTGGTGCGGGGCATTGAAAACGCATTTTTCACCCCCATACTGGAAACCATCCAGTCGGATGTTGAAGCCGCAGGGTACACCCCTCTGCTCCATCACATTGATGAGCGCGAGGAGGAGCTTGCCGTTGCCAAGCGTCTGGTGGTGGAAAAAAAAGCGGAGGGTATCATCATTCTGGGCGGCAGCATCGAGGATCGCCGGGAGGAAGTTGCGGATATTGCCGTTCCCTGCGTCTTTGTGACCATTTCGGCCGAAAGCCTGGGGCTTGCTCAGGTTAGCAGCGTTTTTGTGGACGACCGTAAAGCCGCCTCCATGGCGGTGGATCACCTGCTGGAGCTTGGCCACCGGGACATTGCGGTGCTGGGCGGACAGCTGGGGCAGCACGACTTGGTGTATCACCGCTTCGAGGGTGCCCGTGACAGCTTTGCGGCTCATGGGCTGACCTTTGACCAGCAGAACTATCTGGAAAGCAAGTTTTCCATGGGCAGCGCATACGAGGCTGTCAGTGTACAGCTCAGTAAACGCAACCGGTTTGTTACCGCGCTCTTTGCGATGTCGGATGTCATGGCCATCGGCGCTATCCGCGCGATTTTGGACTTTGGGTTGCGGGTACCGGAGGATATTTCAGTGATTGGCTACGACGGCATCCCGATTTCGGAATTTTACAACCCCAGCCTGACCACCATCCACCAGCCGGCGCACGCACTGGCACACACCAGCGCACAGCTGGTACTGGACACCATTGCCGGCAGGCAGTCCACCGGGCAGCACATTGTGCTGGAAACCCGACTGGTCAAGGGGCAGTCCACCAGTGCCAGAGCCTAATTCCCTGCTGTACAGGGCAAAAATACGGTTATAGCAGCCACAAGGGCTGTCATAATAAAAGACAACTGATTGAAAAGAGGTTACTAACTATGATGAAAAAGATTCTTTCACTAACTCTGGTAGCAATGCTTGCTATTTCCTGTCTGGCTGGCTGCGGCGGTGCTGCTCCTTCCAGCCCTGCCTCCACTCCGGCGGCATCCTCCAAGGCAGCGTCTTCTACTCCGGCACCTGTGGCCGAAACTGTCAAAATGACCGTTTGGGGCGCACAGGAGGATCAGGAGCTGCTGACCGACCTAATCGAGGGCTTCAAGAAGGCCAACCCCGATAAGACCTATGAAATTACCATGGGCGCTGTTGGCGAGGGCGAAGCAAAAGAGAAGTATCTGCAAGACCCCACCGCTGCCGCTGATGTGTTTGCCTTTGCAAACGACCAGCTGTTTGACCTTGTGAACGCGGGCGGCTTGTACGAGGTTACCAAGAACAAGGACGCCATTGTTGCTGCCAACAATGCCCTGTCCGTGGACTCTGCCACCGCACAGGACGGCAAGCTGTATGCTTACCCCATGACTGCGGACAACGGCTACTTTATGTATTACAACAAGTCGGTGTTCACTGCCGATGACGTGAAGTCCTTTGACGGAATGCTTGCTGCTGCCGACAAGGCTGGCAAAAAGGTGTTCATGGATGTTTCCAACGGCTGGTACATTGCTTCCTTCTTCTTTGGCAATGGCGGCAAAATGGGCACCGGTGCTGACGGAAAAGCATTCTGCGACTTTAATAACGACAAGGGTGTTGCCGCGGCCGAGGGCATCAAGGCTATTACCGCGCACAAAGCATTCCTAACCGGCGATGATAACGTTCTAAAGGGCGGCTTCGCCGATGGCTCTGTTGCTGCTGGTATTTCCGGCACTTGGAACGCCGGCGACATTAAAACCGCACTGGGCGACAACTACGGCGTTTGCAAGCTGCCTACCTTTACCTGCGGCGGCGCACAGGTGCAAATGTCCAGCTATGCCGGAACCAAGCTGATTGGCGTAAACAGCCAGACCAAGAGCCCGCTGGATGCAATGGCACTTGCCGAGTGGCTGACCAACGAGCAGAGCCAGATTAAGCGGTACCAGCTGCGCCAGATGGGGCCGTCCAACATTAACGCTGCGAAAGCTCCCGAGGTTCTGTCCAACGAAGCACTGGCTGCCCTGAATGAGCAGAATAAGTTTGCTACCGCGCAAAAGGGCGTTCCCGGCAACTTCTGGACTCCCGGCGAAGCACTTGGCACCACACTGGAGGCAAAGGACTACAGCAAGTCCGTCAAGGAGCTTGTGGACGCAATGGTCGCACAAATTCTGGCCTAAGGATTCATCAAAAAGGGTGCAAGCCGCTAAAACTTGCACCCTTTTGTGCTAAGCAAATGTAACTCTAATCCTATGACTGGACGAAAGCCTCTTGGTTAAATTAATGATTAGCATAACACGCGGAGGGGATGGGTGTGGAGATGAAGTATACCGATTATATGGCGCTTTCCACCGCCAAAAAAGCACAGATTAAAGTATCCGACGCAGTACGGTCAATCCCGTCGGGAATAAAACAGCTTGCGGGCAGGGCAGCCGACGGTGTGTGCCATGCCGGAAAAGGACTGGCACACGGCTTTATCGACTTTTTCTCCCGCTTTGCCCAAGGCGACTGGATTACCCGGCTTTCCTACCTATTTATGGGCTTTGGCTGCATCTGCCGGCATCAAGTGGTCAAGGGGCTGGTCTTTTTCGGCATCCAGATTGGCTACCTGTGGTATATGGTCAGCTTTGGCCTGTCCCAGATACTGCTGCTGGGCACCTTGGGCACTGCAACACAGCTTAAGGTGTGGGACGAAGCCGCCGGTATTTTTCGTTATGTGACCGGCCACAACAGTATGTTAATTCTGCTGTTTGGCGTGGCTTCCCTGTTTTTGACGGTGCTGGTAGCGGCACTGTACGGAATGAACACTAGAATTGCTTACCAAAACCAGCTGCTTGCTGCCAAGGGGCTACGCCCCGCCGGCATTCGGCAGGACTGCCACTCGCTGCTGGACGACCGCCTGCATATTACCTTTTTG
>JAVVRO010000100.1:0-3374 GCA_036654695.1 Angelakisella sp. | reverse complement strand
TGCCCACACTGGGGGTGGTCGCGTTCACCATTCTGCCCCTGATCTTTATGAGACTGATGGCCTTTACCAACTACGACAAATTCCACCAGCCGCCCGGAAACCTCTTTACTTGGGTGGGGCTGGTAAACTTCAAGGATATGCTCTGGGACGACCCGCTAAAGTCGCACACCTTTGTGGAGCTGTTTAAGTGGACTATCGTCTGGGCGTTTTTCTCCACCATTACCAACTACATCTTCGGCATGATACTGGCGCTGATGATTAACAAAAAAGGCATCCGCCTGAAGGGATTGTGGCGCACCATCTTTGTTACCACCATTGCGGTGCCGCAGTTTGTAACGCTGCTGCTAATGTCCAAGATGCTGAACGAGCTGGGGCCTATCAATGTCATTCTGCAACAGCTGGGGCTAACCAGCGGCCCCATTCCATTTTTGACCGACGGCACACTGGCCAAAATCACCCTGATTGTAGTCAACATGTGGGTGGGCATCCCCTACACCATGCTCATTACCTCCGGCATTTTAATGAATATCCCCGCCGACCTGTACGAAAGCGCCAAGATTGACGGTGCCGGGCCGATTAAAATTTTCGGGAGCATTACGCTGCCCTACATGATTTTTGTTACCACACCCTACCTAATTACCCAGTTCATTAACAACATGAACAACTTTAACGTCATCTTCCTGCTAAACGCCGGCGACCCCAAGACGCTGGACTACTTCCAAGCAGGCAAGACCGACCTTTTGGTAACCTGGCTGTACAAGCAGACCGTCACCGAGCAAAACTACAACCTCGCCGCAACCATCGGTATTATTATGTTTGTTATTACGGCGGTGGTTTCGCTGATTGTCTACAACTCGTCAGCGTCGGTCAAAAAGGAGGATGAGTTCCAATGATTAAAAGCTACAAGCTGCGTGGGCACCTTGCCAACGGCGTCATTTACATTATCCTGTCAGTCATGGCGGTCATCTGGCTGCTGCCGATTGCATGGCTGGTGCTGACCTCGTTCCGGGAGGAGCCGGGGGCATTTACCATGTATCTGCTGCCCAAAAACTACACCCTGAGCAACTATACCCGCCTGTTCACCGAAACTACCTTGTTCAACTACCCCCTTTGGTTTAAGAATACTCTCATTGTAGCGGTGTTCAGCTGCCTCATCTCCACGGTGTTTGTCCTAATGACCAGCTACACCCTAAGCCGTCTGCGCTTTCGCTCCCGCACCATGCTTATGAACATTGCGCTGGTGCTGGGCATGTTCCCCGGCTTTATGTCCATGGTTGCGGTCTACCACATTTTAAAGTCGATTGGCCTTGACCAAACGCTAACCGCGCTGGTAATGGTCTATTCCGGTGGCGCGGCGCTGACCTACTACATTGCCAAGGGCTTTTTTGACACGGTACCCCGCGCACTGGACGAAGCCGCCACCATCGACGGTGCCAGTAAAAATACCATCTTTTGGAAAATCATCCTGCCCATGTCCAAGCCGATTGTTGTGTACACGGTGCTTACTACCTTTATGGCACCATGGGTTGACTTCATCTTTGCGTCAGTAATTATGAAGGGCAACAACAGCAAGTTTACCATTGCGGTGGGGCTGTACCAGATGATTACCCGCGAGAACATCTTCCAGTACTTTACCCGCTTTTGCGCAGGCGCGGTACTGGTGGCCATTCCCATTTCCATTCTGTTTATTATTATGCAGCGCTACTATGTCGAAGGGGTAACCGGCGGCGCGGTCAAGGGCTGACAAGATGAAAATGACGCGACTGCTAACCCTGCTGCTGGCCGTCCTGCTTACCGGTACTGTGCTGGGTGGCTGTTCCGTGACCCCCCCGCTCCAGCCCAACAAAGCCCCTGCGGTGTACGAAATATTTGTGGGCGGCTTTTGTGACAGCAACGGCGACCGGATGGGCGACCTGAACGGCATTACGCAAAAGCTGGATACCATTCGGGAGCTGGGTGTGGACACCCTGTGGCTAATGCCAATTATGCCCTCGCCCAGCTACCACAAATACGACGTTACCGACTACTGCGCCATTGACCCCGCTTATGGCACCATGGAGGACTTTGACGCACTGATTACCGCCGCAACCCAGCGGGGAATGCGCGTGCTGCTGGATTTAGTGGTCAACCACACCGGCAGCGGGCACCCGTGGTTTGTCGACGCCAAGCAGAACCCCAATTCCCCTACCCGCGGCTACTACAGCTTTTCCGAAGCACCGCAGTCTGGCTATGCCAAGGTGGACGACAAGACCTACTACGAAGCGCGGTTTACCGACACCATGCCGGATCTTAATCTGGATAGCCCGCAGGTGCGGGACGAGCTGAAAGGGATTATGGACTTTTGGCTTACCAAGGGCGTGGCGGGGTTCCGGCTGGATGCGGTAACCAGCTACTACACCGGCAATGCTGCCAAAAACACCGAGTTTTTGCACTGGCTTACGGACACTGCCAAGGCCATTCGACCCGACGCATACCTAGTGGGCGAAGCGTGGACAACCGACCCAGAAATTCTGGGGTACTACAAAAGCGGCATTGACAGCCTGTTCGGCTTCAACTTTGCAGGGACGCAGGGGCGGATTGTCAAAGCGATTAGCGGCAAAAACGGCGCAGACTTTACCGCCTATCTGGTGGACTACAACGCTGCCCTCCGACAGGCCAACCCCGCCGGACGGGATGCAACCTTTTTGTCCAACCACGACATGGCGCGTAGCGCGGGCTTTTTGCAGTACAAGCCGGAAAAGCAACGTCTGGCGGCAGCCATTTACCAGCTGATGCCGGGAGTAAGCTACCTGTATTACGGTGAGGAGCTGGGCATGAACGGTTCCGGCAACGACCCCAACAAACGACTGCCCTTTCCATGGGCAGACAGCGGCGTGGGGGGGTGCGCTCCACCGGTGGGCTCTGATCAACAAAACAATGCCCCCTCTTTGGAGGCGCAGCAGGCGGACAGCGGTTCCCTGTACCATGCCTACAAGGCCATTCTGTCGGTGCGCAAGGCGCATTCGCAGTTTTACGACGGCACTGTTACCCCGCTGGCGCCGGACTGCCGGGAGCTAATTGCCTACACGCTGCAAAATGCCGACGGCACACTAGCGGTGGTACACAACCTGTCCGACCAGCCGCAGGGTTTGCCCATGGGCGACGGCTACCGTCTGGATAGGGCGCTTAACGGCACGGCAACGCTAAAAAGCGGCCAGCTGGAGCTGGCGGCGTTTGCCAGTGCAGTGCTTGCGGTAGACGGAGACAACCTGTAAATTGAATCGTAGTAGTATTGCAAAAGGCGCCGGACAGCTGTCCGGCGCCTTTACTATTATACTATGGTTCCCCGCTGGGGTTATTTCTTCTTTTTGGTCAGCAGCGCCAGCGCGCCCAGA
>JAVVRO010000099.1:0-7058 GCA_036654695.1 Angelakisella sp. | reverse complement strand
CGAAGCGAAACTCGCCGCACCCAACGAGGACAGACTCCCCTTAAGGTTGACTGAGGAAATTACCCAAGTCAATCTTAGGGGGAGTATTTATCTCTAAATTAGGATGCAGCGAAGAACCCCGAGTAAGGCAATTCCGCGAAATTGTAACAAAACAAGAAGCTGGAAGGAGCACAGTGCAAGGGCGAATACAAAAAAGTTGTATCCCCAGAGCACCCTGCTGCACAGCGAAAACAGGCGGCAGCTGACGAAGAACGATTGCAAAATAGACGATGGGCTAGTTACACCGCCCCGAAGCACCAAAAGAAAAATGGTAGTTTACACAGAAAAGCCGGCACTATTTTATTGAATTTAACAGCAAGAAATCCTTGCAAAATTGGAAGAATTATGGTACTATAAAAACAATAACTATTACTGATAGCGGCGGCTGTCACTCTCCCCTCCATTTTAACGGTTATGGCCAGCAGGCCAAGAAAGAGAGGCGCTTTTATGAAAAAGTATCTGTGTATTATCTGCGGTTTTGTGTATGACGAAGCCGCCGGCATCCCCTCGGCCGGTATCGCACCCGGTACCCGGTGGGAGGATTTGCCCCCAGACTGGAGATGCCCCATCTGCGGTGCGTCCAAGGCGGAGTTTGTGGAGAAGCAGGAAGCTGCGCCGGAACCCGCCGGGGCGG
Source organism: Angelakisella sp. (assembly GCA_036654695.1). Lineage (GTDB taxonomy): Bacteria > Bacillota > Clostridia > Oscillospirales > Ruminococcaceae > Angelakisella. The sequence continues at coordinate 6,385 of JAVVRO010000099.1, read as the reverse complement.
AGCCGATTGCAGTAGCCCCCTCCGAAGAACTGCGCGAGCTGTCCGTGGGTGAGCTTTCCGCACTTTGCTCCAACCTTGCCAGAGGGTGCGAAAAGCAGTACCTAAAAGAGGAATCGGCGCTGTTTACCCAGCTATCCGACTACTTTAAGGCCAGAACGCCCCAAGAGTCGCAGACCGGCACCGAGGCCTTGCTGGCTCTGGTGGAGCAGGACTTGAGCAAGGGCTTTGCCAATGCCAACAGCGCGGCAAAAGCCCAGGCTGACCGTGGAGCACAGCGTGTGCTGGTGTGGAATGAAAAGGTGTCCCACATTCTCAGCTCCATTTTGAACCGCTACCAGCAGGAGGGCAGCAGCTTTTTGGAGCATACCAATGTGTATGTCTGCGACACCTGCGGCTTTCTCTATGTAGGGGATGAGCCCCCCGCCCTTTGTCCGGTGTGCAAGGTGCCAAGCTGGAAATTCGTAAAAGTGGAAAGGAGATAACCTGCTATGTACGCTGTAAGAAACATTAGATTGTGCACTAAGGACTGCCTGTGCCTGTATGTCTGCCCCACCGGTGCAACCGATACCGAGAACAGTATTATTGATGTGACTAAGTGCATTGGCTGCGGCGTTTGTGCCGGAGCCTGCCCATCGGGCGCTATCTCGATGGTACCTAACGAGTACCCGCCGCAACAGCCCAAGGCCGATGGCGTAGTGGCTGCGCTGAATGTCCTTTCCCGCAGTAAAACCCAGCAGGAAAAGATTGCGTTGCAGCTGGCCGCCCAGACCAACGACCCGGTGCTGCGCCAGCTGGGCGAGGCAGTGGCCAAATCCAACCGCTTAATGGCGGAGGATATTCTGCGGGAGGCCGGCTACATGCTGCCGCAGAGCCCCAATACCCATGCCTTTTTGCAGTCGCTGCTGGACAACCCGCCCGCACCGGACTTCCCGGTCGAGGCAGTGACCAAGTTGCTGAAGCTGCTGCCGACTACGCTTTAACCTCTTGCCCTGCAAGACAGAAGACAACGCTCCCCGACCGCTGACAAGGCTGCCGGGGAGCACTTTTGTTGCTCCTCCGGCGGCAGCGGCCTGACATTGGCTTGCTTTTCTCAACTTTTTCTTTGGGCAGGGCTGGCAATCTGTTAAAAAAAATGCTATATTTGACGGAGAAGTTGCAGAGAAACGGGAGGAGATTCCATGAAAAAGCTTTGGTACAATCAACCGGCACAGGTGTTCCAGCAGGCGTTGCCGGTGGGCAACGGTCGATTGGGCGGGATGGTATACGGCGGGATAGGGGAGGAAAAAATTTCCCTGAACGAGGATACCCTGTGGTCAGGCTACCCCAAGGATAAAACTGCCCCACAGGCATGGGCAGGCTACTGTGAAGCAAAAGAACGGTACCGAGACGGCGATGTTGCCGCGGCAGAGCAGGCACTGTGGAAGAATATGCTGTCCGACTGGACCGAGGCCTACCAGCCTGCCGGTAACCTGCGCATTCAGTTTGCGGGTGTGGGCAAGGTCACTGAGTACCGCCGCGAATTGGACTTGAGCACCGCTGTGGCGGCAACGGAATTTACCGTGGGCAAAAAGCGTACCCGCCGGGAGGTGTTCTGCTCGGCTCCGGACAATGTGCTGGTGGTGCGGCAGACCGGCGGCGACCCTGCCGCGGAGGTTGTGGTAACGCTGGACTGTCCCCATGTTCACCGCTACCTGACCGACTACGGGGAGCTGGTGCTGGAGGCGCTGTCACCGGTCAAGTCCGCGCCAAACTACCACGAATGCGCTGACCCCATTGCCTATGACAGCTTTGAGGAGAACCGTGCTTTGACCTACTCCATGGTGGTGCGCCCGGTGCTGGGCAGCGGCCGCTGTCAAATTGAGGGCAATTGCCTGAAGATTCATTCGGCTGATTTTACCCTGATTCTGGCCATTTCCACTAACTTTGAGGGCTTTGACAAGCAGCCCTGTGACAGCAAGGTTGACCCGGTTGCATGCTGCAAGCATGCGGTTGACCGCGCCGCGCGACGGGAATATCCGGCGCTTAAAAAAGCGCATGTGGCCGACCACCGGGCACTGTTTGACGCTGTGGAGCTGACGCTGGACGGCAACAGCAGGGACAACCTGCCTACCGACGAACGGCTGGCAGCATACCAAAAAGACGGCGATGATACCGGCCTGCCGGTGCTGCTGTTTGACTACGGACGCTATCTGACCATTGCAGCGTCGCGCAAGGGCAGCCAGCCCGGCAATTTGCAGGGCATCTGGAACGAGGAGCTACGCGCACCGTGGAGCTCCAACTACACCATTAACATTAACACCGAGATGAACTACTGGCATGTGGAGGCCTGCCATCTGGGGGAGCTGCACCAACCGCTGCTTAAGATGGTTGCAGAGCTGGCACAAAAGGGCGCGGCTACTGCACAGAACAACTACCACTGCCGCGGCTGGTGTGCGCACCACAACACTGACCTGTGGAGACAAACCGAGCCGGTGGGCGGCGAATGCCCGGACATGGAGTCGGTGGGCTACGGTTTTTGGAGCCTTGGTGGCGCTTGGCTGGCGCGGCACCTGTTGGAGCACTACCGCTATAGCGGCGACCGGGCGTTTTTGGAACAGTGTTGGCCGGTGCTGCGGGGCGCGGCGCTGTTCCTGCTAGACAGATTGGAGCGGGACGCGGACGGCACGCTGCATCTGCCCATTAGCACCTCCCCGGAAAACAGATACCTGCTGGACGGGTACGCGGCTGCGCTTTCTGAAAACTGCGCCATGGATATTGCGGTTACCGCCGACCTGTTTACCGGCTGCATGGAAGCCGCCCAGGTGCTGGGACAGGATGCCGACTTGGCAACTGAGCTGCGCGTGACATTGCAGCAGCTACCAAGCTACAAAATCGGTTCCCGGGGGCAGCTGTGCGAATGGAATGGGGAATTGACCGAAACCGAACCGTTGCATCGGCATCTGTCACTGCTGTTCGGACTGTACCCCGGACATTCCATTACCCAAGCTACACCGGAGCTGCTGCGTGCAGCCGAGCAAACCATGCGTCTGCGGGGCGACGACGCGACCGGCTGGGGCATTGCATGGAAGGTCTGTGCTTGGGCACGGCTGCGTAACGGTGAAAAGGCCAAGCTGTGCCTAGACAAGGCACTGCGTCCGGTGGGAACGGTGGGGTACAGCTTTGTAAACGGCGGCGGGGTATACACCAATCTGCTGGGCGCGCACCCGCCATTCCAAATTGACAGTAACTTTGGGCTGGTGGCGGGCATTGTCGAAATGCTGCTGCAAACCGCCGACGGCGAACCGGTACTGCTGCCGGCACTGCCCCGTGAATGGAGCGGCGGCAGTGTGCGGGGGCTTTGCCTGCCCAATGGAAAGACCATTGACTTTGCGTGGCAGGACGGAACAATAACCGCCAGCGAAATTAGATAGCAAAAAGGCCAGTGTGTTCATGGGACTAGGGGAGAGTGCAAAGGAAAAAACGATATTCCCGGAAATGAAGCAAGAAACTGCCCTGCTGTTCAGTAGCTTACTGGTACTGACAGCAGGGCTTTCTTTTTATTTTTTATAAACTTTTTAAATTGTTGCGATAAATTGCCCTCCCCGTGTGTTATATGAGTGTAAGGCGCAAGAGATGCGCCACAGAGTGAAAGGAGTATTATATTATGAAAACTACAAGAACTATGGGGACAAAACCTTACATGATCATCGCGATTGTGACAACGACACTATGCTTTATTATGGCAGCGGGGATACTGGTTTACTTGGTGGCACCCAGCACCTACCTTTCACTGGACGTGAACCCCAGCGTTGAAATGCGCCTGAACCGCTTGGGCGATGTAATGGAGCTAGTCCCTGCCAATGCCGATGCAGAGCAGCTGCTGGCAAACTACAAGCCGACGGACAAGGGCTATCAGGCAGTACTCAGCGACTTGGTGGTACGGCTTAACGAGCAGGGCTACCTTGGTGCCGACAAGAAGAATGACATCCTGATTACAGTGGAGGAGGGCGTTGATTCTCAAAAGCAGCTGGAGCAGTTCCGTACCGAGGTGCAAAACACACTGAAAACACAAAATCTGGATGCGCAGATTGCGGTACAGGCAGTACACATTGACGCAGCCTTGCAGCAGGACGCAGCACAAAACCATGTCTCGGTTGGCAAAATGGCCGTCATTGACCGCCTGGCAGCAGGCGACACCGCGCTGAAGCCCTCTGAGCTGGCCGACATGCGCGTCAGCGACCTGATTGACTACGCAAAGAAAAACAACATTAAAACCGACCTGCTGGAAGACCAGTTAGACGCAATGGAAGATAAGTATGGCGATTCTGCCGAGCTGGAAGCATTTGAGGATGCGCTGGATGAGGCTGAGGACGCACAGGAAGACCTAGACGACGCCGCCGACAAGGCCAAGGACGACAAGGATGAGGCTGAGGACAAGGCCGAGGACGAGAAGGAAGCTGCCGAAGATAAGGCCGAGGACGAAAAGGAAGCCGCCGAGGACAAGGCCGAGGACGAAAAGGAAGCCGCCGAGGACAAGGCAGAGGAAGAAAAGGAAGAAGCTGAGGATAAGGCGAAGGACGAAAAAGAGGCGGCTGAGGATAAAGCGGAAGATGCAAAAGAAGCTGCCGAGGACAAGGACGAAAAAGAGGCCGCATAAAAGACCGATTCCCACTTTGCTTTTTGAACGGCGACATGTTATGATATTATCATAATACAGCGATGTACCGAGACATTGCTGTTGTCCATCGCCATGGGCGGGGACATCAAGATCGCCCCGCAAGGCAGGCAGGGGCAACCGAGCTTGGCTGGGTTCTATCCCAGCGAAACCGGTTGCTACCTGCCGCTAAGCGGCTGAGGAAAGGGTCGAGCGGATGCTGTTATTTGCAGGAATAGAGGACGAGGTGCAGGAAAGCACCGTCCGGCAACCCAAGATTGATGAGCAGCTCTTTGTGCGCATTGGCAACGATGACCGCGCGGCATTTGAGGAGCTGTACCGGCTGACCGAACGCACGTTATATGCCTTTGCCCTTTCTATTTTGCAAAACCCCCACGACACGCAGGACGTGGTGCAGGATGTGTATTTGAAGGTGCGGGCGGCCGCACACCTGTATGAGCCCCGTGGGAAACCGCTGGCATGGCTGTTTACCATTACGCGCAATCTGTGCAACAACCGACTGCGACAGAACAAAACTGACTACCTGCCGGAGGAGGACTTTGCTGACAATCTGCGATTTTCCTATGTGGAGGATTCCGATGACCGCATGATACTGTCGGCAGCGCTAAAGCTGTTAGCCGAACCGGAACGGCAGGTGCTGTTGTTGCATTTGGTGTCTGGTATGCACCATCGGGAGATTGCACAGTCCTTGGGACAACCGCTTTCTACGGTGCTATCTCGCTATCATCGAGCCTTGGGCAAGCTAAAAAAGCAGTTAACCGAGCGGGGGGTGTTTGGAGCATGAAGCAAAAAGCAACAGCGGCAGCTTTGCGCAGGGCAGTGGCACAGCTTCCACACCCCGATGTTCAACAGCTTGCCGACCTGCCGGTGCGCAAAATGACCGAGCACGACTGGATTACACGGCAGCCATCCGCAGGTTCCACGGCAGTTCGTCAGTGGGTGTTTCGTATGGCGACAACCTGCGCGGCACTGGCGCTGGTGGTTGGCTTGGGCTGGTTTTACCAGTACGGCATGGCCGCCGACATTGTGGGGCTTCAGGTGAACCCCTCCTTTGAGCTGCGGGTAAACCGCGCGGAGCAGGTGCTGGCGGTGCAACCCATGAACGAGGACGCAACAGCGTTTTTGCAGCAGCGTAACTACCGGGGTTGGGGTCTGGATGAAACGATAGAGTCACTGGTGGTGGCGCTTGCGGAGCAAAACTACCTGTCGGTGGACAAAAATGTGGTACACCTGACGGTAAGCGGCGCAAACGAAAAAAAGCTGGAGCAGCGCCTGAGCACCGAGATTCGCGCGACCTTGGCCACCAAGGGCATTGTACCGGAGATTGTGCCGGTGAAAAAGCCGCCAGAGCCTACCGGCAGTGCGCCATCCCAAACACCGCCCTCCAGCAGTGCGCAGCCCGCCCAGCCGGAGCAGGAGGATGACGATGACGACGACGACCGCACTGATGACAACGACTTGAGAGACGACGATGACCTGACTGACGACAACGACTTGAGGGATGACGACGACCGCACTGACGACGATGACGCTGCGGACGAGGATAAAGAGGACGCCGCATCCCGGGCAAGCAGCGCGGAGGACCCGGAGACGCCTGACGAGGACGACAGCAGCGCAAGCAGCGAGTCCGACGAGAGTGAATCCAGTGAATCTAGCGATAGCAGTGAATCCAGTGAATCCAGTGAATCTAGTGAATCTAGTGAATCTAGTGAATCCAGCGACAGCAGCGAC
>JAVVRO010000098.1:0-7091 GCA_036654695.1 Angelakisella sp. | reverse complement strand
CACCAAAATGGGGCAATGACGATGACTATGTAGATGGTATTGCTAAAGATATTTTGGAGTTTGGGCTGAATGAAATTTTGAAATATCGCACTGTTTCAGGTGGAAGACATCTCGCTGGAATTCACCAGCCGCACCCTGTGCTGCGGGGCTCGGAATTGATGGCAACACCAGAAGGACGCAAGGCTGGGATGCCGGTTGCGGTAACACTGACACCGGAAAACGGAACCATGAGAAATGGCCCCACCGCTGCGTTAAAATCCAGCATCAAGATAGACTATAGGCTTGTGCAATGGAATTTCTGCGTGATGGTAAACTATTTTGCATCTACTTTTCATGGGAATGACGGTGCAGCTGTATTTGAGCAACTACTTACAGGATATTTTAATGCTGGCGGTTTGCAGCATCAGCCCAATGTTTTGGATGCAGCAGAGTTAAAGGCAGCCCAGCTAGAGCCAGAAAAATACAAGGATTTGATTGTACGGCTGTGGGGGGTATCGGCACATTTTGTGGATTTGCCAAGGGAATTGCAGGATGAAATCTTAGCGCGATTTTCTTAGCCATAAGTATAACACAGATAGTCCGCAGGTAAACGAGTGGCAAACCCGTCCTCTGGAACACATGTATCCGGTAGTGTTTTTGACGGAATCATGTTCAATTCGTGCATAGACAGTCTTTTTTGCACGGTTTACTGTAGCTGCGCGCTGCCGCCCTTTGTAAGAGCCTCCATGATTTGCAGTACATGGAATGTTTGCGTACAATCGCAAGAAAACGCCATTTTCCCGTCCTCTAAAGCCTGCGCCATTTCCGAAAGTCCCCTGCCTCTGGAGTTTTCTTTGTAGCCAAAGCAAAGTGGCACTTCTTTAATTTCGCCGTCCTCCGGGCGTAATAATTTTACCGGTCCATGGAAGGTATTGGGATCCGGAACATACAGTGTTCCTTCGCTTCCATAAATCTCAATGGGGGAGTCGGCTTTGTAATACACATCAAAGCTGGTTATAATGGTTCCAACCGCGCCGCTGGCAAAATTAAGAATGCCATTTACGTGGGTGGGCACCTCTACCTGAATCACCTCGCCATAGTGGGGCTGGCTGGTGATGGTGCGTGTTGCAAAGGAGGTTTTTGCAACGCTTATGGTGCTCTGCACCCTGCCCAGCAGGTTGACCAGTGCCGTAACATAATAGGGTCCCATATCCATCATTGGGCCGCCGCCGTGCTGGTAGTAGAAGGCCGGATCCGGATGCCAGCTTTCATGTCCGTGGCAGATTAGCTTTGCCGCGGCTCCGATGGGTTTCCCGATATAGCCATCTTGGATCAGCTTTTTGCAGGTTTGAATACCCGCACCCATATAGGTATCCGGCGCGCCGCCCAATAGCAGACCCTTTTCCTTGGCCAGTGCTACCAGCTCCGCCCCTTCCTTTACTGTAGCGGCCAAGGGTTTTTCGCTGTAAACCGGTTTGCCTGCAAGCAGCGCCGCTTTTGTAACCTCATAGTGTTCATAGGGGCGTGTGATGTTGAGCACAATATCCACCTGAGGGTCTGCAAACAATTCCTCCATGGTGTCATAGAGCTTGGGAATATTATATTTCTCCTGTGCCTGAAGTGCTTTTTCTTTAACAAGGTCGCAAACAGCATACAGCTCCACATTGTGGTACATCTTACTGATGTTTTCCAAGTAAATTCCGCTGATGGAGCCTACGCCTACAAATCCTATCTTCATTGCTTTCATACTATCTTTTCTCCTTAATACATTTTGGCGGTATTTTCAAAGCGTTCTGTGGTCAAACCATGCTCTACCGTATACTGCTTGCCTTCCCCTGCCCACACCATACCACGTTCTACCAGCACCTGCGCGTTGGGTGCATTGTCAAAAACGTCATCGTGGTGCCCCAACGAAAGATAGAACACACGGCCATTGCCCCAGTACTTTGTCCATGCCACCGGCATATCCACCGGCTTGTTAGAAATGTGATAATAGGGAACGACGGGAAAGCGCGTTGTGGCCAGTACCTCGATGGAGGGATCCACATGCAGGTAGTAATGCTCACTGCAAACAGGAAAATCCGACAGCCCTTCAACAATGGGGCTGGAGCCGGGGACAATATTAACCGTATAGTTGATGCCGTCTCCGCCCGGATGGCTGACCCATTGACCACCTGTTATAAACTGCCACTGAACGCTTTGGCGAAACGAGTCGCACATACCCCCATGGCAGCCTGCCAAGCCGACGCCGGAAGCCACTGCCTTGCTAATATTTGTTACATAATCGTGATTAATTTCACCCATTGTCCAGCAGGCTACGATTAAATCCAGCTCCATCAGCATTGCTTGATCCTGCAAGATATCCAGTGTATCACTGATGGTGCTTTCATATCCATGCTTTTCCAAAAGACCGGCAAATCGCTTGGAGGTTAATTGGGGCTCATGACCATCCCAGCCGCCCTGTAAGATTAACGCTTTTTTCATTTTCATATTCTCCCATTCACTTTATTTTTAGACACGCTTTAAATATGACAGGACATGCCCTGCATCCTGCTGCTGGATTCAAAGGTCAGCGCAATGACACGCATTACACGAAGGGCTTGTTGCGGTGTTGCAATCAGTTCTTCTTTCCCCTCCAGCACGGCAACTACATTTTTGTAGTAGGAAATACTGCCGCTGTCCACCTGCGGCAGGGGCAATTCCTTCAGGGTATGTACTGGGCGGGGCGCCATGGTTCTGGTGAGCCCCACAGCGGTATATACACTATCATCTGCCCATTCCACCGTAACCAATGATAGCCATTTTGTAGTTTATATGTGTTTCCTCCCATGCTTGCAGTTTTTTATGCTTTTTGCAGATACGATACTGATTGTAATATATCAGATTATTTGTTATAATGCTCGTAATTAGGTTGCAAATTATAGACAAAACTTGTGACGAGGTGTGTATATGCTCCCTTTTTTTGAAAACAAAACAGAAGACATTATCTGTCACAATATACGCCAATTGAATTTTCCGGCTCATTTTCACCAGCATATCGAAATTGTGTATGTAACACAGGGGGAAATGGCTGTGCAGATTGATGGCTTGCTGCAAACTGTTACTCAAGGTTCTTTAGCCGTTGTTTTCCCCCGGAAAATCCATTCTTACCAGTCTCCCAATCCCAGTGAAGCTATTTTATTAATTGTGGCTATGGGCTTTTTGGGGGCGCTGCAAGCCAGTTACCAAGAAAACCAACCGGTACAGCCGATTCTTGCACCGGAAGATATCCCGGATTACTTGGTTGAGCACCTAAAGGAGCTTACGCATAAGCCAAAGGGGAGAATTGCACAGGCGCTGGTCTATTTGATTTTTGCACGTCTATGGGAACAGCTCCCTGTAGAGCCGCGCACGCACGGTAGCTCCGACGCACTGCTTTTCAATGCAATTTCCATGATTAGTGAGACTTACAAGGAGGATATTAGCTTGCGTATCATCGCGACCCGGTTGGGTGTAAGCGAGTGTCATCTTTCCCACATGATCAATCGGGGGATAGGTATGCCCCTACGCGAATATATAAACACCTTGCGCATTTTGGATGCGCAGCACCTGCTGTCCACCACCAATCTTCGTATACTGGAAATCGCAATGGAATCCGGTTTCCAAAATCTGCGCACATTTAACCGTGCCTTTTTGGAAATTACGCGGTGTACCCCAAAAGAATATCGAAAGACCTTTCTCCCACAGTCGTACCGCCATGCTGAAGCATGGGCAGAAGGAATTGGAACCAACAAATCCAAGGGAGTGGTGTAAAAATGGCTACCATTAAACAGATTGCCAGCTTGGCTGGGGTATCCAGAGGAACGGTGGATCGGGTGCTCAACAACCGCGGCGCAGTGGGTGCCGAAACCGAAACGAAAATTCGCGAAATTGCTGCCATGGTCAACTACAGTCCCAACCGTGTGGGAAAAACTCTATCCATCCGCAAAAAAAATCTCAAGCTGGGATTCCTACTTCTGGGTAGCGCCGGCTCCAACCCTTTTATCGACGAGGTGCTCGCGGGAGCCGGTGCAAAGATCCGTGAGCTGGCTGAGTATGGGGTGACGGTGGAGCTGCGCCAGTCTCCGCTGGATGACTTTGTCCAACAGCTGGACTGCATGGAGGAGCTGGTGGGGCTGGGGATATCCGGGCTGGCTATTATGCCGGTCAATCATCCTGCCATTGCCGCCCATCTGAGTGCCCTTGCCACCCAAGGAATGGCTATAGTCACCGTCAATTCGGACATGGAGCATACCGGAAGGCTGGCCTATGTGGGCAGCAACTATTATAAATCCGGCGAAACTGCCGCTGGGCTTATGGCTTTGATGACCGGTGGAACCGCCAGAGTAGGCATTGTCACAGGTTCCGGCAGCGTTCTCTGTCATACCGAGCGTATCAAAGGATTTTGTGACTATATGGCGGCACACTACCCCGCAGTTACGGTTGCCGCAACGGTGGAAAACCATGATGATGATTTTGAAAGCTTTGAGCGCACCAAGGCCATGCTGTGTGCCGACCCCGGCATTGATGCCCTGTACCTCACCGCCGGTGGTGTCTTCGGCGCTTGCCGCGGGGTGAAGGATCTGGGGCTTGCCGGTAAGATTAGAATCATCAGCTTTGACACCGTCCCCACCACCCGTGCTTTGGTGAGCGAGGGTGTCATTTCGGCTACCATCGACCAGCAGCCGCTGTGGCAGGGCAGCCAGCCTTTGGACCTCCTTTTTGAACAACTGGCTATGGGTACGCCCATTCAGCAGGAATATTTTTACAGCGAAATTATGATTAAAATTGCAGCAAATCTATAATTGCAAGCAGAGTGTGTGCACGTACACAAATTGTTGCAGGAGGCACAATTTGTAAACGGATGCAGCAGTCTGCTTTTTCATTGTGCTATTTTGCTAAACTTTTTTGGATGGTATAAAAAGCCTTGACAGCAGCATTCCCCCCAAGCTATGATGAATAAAAGTGCACGAGCACGCTTTAAAACTTGTTTAGAAAAGGGGCATTTGTTATGGCTGAAATCTTCTCAACGCTTCCCAAGGTAAAATACGAGGGCTCCAAGTCCACCAACCCGCTTTCCTTTCAATACTACGATGCCAATCGGGTAATCATGGGAAAACCCATGAGTGAGCATCTTCCCTTTGCCATGGCGTGGTGGCACAATATGTGTGCCGCCGGAACCGACATGTTCGGTGCCGGTACCACCGACAAAAGCTTTGGCGCAGTTGTGGGCACCATGGCTCATGCCAAGGCCAAGGTGGACGCGGGCTTTGAGTTTATGCAGAAGCTGGGGCTGGGATATTTCTGCTTCCATGATGTGGATATTATGCCGGAGGCGGACACCCTGACGGAAACCAACCGCCGTCTGGATGAGATTACCGACTACATGAAGGCGAAAATGGAGGCCACCGGCATCCAGTGTCTGTGGGGCACCGCCAATATGTTTAGCAATCCCCGGTACATGAATGGCGCGGGCAGCAGCAACTCCGCCGATGTCTTTTGCTTTGCGGCGGCGCAGGTGAAGAAAGCGCTGGACATGACCGTGAAGCTGGGCGGTAGAGGCTACGTATTCTGGGGAGGCCGTGAGGGCTATGAAACGCTGCTCAACACCGACATGAAATTTGAGCAGGAAAACATCGCCAACCTGATGCACTTGGCTGTGGACTATGGGCGCAGCATCGGCTTTACCGGTGACTTTTTCATTGAGCCCAAGCCCAAGGAGCCCATGAAGCACCAGTATGACTATGACGCGGCCACCGCCATCGGATTTTTGCGTCAGTATGGCTTGGATCAGGATTTTAAACTGAACATAGAGGCGAATCATGCTACGCTGGCAGGGCATACCTTCCAGCACGATCTGCGGGTGTCTGCCATGAATGGCATGCTGGGCAGCATCGATGCCAATCAGGGCGACTGTCTGCTGGGCTGGGATACCGATGAGTTCCCCTTCAACGTCTACGACACCACCCTGTGCATGTATGAGGTGCTCAAGGCCGGCGGCATGGAGAACGGCGGCTTCAACTTCGACTCCAAGACACGCCGCCCCAGCTACACCCACGAGGATATGTTCCTGTCCTACATTCTGGGCATGGACAGCTTTGCGCTGGGTCTAATCAAGGCGGCCGCGCTCATAGAGGATGGTCGGATTGACAGCTTTGTCAAGGAGCGCTACGCCAGCTACAACAGCGGCATCGGCGCAAAGATACGGGACAGGAGTGCCACTCTGGCCGAGCTTGCCGGCTATGCCGAAAAGCTGGGCGCGCCCGCACTGCCCGGCAGCGGCCGTCAGGAATATTTGGAAAGCGTTATGAACAGTGTACTGTTCGGGTGATAGAAGTTAGGAGGAGCACGTATGAAATACCTGTTGGGAATCGACCTTGGCACCTCAGGCACCAAGACTGTACTGTTTGACCAGAACGGGCTTGCGGTGGCCAGCCACACCGCTGAATATGAAATGATGCAGCCGCAAAACGGATGGGCAGAGCAGCAGCCGCAGGCTTGGTGGGATGCCGCTGTGACCACCATCCGGGCGGTGCTTCGGGATAGTGGCATAGCGCCCTCGGCGCTTGCGGGAATCGGCATTGCCGGACAGATGCACGGCTTGGTCATGCTGGATGAGCGGGGGGAGGTTTTGCGCCCTGCCATCCTCTGGTGCGACGGCAGAACCACCCGGGAATGCGCGGAGATTACCGAAAAGGTAGGCAAGGATCGGCTGATTGAGATTGCTGCCAATCCTGCCCTGCCCGGCTTTACCGCAGGGAAAATTTTATGGGTGCGCAAGCATGAGCCGGAGCTTTATGCCCGTTGCCGCCAGATGATGCTGCCCAAGGATTACCTGCGCTACAAGCTGACCGGGATTTATGCCACCGAGGTTTCGGATGCTTCCGGCACCAATCTGCTGGATATCTCCAACCGCTGCTGGTCCCGTGAGATACTGAGCAAGCTGGAGATAGACGAAAATCTACTGCCGCCCCTGTATGAATCCACCCATGTAATCGGCGGGGTCACCCCAGAAGCTGCCGCCCTTACGGGACTGCATCCGGGCACGCCGGTGGTGGGGGGCGCGGGGGACAATGCCGCCGCCGCCATCGGTA
>JAVVRO010000097.1:0-7154 GCA_036654695.1 Angelakisella sp. | reverse complement strand
CCCATCTACCAAAATAGCGCCGCTGCTAACATCGTAAAACCGCATGAGCAGCTTGACCATGGTAGTTTTGCCCGCGCCGGTGGGGCCCACAATGGCCACCATCTGCCCCGGCTCCACCTTGGCGGAAAAGTCGTTGATAATAATTTTGTCGGGGTTGTAGCCAAAGTGTACGTTGGAAAATTCTACCCGCCCCTCAATTCCGCTAATGGGCGTGGGGTGTGCGGGGGCGGCAGGCTCCTCCTCCTCCTCCAACAGCTCAAACACACGCTCGGCAGCGGCAGCCATGGATTGCAGCAGGTTGGAGATTTGCGCCACCTGCGAAATGGGCTGGGTAAAGTTGCGCACATACTGGATGAACGCCTGAATGTCGCCCACCGTAATGACACTGCGTATGGCCAGCACACTGCCGGTAATGGCAACCGCCACATAGCCCAGATTGCCCACAAACATCATAATCGGCTGCATCAGGCCGGAAAGGAACTGGGACTTCCAGGCAGAATCAAATAAATTTTGGTTTTCCCCATCAAACTCCTTGGTGGCGGCGGCTTCGCGGTTAAACGCCTTGACAACGCTCTGCCCGCTGTAGACCTCCTCCACCTGTCCGTTAATGTTACCCAGATGCACCTGCTGTGCCACAAAGTACTTTTGCGACTTTTTGACCACCAGCCCGATAAGAATGCCGGAAATTGGCAGAATGACCAGCGAAATAAGGGTCATCAGCGGGCTGATGCTGAGCATCATAATCAGCACACCCAGCAGGGTAGTCACTGCGGTAATTAGACTGGTTACACTCTGCCCAAGGTTTTGCCCCAAGGCATCAACATCGTTGGTAATGCGGGAAAGCACCTCGCCCACCGTACGCGACTCGAAGTACTTCATGGGCATCCGGTGGATTTTTTCGGAGATTTCGGCGCGCAGCTGGAAGCAAAGCCGCTGACTGATGCCGTTCATCAGCCAACCTTGGATAAAGCTGAACACAGCGCTAATGAGGTACAGCCCCAGCAAAATCAGCAAAATCTGCCCGATTTTCCCGAAGTTCACGCCGCCCAGCCCCGCGAATTTGGCAATCATTCCATCAAAGATTTCGGTGGTGGCAAGGCTTAGCACCTTGGGGCCAACAATGGTGAACACCGTTCCCAGCACTGCAAATAGAAGGACAAATACCAGTCCTACATGGTAGCTGCCAATGTACCGCAGCAGCTTTTTTATAGTGCCCTTGAAGTCCTTTGGCTTTTCGACCATCATGCCCGGAGGGCCATGGCCGGGGCCGTGTCTGCGGGGGGAGGTAGTTTGTTTTTGGTCACTCATGCGCCCATTCCTCCCTTCAGCTCGGCTTCGGACAGCTGCGAGCTTGCAATTTCCCGGTACGCGGCGCAGTGCTCCATGAGCTGCTCGTGGGTACCCATACCGACAATTTTTCCGTCGTCCAGCACAATAATCTGGTTTGCGTGGAGGATGGTGCTAATGCGCTGCGCCACAATAATAACTGTAGCGTCCTTGAGCTGTTGGCTCATGGCACGGCGCAGGGCGATGTCGGTTTTGTAGTCCAGCGCCGAAAAGCTGTCGTCAAACAGGTAGACCTGTGGTTTTTTGGCAATGGCACGGGCAATGGACAGCCGCTGCTTTTGTCCGCCGGAGACATTGGCGCCGCCCTGTGCAATCGGGTCATGGTAGCCCTCGGTCTTGCCGCGAATGAAGTCGGCGGACTGGGAAATTTCGGCCGCCTGTGCCATGTCGCTGTCGGAAATAGAACTGCCGCCGAACTTGAGGTTGCTTTCAATGGTGCCCGAAAACAGCACCCCCTTTTGCGGGACAAACCCCAGCAAGCTGCGCAGCTTGTGCAGGGACAGGTCACGGATATCCACACCGTCCAGCTGAATGCTGCCGCCGGTGACATCGTAAAAGCGCGGAAGCAGATGCAGCAGGGTGGATTTTCCGCTGCCGGTGCTGCCGATAATCGCGGTGGTTTCGCCGGGGGCGGCGGTAAAGGTAATCTCCGACAGCACATCCTCCGCGGCATTGGGGTAGCGGAAGCACACATGGTCAAAGGTGACAACACCGCGGGGGGCGGTCAGCTGGTCGTCCAATACAACAGCTTTGTCGGTAATGACCGGCTCGGTTTCCAGTACCTCGTCAATGCGCGCGGCAGCGACCGCTGCCCGGGGCAGCATGACCGATACCATGGTCAGCATCAAAAAGGACATTACAATCTGCATAGTGTAGCTGATAAACGCCATCATGTCGCCGACTTGCAGCATCCCCAAATCAATTCCATGGGCGCCCTCCCAGACAATCAGCACGGTAATACCGTTCATAATCAGCATCATGGCAGGCATCATAAAGGCCATAACGCGGTTGGTAAACAGCTGGGTTTGCATCAGGTCGCGGCTGGCATCTGCAAAGCGTTCCTTCTCGCGCTTTTCGCGACTAAACGCGCGGATGACCGGCAGTCCGGTTAAAATCTCTCGGGAAATTAGGTTTACCTTGTCCAGCAGGGTCTGCATCTTTTGGAACTTGGGCATGGCAAGCTTCATGAGCACTGCCACCAGCGCTACCACCCCACCAACCGCCAAAAAGATAATCCAGCCCATGCCGGTTTGGGTGGCGGATACCTGAATGATGCCACCAATGCCCATAATCGGCGCATAGGCAATCATGCGCAGCAGCATTACCGATACCTGCTGTATCTGCTGGATGTCGTTGGTGCTGCGGGTAATAAGCGACGCGGTAGAAAAACGATCCGTTTCGGCGCTGGAAAAGGATAGCACCTTGCGGAACACCTGACCGCGCAGCTCCATGCCGACCTTGGCCGCTGTGCGCGCCGCCAGCAGTCCGACTAAAATGGCCGCACCCATCATGCCCACCGACAGCAGCAGCATTTTACCGCCGACCCGCAGCAGATAACGAGTCTGAATGCTTTCCAGCTCCTTGGTGTATTCGCCCTTTGCCAGTAGCTCGGCACGCTGCTTTTGCTGCTCGGGGGTAATGTGCTCAATGCCGCCCTGCTGGATGCCCACATCCACAATATCCGCAGTGTACCGTGGCAAGGAAAGCTCGCAAAACGCCTGCACCATCAGCAGCAGAAAAATCGCAATTACCGCCCGCCAGTGGTTCTTTAAATGTTTTAGAATTCGGATCATTCGATACCCTCACCTCATATTCCTAATGTTGTTTCTACCATGCTACGGCAAATTTTTTAGTAAGTCAACAGGAATAGCTCTTGTTATTTATGTCCAATTTCTTAACATTTTATTTAGTACATTTCCCAATGCTGTACTACTTGAGGATGGTGCGTATCAGTCGTAGCTTTTTGTCGGTAAATGGCGCGTAGCGCAGCGGAATGTCCACCAACCGGCTGCTGCGCAGAATGCTCTTTTGGTGGGAAAAGGTTGCAAAGCTGTATTTTGCGTGATAGCCACCCATGCCGCTGCTGCCTACTCCGCCAAAGGGCAGGTGGTGGTTGGCAAGGTGCATCACCACATCGTTGACACAGCCGCCGCCAAAGGACAGCTCGCCCAGCAGGCGGCTGACAAAGGCCTTGTCGCCGCTAAAGATGTAGCAGGCCAGCGGCTTGGGACGGCGCTTCAGCTCCGCAATAACTGGGGTAATGTCATCGTAGGGGAGAATTGGCAGAATCGGCCCAAAAATCTCCTCCCGCATAATTTCACTGTCAAAGGTGCAGTTTTGCAGAATTGCCGGGGAAATTTTTTGCACCCCGGGGTCACTGCCGTTCCACCGACGGTCGGGGTGACGGTCAATGAGCCCGCACAGTCTGGCAAAGTGGTCGGGGCTAATGATGTTAGGATAATCGGGGTTGTGGAGCGGGTCGGGCTGCTGGCGTTGCAGCTCCTGTACCAGCAGCTCGGTAAAGCGTGCGCAGACGCGGCGATCCACCAGCAGGTAGTCGGGCGCAACACAGGTCTGCCCGGCATTCAGCAGCTTGCCCCAAGCAATGCGCCGTGCGCTTAACGCAAGGTCGGCGGTGCTGTCCACCAAGCAGGGACTTTTGCCGCCCAGTTCCAGCGAAACCGGGGTCAGGTGGCGGCTGGCCGACTCCATAACAATTTTGCCCACCCGTTCGCTGCCGGTAAAGAAAATATAGTCGTAGCGCTGCCCCAGAATATCATCGTAGCTGCAAGACTCGTCCACGCAGCACAGGTAGCGGCTGTCAAAGTTGTCATGAATCAGCCGGCGCAGCAGCGTAGAGGTAGCCTTGCTGCTTTTGGAGCATTTAAGCATGACGCAGTTGCCCGCCGCCATGGCTCCCGCCACCGGTGCCAATGCCAGCTGGAACGGGTAGTTCCATGGGGAAAGCACCAGCACCACACCGTAGGGCTCGCTGTAAATGCGGCTGGTTGCTGGAAAATGCGACAGCGGCGTTACCACCCTCTGGGGCTTTGCCCAGCGGTCAAGGTGCCGCAATGCCGCATCAATCTCACCAATAACAATACTAATTTCGGTTAAATAGGCCTCGCTCTCCGACTTGCCTAGGTCGGCATACAGCGCAGCATACAGCTCCGGCTGTGCCGCCAAAATAACGCTTTTGAGCTTGCGTAGCATCTGCTTGCGAAAAGTCAGCGGCTTGGTGCTGTTACTGTCAAAAAAAGCATGCTGGGACTCGGCAATCTGCTGTGCATTCATAGAACAAACCCTCCGTCATTGTTTCATTGCGGTATTTACATTCAAAATGATTTACCATACTGCAATCATACAATATCGCGGAGGGTTTTACAAGTTGCGGGAGTAAATTGCGGGAATCACTTCTGCCGGCGCAGCTCTGCAAAGCCCATCCAGACCATCCAGACATAGGCGACGGTTTTGGGCATCATCAGCGCACCCACTGGTGGAAACACCTGCGCAAACAGAACCACCGGCGCATAAAAGGCAAAGCTAAGGGTAATGGCAAGCCACATAAAACGGAAGCCCTTGTCGTTGTGCTTTTTGGCCTGCTGGTAAAACAGAACAATCACCAAAATGCCCATGGCGGCAAATGGAATGTTGCGGTAAATGCCCCAGCTTAACGGCGCATCCGGGCTGGTCCATGCGTTTTGCGGGAACAAGCAGAGCGCAACTCTGGCGGCTGCCAGCAGCAGCATGGTGATGGTCAAGCCCTGCTGACCGGTAATTTTGTAGCGTTGGCGCCAGATAAAGTACAGCACCAAATAGAATATCGTCATGGTAATGGAGGTCACCAGCTGACCAATGCCCAGCGCGGTAATATTGACTGTAAAACCGTTTTCTGTCCAAAGGGAAACCATACGCGGTACCAGATGGAAGGCATCGCCACCGCCCAAGATGACCGCCATGGCACCAAATAAACTGTACTGGCGGCTGCCCTTGGCATGCAACAGCATGTAGACCCCCAGCGACACCACCAGACACAGGTACCCTGCATCAAAAATTGTTTCAAATGTTGCCATAAAAATTCCCATACTACTTATTTCCTTTCTGTGTGAACCCTGTTTTAGCAATACAGAGTTCGTCGGATGACCTCCAGTAAAAAGTCGCAGTCGGGCTCATCCCGTCGCAACGAGGTCATCATTGCTGCAAAAACAAAGTCCACATACCGCTCGGGCGTAAACATGCTGTCCCACAGGGTCGGGGGCACCTGTGCGTCCTGTTGCAGGCACTGCAAAAACTGGTGCTTCATATGGCCGAAGTAGTGCTGCTCCAGCTGCCGGCCGCGGTGCTTGTCACTAAGCTGCATGGCGGACAGCTGCTGCAAAAAACCGGCGGTAAAGCGATGCAGTCCGGTTAACAGGTGGTGGTAAACACCATCGACCAGTTGAACAAAGCTGTCGTCGCCTGCCCGCGGTGCTGTCATAAACTCGGCAAAGGTGCGCTTCCAAAGGTTTTCGGTCAGGGCAAGAATTAGGTCGGCCTTCGCTGGGAAATAATTGTACAGGCAACCCACCGAAATACCGCAGGACGCGGCCAACCGACGAATATTCAGCTCCTCCAGCCCGCTAGAGCGCACAATCTCCTCCGCTGCTTCCAGTAGCTGTTCCCGACTGATGGCTGGGTGATTCATCCTGCTTCTCCTCACTTTCTTTCAATGTGAACTGTGTTCATGTTACCACAACAGCATTCCCTTGTCAACTGGAAAATAACTGCTTGGCAATATTTTTTTTGCAGAGACAGATAAAACAAAAAAATCTGTATTACCATTATTTCCCTACTGACAGTAACAATTTTTCCCGCTAGAATAGGTTGGACGGCTTTACGCCGCGGAAGCTATGCTATAGGAGGAATCAAAATGACAAGGGACTTTGGGTACATTAGGGTCTCCTCGAAGGATCAAAACGAGGATCGGCAGCTGATTGCGCTGCATGAGGTTGGGGTTTTGGATGAAAACATTTACCTTGACAAGCAGTCCGGCAAGGATTTTAACCGTCCAGCCTACAAAAAAATGCTGCGTAGGCTCAAAAAAGGCGACCATCTGGTTGTCAAAAGCATTGATCGGTTGGGACGAAATTACAAGGACATTATGGAGCAGTGGCGGCGGATTTCCAAGGAGATTGGCGCGGACATTACCATTTTGGACATGCCGCTATTGGACACTACCAATTGCAAGGATTTGCTAGGCACCTTTATCAGCGACATTGTGTTGCAGCTGCTGTCCTTTGTGGCCGAAAACGAGCGGGACAACATTCGCCGCCGCCAAGCCGAAGGCATTGCCGCTGCCAAAGCCCGAGGAATCCGTTTTGGGCAACCGGTTAAGCAGCTGCCGGACAACTTTCCGGAGCTGTACCAGTTATGGAAGCAAAGCACTCTGACCATTGATCAGCTTGCTGCGCAATGCGCCATGGCCCGGAGCACTACCTATCGCCGGATTCGCCTTTACGAACAAGCTATGGCTGCCGGTAGCATTGACCTTTTTTGTTGATTTTTGTAAATTTCTGTAGTATAATAAAGCGGATGTCGGAATTAGCTTCAGTTTCCGAACAATTCCCATAAAGTACACTTAACAGGACATTAAATGTACGGTGAATAAAAGACTTGAACTGTACAAAGTGCTCGTTTGCGGCAGTTGCACGAACCGGCCATTGTGCACTGTGTTGCTAAATTCTTTGCCATTGTTTCACATACTGACATGCCATTAAGTGTACCTTGTGGCTTGGCAGTACGCGACGAAAGGATGGACATAATGACAG
>JAVVRO010000096.1:4469-7219 GCA_036654695.1 Angelakisella sp. | reverse complement strand
ACAAACGCAGTGCAGTGGTATAATTGTCATCCCCGAGCTCCGCGAGTGGGGACATAACCGTATAATAGCCGTGTGGCTATTATACTACAGATTAGAATTTGATACAACATTTTTTAGTAAACTGAAAAAGGGCTGACCGGATTGGTCAGCCCAGTAATTGCATTGTACCGCCGCTATAACAAAATATACAGCAGCACCGCAAGGAAGTGGCAGATACTGCCACCCAGCACAAACAGATGCCAGACAAAGTGCATATACTTAATGTCGGTGCGGCGGTAGAACAGTGTTCCCAGTGTATACAGTAACCCGCCACCTACCAACAGCGCAATCCCGCCCGGCGCAAGGTTTTGCCACAACGGGCGAATGGTAAAAACGATTGACCAGCCCATTGCCAAGTAGCAAATCATGGACAGCTTTTTAAACCGCTCGATACTAATCACATTGAGCACAATTCCCAGCACAGTAGCACCCCAGATGAACGCCGACAGCCAGCCGCCCACGGTATCCTGCAAAACAATCATGGTAAAGGGCGTATAGGTTCCGGCAATGAGTAAAAAGATGCTGCAATGGTCAAAGACCCGCAGTACTTCCTTGGCTTTTTGCGGAGTGACCGCATGGTAGACAGTGGACATCGTGTATAATATGACAAGAGAAAGACCAAAAATCAGGCTTGCCGCCAGCTTGGTCAAGTCCCCGGCCACTACCGAAACGATACTCATAATTACGGTTGCCGCAATGGCAAACAGCGCACCCACGCCGTGAGAAATAGAATTACACAGCTCCTCGCCCAAGGTATAGCGCTTACTATAAGAACAATCCATTTTTTCGCCTCTCTATCTGGTATTGAATACCATGTATTGTAGCTATCTTCTCTTTATTACATTATATCATGACAGTTTTTTCTGTCAAGTACAACTTTTACAATTTTATCATTGTCTTTTTCCCTTCGTTTATGCTATGATAAGCAGAGATGATATCTCTGCCAAAAAAGGAGCGATTGTATCCCAATGTCTTTGGAACAAACTCCCAGTGAAGCAATCCGGCTGTCCCCGCAAGTACGACGGCTCCGACATTTTTTTCGCCGGTTATGGTACTACCCCGACAGCTTCAAACTGTTTACTCCCGGCATGGCGGCGGGCTTTTTGCTGACCGCTGTCAGCGGCGGACTGACCGCAGTGGCATGGGCAATGGCGCGGCTGCTGCCAAACCGGGAAGCCATTGCGTTGCTGATGCGCCAACTGCCAAAAAACTGGATCGACTACCTGAAAAGCCTGCCTGCACTGCTCAGTCAATTGATGACACTGCTGCAAAATTCCCCTGCAAGCACCCAGCTGGCAACAGGCGCCATCGTCTCGCAGGAAGCCTACTTTTGGGTGTTTCTATTTGGCTTTATCACACTGTTTAGCCTACTGGTTACCCTGCTGGCGTTTGTCCGCCGGTGGTAACAGGGTATTATGCCTTTCTGCTACTTTTTCCCATTCGCTATTTGCTATTGACACCTGCAAAAAACTCTGCTATACTGCGTAGTAGTAATCATTATTATTATGAAGGGCAGGGATTGTTGTGAAATACTCACGGCAACGCGAACTGATTAAAGACACCGTATGCAGCTGCCCGGTTCACCCGACCGCCGACGCGGTTTACGAGGCAGTCAGGCAGCTAGAACCCAAAATTAGTCTGGGCACCGTTTATCGCAATCTAAACCAGCTTGCGGAATGCGGGACGCTAATGAAGCTGACCATGCCATGCGGCGGCGACCGGTTCGACGGGCGACTGGACAGTCATCTGCACATTATCTGTGAGCGTTGCGGGCAGGTACGCGACGTGGAATTAGCGAACGCACCGGAAATCGACCGTGAGGTAGAACTGCAAACCGGCTATGATGTAACCGCCCATACCATTGTATTTAGCGGCGTATGTGGTGATTGTCGGGTGAAAAGCTGACAAAAGACTGGCTATTCTACGCATTGCGCTTGCAGCTGCGGGAATAACATAGAGAGTGACAAAAAAGAAAGGGTGTTTTAATTATGGAATTAAAAGGATCAAAAACCGAAGCTAACCTGATGTCGGCATTCGGCGGCGAATCGATGGCAAGAAACAAGTACACCTATTATGCTTCCCGTGCAAGAAAAGACGGCTTTGAGCAGATAGCATCCATATTTGAGGAAACTGCCGGCAACGAAAAAGAACATGCTAAAATCTGGTTTAAATTATTGCATGACGGCAGCGTACCCGAGACCAAGCAAAACCTTGCAGATGCCGCAAACGGCGAAAAATACGAGTGGACCGAAATGTATGCCGGCTTTGCCAAGGTTGCCAGAGAAGAAGGCTTTGCCAAAATCGCTTTCTTGTTTGACTCGGTTGCCAAGATTGAGAAGCACCATGAGGAACGCTATCGCGCACTGCTCCAGAACGTTGAGGACAACGGCGTGTTTGCAAAGGGCGAGACCATCGCTTGGGTTTGCCTGAACTGCGGACATATCCACTTTGGCCCCACCGCTCCCGAAAAGTGCCCGGTTTGTGACCATCCGCAGGCATACTTCTGCCAGAGCGTCCAGAATTACTAAGTTTTATACGCTACCAAACGCCCCGCCACCTGTAAGGATGGCGGGGCGCTTTTGTTCACCCTGCTACGGGCGTTTCTTTGGGCTTGGCGGCAGGTTCCTCCGGGCGCACCCGGGAGGCGGTAGCAGTTTCCAAGTCATACCGCAAAATAACTCCATCGAAGCACCCCACATAGAAGGTGCCAC
>JAVVRO010000096.1:0-4459 GCA_036654695.1 Angelakisella sp. | reverse complement strand
TTAGTGGGTGAGTATTCGGCCTGAATGGTAATTACATAGTATTCCCAGCCGTCCAGCAGCACCGGCTCCGGGTCGATGAGGTAACCGTAAACGCTGATATCGGCCTTAAAGCCTGTTTCGTCCTTGGTAAGCGACATTAGCTTGTTGTAGGCCTCCTCCGCAGTCAAGGTGCGCGGCTTAATTGCGGGCGGCTCCGGTGCCTTGGGAATGAGTTGTTCCTCCAGTGTAACCACATACTGCTTGCTGTCGTAGACAAGGGAGATAACCACATGGCTCTGCTCGTTGCCGGTGGGAATGGTAAGAAACCGCTTGCCGTTTCCCTCTCCCTCAGGAGAATCCTCGGCAGGCTGTGCGCCGTATTCCTGTTGCAGCAGTGCGCAATAGGTCTGGATGTCCTCCTCGGGCGACTCGCCCGCTTGGTAGGTATACACACCGGACGCAGGCCGACCCAGTCCGCTGAGGGATTCGCTGATGCCCAGCACCTTGCGGTTGCCCACAACATGGGTCAAGGACTGAATTTTTAGCTCGCCTATGCTGTAAAATTCCGGCTCTGGCAGCGAGCGCGGAATAAATTGCGTCAAAAACCAGATAAAGAAAGCTACCACGCCAATGGCAAACAGACAAACTATAATGCGCCTCCGCAGATAGATGGCTTTGGCCGCAGCAAGGCTGGTTTGTTTGACTGCTTGTGCTGTGGGCACCCCTGCCGTGGCACTGCCCTGTGGGTCACTAGGCTCCACGGACTGTGTTTGTTTGGGTTTGGATTTGGTTGTACTCATGATTCGTCGGTTCCTTTCTGATTCTCCAGACAACCCACCAGCTCCAAAAAACGGGCGCAGGCCGGACTGACCGAAACGTTTTTAAGGGAAAATGCTCCAATGCTGCGCGGCGGAATGGCCGGTGAAAGGGTAATTTCCCGCAGCTCGCCGGAGCTTAACTCGTTTTGCGCAAATTCGCGGATAACGCAGGATACCCCCAGCCCGATGCGGGTTAGTGCCAGCACCATGTCATAGGAGCCCAGCTCAATTTCCGGCACCAGCTGCACACCCTGCCGCAGAAAGAATTCCTCGGTAACTACCCGGGAGTTGGACTTGCGTTCCAGCAAAATCAGCCGCATGGCGGCAAGCTCTGCCAAGGTGTAGCTGCGCTGAAAGTCGCAGGGATAGCTGCTGCTTGCCACAAATACATCGTGGATGGCAAAGCAATGATAGGACTGCACCCCGCTGTCATGAATGGGCAGATTGGCAAAGGCAATATCCACCCTACCCGACTTTAGCAGCTCAATGACCTCCAAGCTGGTGCCGTTAAGCACCTTGAGGCGAACACCGGGATAGGCGCGGTGAAACTGATCCAAAAACGGCAGTAAAAAGCAGAGCGTAATGGTATCGCTGGCACCAATGCTCAATTCGCCAAGCTCCAAGCTGCGGGTCAGCAGCAGCTTTTGTTCGCCGCTTTCCAATAGACCAATCGCCGTGCCGACATATTGGTACAGCAGTGTGCCCTCCCCGGTCAAGGTGACTCCGCGCGTACCCCGGGTAAACAGACGCACCCCCAGCTGCTGCTCCAATTGGCGGATAGTTTGGCTGACCGCTGACTGGGAAATATACAGACTTTTGGCCGCTCCCGAAACACTGCCACGGTCGGCAACCTCTTTAAACACCCGGTAAAGCTCTAGCTTGACGCCCATGCGGCAGCCCCTTTCACAAATACTGTTCGGTTACAGCAGTCCCATGGACAGCAACACATAGAGAAAGCCAAACAGTGAAAAGATGGAAAAGCAGGTAGAAAACACAACAATCTGTCCGGCAAGTTGGTCGTCGCCGCCGGAGTTGCTGGCCATAATATGGGAAGAAACCGCGTTGGGTGCAGCAAACAGCACCAGCAGCGTTAACAGCTCGACTCCGCGAAAACCCAGCAGTATCGCAACCGGTACCAGCAACAGCGGCACCGCAACCAACCGCCCAAAGCAGCTAATGGCCAGCTGACGCTTGCGGTCGCCAATGTTGCCAAACCGGAACGACGCACCTGCCACCAGCAGCGCCAGCGGCGTCGCAGCCGAAGCCACATCCTCCACCGCCTGTTCCAGCACAGCGGGCAGCCGCAGCCCCAGCAGCAGCAGGCCAATGGCCAGCAACGAACCAATAATCAAAGGATTGGTAACAATCCCCATTGCTATGCGTTTCATGTCAATCCGCTGGTTTTCGTCCTCCCGGTGGTAAACCTCCAGCGCAATGACAGCGTAGGCGTTAAAAAGCGGCGCAACCACCGCGGAAAGCATGGCGGTTGCCCCAAGGTCACCATTGGGGTACATGGTCGTCACCAGCCCCAGTCCCAGCACTACAAAGCTGGAGCGAAAAATCCCCTGCACCATTACGCCGCGGCGCGCGTTATCCCGCTCCAGCAGCGGAATGACAGCCATAAGCAGTCCAAAAGTCACCGTAATGCTGACAGCTGCAAAGGCTATTAGCTTTACATTGGTAATGCTGGCGGGATTGGAGCGGTAAATGCTGCTGAACACCATGGTTGGAATGAGCACCTTGAACGCAACCGTGTTCATCTTGCGGCAGCCGTCATCGTCAACAATGCCGGTCAAGCGCAGCAGGTAACCCGCCGCAATAATCAAAAAGGTAGGAAGCACAATGCTTGCCGTTGTTGTAAACGCCGCCACTGTCACCCCTCCAATGCAATATGAATAAAACCAGACAGCTTTCGTAAACAAAGTATAGCACGGTTTCGCGGTTATTTCCACTGGTTTTTCAAATGGGCAGTTTGCAGGCAGGCTGACAGGTTGCTTTTCTTTCCCAAAAACCTTATAATAAGGAAACGATTTATAATATCAAATTCTTTTGCAGCATGAAGCTAGCGTGAAAGGAATGAATTTTTTTATGATAAAACGCCTTGCGCGCTACTATCGACCCTATATTGGCCTATTGGTGCTCGACCTTGTATTTGCCTTTTTAATGTCGGCCTTTGACCTGTTTTTCCCCGCTATTACCGGCAGGCTGGTGGACGACTACATTCCCCACCACAACCTGAAGCTGCTGTTTGTGTGGCTGGCTGTCCTGCTGGGTCTGTATGTTCTTAAGGCAGTTTCCAACTACGTTGTCACCTACTATGGGCACATTTTGGGGGTCAAGATTCAGTCGGACATGCGGCGACAGGTGTTTGAAAAGCTGCAAAAGCTGCCGTTCAGCTACTTTGACAGCAACAAAACCGGCGTTATCATGTCCCGGATTATCAATGACACCATGGATATCAGCGAATTGACCCACCACGGCCCGGAGGAGCTTTTCTTGTCAGCAGTCATGCTTCTGGGGTCATTTTTCATCCTTGCGCAGTCCAGCCTACCGCTAACGCTGATTCTATTTGCTTTTATTCCGGTCATTGCCTATGTTTCCATTACCCGGCGCTCCAAAATGCGCAAAACCTTTGCTGAAATGCGCCGTGACACTGGCTTTATGAATGCCGACTTGGAAAACAACATTGCGGGAATGCGCGTCTCCCGCGCCTTTGGCGGTCAGGAGCACGACGCCGAGCGCTTTAACGCCAGCAATCTGCGCTTTTGTGCTTCCCGTGGCGGCGCTTATAAGGCCATGGCCGAATACCATACTCTTAGTAAATTCCTGCTGGATTTACTTTTTCTAATCGGGCTTGGCGCGACCGGAATTTTTGCTTTGTATGGCTGGATTTCTACCGGCGCGCTCATTACCTTTTTGCTGTATATTACATTGTTCATGAACTCCATTCGCCGGTTGGTCGACTTTGCCGAGGGCTACGAAATGGGCATGACCGGCTTTGCGCGGTTCACTGAGCTACTGGATGTACCCGCCGAGCCGGAGGCGCAGGGGGCGCAGTCACTGACTGACTGCAAGGGCAACATTGAGTTTCAGGAGGTATCCTTTACCTACGAAAATAACGAGTCGGTACTGCAAAACATTTCCTTGTCCATCCACAGCGGGCAAAAGGTCGCCATTGTGGGGCCATCTGGTAGCGGCAAAACCACCCTTTGCCACCTAATTCCCCGCTTTTATGAGGTGGACAGCGGTCGCATTCTCATTGACGGGCAGGATATTACCACCTTGACCCGTAGCTCCCTGCGCGACTGCATTGGCATTGTGCAGCAGGATGTGTTTCTGTTTACCGGCACCATCGGGGAAAACATTGCCTATGGCAATTTTAATGCCACCCCCCAGCAGATTGAGCTAGCGGCGCGGCAGGCCAACATTCACGATTTTATTGCGGAGCAGCCCAACGGCTACCATACCGAGGTAGGCGAACGCGGCGTAAAGCTGTCCGGCGGACAAAAGCAGCGCATTGCCATTGCCCGGGCATTTCTAAAAAATCCCTCCATCCTCATTTTGGATGAAGCCACCAGCGCGTTGGATAATGTCACCGAGCTGGCCATTCAGCAATCCCTTGACCTGCTGTGCAAGGGACGCACAACCCTAGTGGTCGCCCA
>JAVVRO010000095.1:4841-7377 GCA_036654695.1 Angelakisella sp. | reverse complement strand
GCAATAGAGAGGAAGCAGATATGAAAACGAAATGGAACAGCGGAAAACGACTGCTCCTCAACGGTCTGGTCATTCTGGGCGCGGTGGTGCTGGTCTCGGTAATGGTCAAGGGCTACCTCCTTGCCGTCCGCAACACCGAACAGTCCCGGGTGGATCAGGTGGTACGGGAAAGCGCGGTACAGTCGGTGGCGCTGATTAACGAGCGAATGAATAACGATATGGAGTACATCCGTGCGGATGCAGACTATATTGCCCGACAGAAGGATGCCGTAAACTCGGCCAGAATTTTACTGCATATCCATGAGCGCAATGATGCCAACGATGTATTCAAGGATATTAACATTATTACGCCGGACGGAAACCTGTATTGCTGGGATGGCTCTGTTTTGGGGAATGTCTCCGAACGCTCCTATTTTAAGGAAGCCATGCAGGGCAGCAATGTGGTCAGCAACATTGAAAAGTCCTTGGATGGCAAGGATATTATAACCATTGCCGCACCGATTGTACGCGGCGGGCAGGTCATTGGGGTGGTCAACGGGCGCTTTTTAATGTCGGCGCTAAAAGAGTTTTTGTCCGCCGAGTTTTTTGGAGGACGCGGCTACAGCTATATGGCAAATTCCGACGGCGGGGTGTTTGTGCGCTCGAACCATCCGTCGGCTGACCCGAATTTCACCAGTATTTACCATGGATTCAAGCCCATTCCGTCAGTTTCCGACGCTGCGCTTCAGGAGATGTTGCAGCAGATGGCCGACGGCAAGGAGGGGCAGATTTTTTACGAATGGCACGGCGAAAAGCGCACCATGAGCTATATGCCGGTGGGCATCAACGATTGGTATTTGCTGTCGGTACTGCCCAACGAAATTGTAGCGTCCCGGGCAATGGAAGTGACCCAGCAGGTGTTTTTGCTGACCGGAGCACTGATGATTGTACTGGCGCTGCTGGTCTACTATGTGTACCGCCAACGGCGCAGCAATCAACTATCCCTAGCCTCCATGCACCATGAGCTGCTCACCATTTACAACACCATCCCCGGCGGCGTGTTTAAATGCCTGATTGACGATGGCTTTACCGTAACCGAAGCCAACGACGGTTTTTTCAAGTTTTTTGGGTACACCAAGGAGCAGTTCCGGCAGCAGTACCAAAACCAAATGGCACAGATTATGCGCCCCGACGATGTAGCGCGTGTGCGAATGTCGGTCACCAAGCAACTGTACGCAGGGAAAACCGTCAGCGACGAGGTGCAGATGGCCGGTGCGGATGGGACGATTCGGTGGCTACTCATCAATGGTGAAATTGTGCACCAAGAGATTGGCGAGGATTTGATTTACTGCTGCTTCACCGACATTTCGGCCTTAAAGCGCACTCAGAAAAAATTAAAAGAATCCGAGGAGCGGTATGCGCTGATTATGGCCGAAACGCAGAACATTGTTTTTGAATGGAACCCGGTGGACAACACCATTGTCCACTCCAAGATGTACCAAAAAAAGTTTGGCGTTGCACCGATTACCACCGACTTTCCTAAAAGTGTGTTGGATGGCCGCGTAATTCACGAGGAGGACGAAAAAACCTTCTTGAACATTTATCGGCGGATTGAACGAGGCGACCATTTTTCTACCGATGAAATACGAATCCAAAAAGCCGACGGCAGCTTCCTCTGGTGCCGGGTTTCGGCCACTGCCGTGCGGGATAGCCAGAATAAGCTGATTCGGGTGGTTGGCATTATTGAGGACATTGACGACACCAAGCGCGAGTTGCAGGAGCTGACCGAGATTGCGCAGCATGATGCGCTAACGAACCTGTACAACAAAATGACCACAACCTGCCTCGTGGAAAAGCGCTTGCTGACCGCCGCAGGCGCCGTACTGCTGGTGGTGGATATTGATGACTTTAAGCACATTAATGACACGCTGGGACACGCCATGGGCGACGCGGCGCTGGTGGAGATTTCCAATCGGCTAAAGCGGTTGTTCCGTGCTTCTGACATTGTTGGGCGTGTAGGCGGGGATGAATTTGTGGTGTTTTTGGAGGGTCTGGGGCAGGGGTATGACCTGCAAAAAAAGCTGGACGACATTATTGTGGCCTTTCAAAAGCCCTTTGAGAAGGATGGCTTGGAGTGCTCTATCTCGTGCAGCATAGGCGCGGCGCGGTTCCCCGGCGACGGCAGCACCTTTGCCGAGTTGTTCCACAAGGCGGACACCGCGCTTTATTATGTCAAGCAGCATGGCAAGAACGCCGTTGTCATTTACCGCGCCGAAATGTCGTAACCCAAAACAGTAAAAGCAGCAGGCTCCGAGCTTCATCGGTGCCTGCTGCTTTTGCCGCCCCCCACCGTCGGTGCGGTTTAACGCTTATCGATAAGTTTTAAAAGGGAATTAGTATAAACTTCATTGAGGTGGCTAAGCTCGCTTGCAATAGTTCCAGCACCCTTACCTTTTTTGAGCTGGCGGATGGTATGCCCATTGGAACAGCAAGCAAAAGGGGAAGCCGTGTCACTCAAATTTTTTCATCAGTCCGGCTTTTTCCAGCCGGGGCCGCA
>JAVVRO010000095.1:1614-4831 GCA_036654695.1 Angelakisella sp. | reverse complement strand
AGAATGCTGGCGACTACCACCGCAAAAATGGCGTTCAGCAAGCTGGTTACCATTTTGGGCGCGGTAGCAATGACCGCCGGCAGCAGTGCGCTGCCAGCCAGCACCAGCGTCAACACACTTTTGCCAATGTACAGCAGCGTGTAGGAAAGCGCCCCACAGATGCAGGCCGTTACCGTGCGCGGTACCGACGGCGCTTTTTTGACGTTCCAGTGGGCAATGGTGCCGCAGACAAACCCCATGACAAAAAACAGCACAAAGGTAATGGGTGCGCCGGCCACATACTCCGGGTAGGTCAGGTCAAAGATAGCCGAGCCAAAGCCCGCTGCCAAGCCGCCCCGCACTCCCCCAAACAGCAGTCCCGCCAGCAGGCAGATTGCATTCGCCGTTTTTAACATGGTGGTACCGGTGGGGGTAACAATCTTGAACCCCAAGAACATGGTGCAGACGAATACCATGGCCGCCATTAACCCGACGGCCACAATGCTGTATAAAGTTTTATTGTTTCTACTCATTGTATACCCTTTCTTGTTGTGCTAGAGCGTCACATAGCCTCGGGGCAGGTCGCGGTGGGTCAGCCATTCCAGAGTCTCCTCCAGCATGACCCCCTCCCGGGGCTCAGTGGAGTAGCCGTAGGTAGTCTTAATGGTCAGCTCCACATACCCAGTGGCACGATCCATTGCCATGGGCAGGCTGTCCCCCGACAGCAGCGAGGCCGTCAGTACCGCCGCAAAGATGTCGCCCGTTCCGGGGTAGCTGACCGGCAGGTAGTCACTGACCGACTTCCAGTAGGAATTGTGTTCGCTGTCATAGCAGATGTTTGCGTATTCCCCTGTCGCCAAGGTTACGCCGGTGATTACGACCCTCTGGGGGCCTTTTTTCGAGAGTCGCGCCAGCATACTACGGGCTGCCGCCGTAGTAATCTGTCCCATGGCAACCGGTTCGCCCAGCAAAATTGCCGCCTCGGTCAGGTTCGGGGTAATCACCTCGGCTTGCGATGCCAGCTGCACAATGCCCTCCACCAAGGGTGGGGCAAAGGAGCGGTAGAGCTTGCCATGGTCACCCATTACCGGGTCCACCACCTTGAGCCCATGGGGGTAGGCGGCAAAAAACTCTTGCACATGCGCCACCTGCTCCACCGAGCTTAGGTAGCCGGTGTAGATGCAGTCGATGCCAATGCCAAGCTGCTGGTACCGCGCAAGGCAGCTGCCGATGTAGTCGGTGAGGTCAACCCGTTCCACCTCCCCGAAGCCGCCGGTATGGGTGGACAAAATAGCAGTAGGCACCGGGCAAACCTGAATGCCCATAACCGAAATGACCGGCAGAATGACCGATAAAGAGCAGCGTCCGAAGCCGGACAGGTCGTGGATAGCAGCAACGCGCAGTTGTCTTGATTTCATGGGATGACATTCCTCTCGTCAATTACTATTGTAAAGTGTTACAGCGTCCAACGCAAGCACGGGGCAACCCGGTGGTGCTTCCACGTCTTTTGCACTATCTGTACATAGAACAATAGCTATGTTATACCACAGTTTAGCGGCTTTTGCCAATAGAAACCGCAAAAAAAGTTCATCACTGTGCTGTGCCATGGGGTTATAGATAGTTTTTTTCATTCGTGGCAAGCTGCCTTTGTATGTTTCGTAGAACGTAATTTCTTGCAAAATCATTTTTTGCTTTTTTCTCTTCCAAAATGTGCAGGGGTTAATGGCGGTGTACAAGGTTACAATAATAATGCCGTCACCAAGACGGCCGGAATTGATAGCAAAAGGATGGCGATGACGAATGCACAGCAAGATGAGCAAGGGCGGCATGGCTGCAACCGCAGCCGGTATCGCGGCGGCTACGGTAGCTGCCGGCACCGCTGCCTATTTTATGAATGCCGGTTCCACAAAGCACCGCCGCAAGACCATGAAGCGCAATGCCCAACGGGCTATGAAAACCATGGGTGAAGCGGTGGGCTCGGTTGTGGACAATGTGGCAAACAACCTGATGGGGTAATGTTATTGTACCCCTTTACTGGGCGCAACCAGCAGTTGCGTTAGTGCAACTGCCGGTTCGCAAGGCGCAAGCAACCTTGCGCCTACATAGTCCGTACACGACCGTCGCTAATTTCAATAACGCGGCTGGCGCGGGCTGCCACGCGGGGGTCATGGGTAATTAAAATGACGGTACGCCCCTGCCGCCACAGCGCCAGCAGCAGCTCCACCACGGCATTGCCACTGGCGCTGTCCAGGTTGCCAGTGGGTTCGTCCGCAAGGAGGAGCGGCGGCTCCCCCGCAATGGCACGGGCAATGGCCACCCGCTGCTGCTGTCCGCCGGAAAGCTCGGCGGGCAGGTGCCCCATCCGGTCACTTAGTCCCATGCGCTCCAACGCGGCGGCGGCGGTTGCCAGCCGTTTTTCACGCCCCACCCCCCGGTAGCGCAGGGGCAGGGCAACATTTTCCAGCGCGGTCAGCTCCGGCATCAGGTAAAAGCCTTGGAACACAAACCCAATTTCGGCATTGCGAATCACGGACAGTCTGCGGGGTGGCAACCCGGCAACATCCTGCCCCGCCAGCAGGTAGCTACCGGCGGTCGGGCTGTCCAGACACCCCAGCAGGTTCATCAGGGTGGACTTCCCACTGCCCGATGACCCCACAATGGCGACCAGCTCGCCCTGCCCAATCTGCACCGAAACATCGTCGAGGGCACGCACCAGCTCCTCCCCCCGGCGATAGTGTTTGCATAACCCCCGGGTGTCAATTAAAAATTTACCCATGGTAATCACTCCTTTTTTCAGCCTATCCTCTCCAGTATACCCGCTTGCAAACAGGAATATTATCTGTTACAATACGAAGGAAGAAAAAGGGGTGTTTGCGTGAAACGGGAGCAGAAAACGGCGGTTGCGCTCTATGTTGTCATTGGGCTGATTGCGGTGCTGTCGGTGCTGTTTTTATTGCGTCCGCAGGGCGCGGTTGGCGCGGTGGCAACTATCACTGTGGATGGTAAGGTCATTCGCACCATTCAGCTGGACACTGCCGAGGACGAAATTTTCTCGATTGCACAGGCTGGCGGCGTTAACATCACCTTCGAGGTAAAAGCACACGCAATTCACTTTTATTCCTCCGACTGTCCCGACAAAATCTGCGTCAAGTCAGGGTTTTTAAGCCGGGATATGGACATTGCAAGCTGTTTACCCAACAAAACGGTGCTGTCGGTGACTACGGTGGAATAGCTGCAC
>JAVVRO010000095.1:0-1514 GCA_036654695.1 Angelakisella sp. | reverse complement strand
ACAAAATAGGCAACGACAAAAAAAGTCCCCGCAAACCAAATGGCTTGTGGAGACTTTCTGTTTTGTGCAAAAACAGATTAGGCGTTGGCGTTCATTTTAATGGCCAGCTGGGACTTCTTTCTGGCAGCGTTATTCTTATGAAGGAGACCCTTCGCAACAGCCTGATCGATGGTCTTGACGGTAGCCTTAACAACGGCAGCCTTATCCTCGGCAGAATTCGCAATCGCGGCATCAGCCTTCTTGAGTGCGGTCTTCAACTCGCTTTTTGCAGGCAGGTTCTTTGCGGCCTTAGCGGCGATAACCTTTACTCTCTTTTTAGCAGACTTAATATTGGGCATAGTGACACCTCCTTCTAATTTATCGACAGTACAAGTTATCTTATCATTTTTACAGAGTAAATGCAAGTGTTTTTACAAATTTTTTTGCAAAGGTCTGCCGGAAAAATCAAACGCCACAGGCAGCGGGGTTGTGTCGCCTGCAATGGCGCGCTCCAGCGCTGCGGACAATGTGGCAAAGGATGTAACCGCGGCGGTCATCATTTCGGGAATACTGCTGCGGCTGGCGATGCCTGTCCATGGGCTTACCCACTCATCTCCGTCCAGATTCATGCAGTCCCACTTGGGTTGGCGTCCCTTCATATGCCCGGTTAGCCCACCCTTCTTTTTGCCAATGAGCAGCTCCAGCCCGCCGGCCAGCCCCAGCAACAGGCGGTTGCCGGAAAAGATTAGCTTTTGCATTGAGGCGGTATCCCGAAACGCCGCGGCTGCTTCCTCGGGGGGTAGCAACACCTGGTAGACCGTGCCCAGCAGATAAGCATACAATGCGCCAACGGTCTGCGCATCCGCATCAGGCAGCGCATACAGTGTCGCAATGTCCATGGTGCAGGCGGAGCAGCCCTTTTTTTGGGCGTACAGGTCCATGTCAATATCGTTTTCGATGGAGCAATGGGCAATCCCCTCGTCCATGCCGGTTTTTGCGGCCATACGCGCCTGCTGGCAATAGACATAGGGGTGTGCGGTCAAGTCCAGCGAATAGTGTCCTGCAAAGCCGTAGAGGTATGCCTCGGCACGCTGGGCGGTCTGGCCGCTGGCGCTGCGGCAAAACTCCACCATGGCATCAAACAACGCGACGGTTTGCTGCTCGTGCATACGGTTTCCCAGCTTGTGGTAAGGCGAGCCGCCAAGCACCTTGCGGTAAAAAAGCGGATCGGGGCCTTGCAGACCCCAGCGAAACAGTTGCGGAAATTTTTGCGCGGCCTGCGGCAGGGCAAGCATCTCGCCAAACAGAAAATGGGTAGCAAAATCCGGCATGGGAAAAACCTCCTTTGTACAAAAGAAACTCCTATTTGCTCTATAGTATACTCTATTATTCGACATTTTACAAACAAAAACGCCAAGAGGATGTTCTTTCCCCTTGGCGCTTGCCACTGCACACCTTACCGATGGGCATACTTTAGTTTCGTAGCCTGCCCGCCACGAATGTGCCGTTCCTGCTTGTTCTTTTCCAGCACTTCC
>JAVVRO010000094.1:0-7398 GCA_036654695.1 Angelakisella sp. | reverse complement strand
CGGAAGCGCAATGAACAGTGCAATGTACCAAGGGGTAAGCACCGACTGCCCCAGCAGCAGGGTACTAACGGCGGCATAAATTACCGCGCCGTAAAACACCAAGCCCGCAATGCCGTTGTTGGAAAAGACCGCACGGTCTATCTCCTTTTTGCGCAGCCCCAGAAAGATGTTCATTAAAATGGAAGCCATAATAATGACCACACCCAAGGCAATTGCGCCCATTAGGATGGTATTTGTGGAGGCCGGCGCCATGACCTGAATCAGGTGGTCGACCCCAAACAGCGCTCTGTGTACCGGGATTAACAGCTCCTCGAAGCCAAACACCGAGCCGTAGAAAAAGCCGAACACCATGGACGAAACGCCGATACGCGCCATTACCCCGCCCAGTGCCATCTTCTTCTTTTGTTCCAAAAACAGCCCCAGCAGCATAATCAGCAGTCCCTGCCCCAAGTCGCCAAACATAATGCCAAACAGCAAAATGTAGGTCAGCCCCAAAAATGGCGTTGGGTCAATGTCCTTGTAGGAGGGCAAGCCGTAAATGTCCACAAACATTTCAAAGGGACGCAGCAGCCAGTTGTTCTTTAGGCGAACCGGCACGGCAATGCGCTGGTCCGCATCCCCCGGACGCAGGCTTAGCTCCACATGCCCGGCCAGTGCTGCCAACCGGGCGGCAAAGTCCTGCTCTCGGCTTTTTGGCACAAAGCCAATGACCACAAAGTCGTTTTTGACATAGCCCGCATACCGCCGCAGGTCAAAGGCCTCGGCCAGCACCTTGGACTTGGTGTACAGCATTTCCAGCGTGGTACGCTGTTCGTTCAGCACGGCGGCAATCTGGCTGTTTAGACTGGCCAGCTCGGCTTGCTCCCGGTTTAAGTCCTTGTCAATAAAGGCAATGGACTGGGTTGGCGTACCGTGGGCATAGTCCGGGATGCGGATGCGCTCGAAGTAGAGCGAGGAAAACAGTCCGTCAATCTCCTGCTTGTCACTGGCGGCGCACAGGTACAGGCACCAGTGGTAGCTGCCGTCGTTGTCGTAGGAGAAAAAGACATAGGGCTTGTCCTGATAAAACGAGAGCTTCTCGTAGCTGTCCACCGGCAGCCGCCCAAACCGCACCTCAAGGTATTTACTTTGGAAAATGTCGTCAAAGTTTTGTTCCAGCTTGCGCAGATGGGTTAAGTGATTGAGGGTGCGCTTGTGGGACTCAATCAGCTGTGTCACGCCGTTGCGCCGCTGCAAGAGCTTTCCCAGCTTACCGGAAAGCTCGGCGACATAGCCCGCGAAGTCCTTGGCTTGCAGCTGTAGGTCCTCGTATTTTGTATAATGAAGCGTAATGTCCACACTATGTGCCAGCTCTTCCAGCTGTTTCATAATGGCGGTATAGGGGTTTTCCTCCTTGAGCGTGGTCAGGGTGTTTGCGTACTCGCTGAGGGAGGAGGCCAGCTCGGGGTGGAAGTACCCGGAGTTGGTGCAGCTGAGCAGCGCCTCATCCAAATACGCCCGTTCGCCCCGCAGCGACACCATCGACATTTTTTCTATGGACATAGACTTCACCACCTTTCTGTTTACTATTTGTATAATATGTGCCTAGTTATGCTACTAGTATTAGCAGCTTGCGGAGATCCGGCTCCGGCAGGCCATAGCGGATGCCCTCAATAATGTTAATCACGTTATCCAGCTCAATGTCCATCTGGGTCATGTAGCTGACTAGCGTCACCGCTGGATAGGTGGAGTAGCGCAGCGCCCTGCGGCTGACCTTTTCCCGGGTGCGCGCGGTCAACCCTTCAATGTAGTCCTGGTCCAGCTCACTGCCGTGGCGCACAATCGCGGAGGTTCTTAACAGCCCCGGCAGCTCCTTGTTTTCGGTGCAATCAATAATCTTATCAATGAGCTTGTGGGAACCGGTGCGGTAGGGCAGCAGTACCTGCCGGATGTAGTCCGGTTCACTGCGGAAAAAGTACCGCAGACGGTAGGCGTTCACCAAGTTTTCCGCGTCGATGCGTGCTAAGAAAATATCCTTCAGCTCCTGCGCCGCGCCGTGGGAAAACTCCTCGTCAATCAGGGAAAACAGCTGGTCATAATAATGTACCTTCAGGTCACGTTCGCACAGCACCAAATCAATCTGGTTTTTCCCGCCCTCACTGCGGGGCGGATATTTTTCCAGTATCTTTTTGTAGGGTGTCCCTGCCACTGCCTCCAGCAAGGTGGGGTAGTCGCGTGCCGCCAGTACCGCGTTTAGGTTGTAGGTACAGTAGCGGGGCAGCTCCTTGGTGTGGCTGAAAAAGTACTCCCCCTCGCTGCCGCCGCCAATGTAGCGCAGCAGCTTTAATAGCTGCTCGGTTTCCTCCAACAGGTACAGGTACTGGTAAAAGCCCGCTTTGCGGGAAAAGCAGTAGCGCGTCAGGGCGCCGTACTGCCCGAACCGTGCGCCCCGCAGCCGTTCCTCCAGCTGGGCGCGGTGAATTCCGTCCAAGCTCAGGTCGTTCAGCGCCTGATGGTAGTGGGTGTTGTCCCGCAGGTAGAGCGCAACCTCGGTCACCGAGTCTTTTTTCACCATATCATTATAATCTGCCGCCGTCAGCCGCTGCCCGTACATGGCACGCGCTTTGGAGGCAATTGCTTTACTGGAATAGCTTTTGAGCATACCGTCACTCCTTTCTCGGAATGATACTTGTTTTTAGAAGTATTGGGATTAGTGCGAGATACAGCGATTAAAAATCTCGTCCTCCCAGTTGTCCCGTTTTTCAGCGTACAGCGTCTCCAGATTTTGCATCAGTCCGTCATACCGCTGGGCAATGTTCCCGGTGGCCTCCTGAGAAGCACGGCTTTCGGTATCGCGCACAATGCCAATCCGCTTCTGCGCCTTGTCAGCATATTGCTCTTTAAAGGAAGCAATCTCCCGTTCCATATTTGCCACGGTCAGCTCCAGCTCCTCCTCGGCGTTATCCACCATGGCGCTGGCTTTCCGGTCAGTTTCTACCAGCCGGGTCAGGATGCTGTCTGTATTCATGAATCATCCCTCCATTTATTTCATGTCAATCTATAATATACCTATAAAGTGCAAATATCAAGTGGTAATTGATAGGTAAGTCGGCACGGGATTTACCTTGTGCTCCGCCAGTCGGTGCAGCCGGTCAATCGCTGCGTTTTTTGCTTCGGACAGGTTCTCGCCGCGCATTCTTGCTTCAATTTCGCCATAGGTCACGCCCATTTTCTCCTCGTCACTCAGGCCGCTCAGCCCGTCGCTGGGGGTTTTGTGTACCAGCGGCCGCGGCAGTCCCAGCCAGTCCCCAAGAGCCATTACCTCGCTGACGGTAAAGCCGGCCAGCGGGTTAAAGTCGCTGGCGCTGTCCCCCCACTTGGTGGTATAGCCCACATAGCGTTCACAGGCGTTACCGGTGCCGCAGACACGGTAGTTGCGGGTTTGGGCAATGGCATACAGCACCGCCATACGCAGCCGCGGCGCAAGGTTTACTTTGGCCTCATCCCCGGGGCAGGTCAGTGCCAGCGCCGCGTCGAACAGCGCCCCAATGTCGGCCACGCGGTAGTCAATGCCCACCGCCTTGCAAACCGCTACGCTGTCCTCTATATCCGATTGCCGGTGATTGGGCATTAGTACGCCGAACACCCGGTGCGCACCCACTGCCCGGGCGCACAGTGCCGCGGCAACCGTGCTGTCCTTGCCCCCCGAAATCCCGATGACAATTCCCTTTGCACCGCCGGAGCAATGCTCAACCCAGTCCCGAATCCATGCAATGCAACCTAACGCTTCCCGCTCGGCAACAAACTGTTCCATCTGTCAAACCCTTCCTTTTTCCTGTGTACTGTTTTACATTATACACCTAACGGCAGTTTTTTCAAACAGAGACTATACTTTTTTGCTGCGAAGTGATACTATGTATCTTATTACTGTATTGATTTTACGGAGGGTATCTGGTGAAAGTAAATTTATTTGACAGCCATGTCCACAGCGACAATTCTCCCGATGGCCATCACGCTATTCCCTACCTGTGCGAACAGGCAATTCAAAACCGCATCATGGGCTTTGCCGTAACCGACCACATGGAATGCGACGACAAAAACGCCGCCGCCATGGAGATGGGCGTACGGCAGGCGGCCTTTGAGGTGGAGCGCTCCCGCAGCAGCTTTGGCAACGCGGTGCGGCTGAGTAAGGGCATCGAGCTGGCTCAGGGACACCGCTGTCCCGAATTTGCCGAGCACATCCTGTCACTGACCGACTTTGACTTTGTGCTGGGGTCGGTACACACCACCCCGGATGGCACCGACTTTTACTATGCCGACTTTAGCAACCCCGCGCTGGTAGTCAGCGAGCTGTTAACCGAATACTACACCGACCTAAACCGGTTGGCGGTATGGAACCGGTTTGATGCCATGGCTCACATCCGCTACCCCGAGCGGTACATTTGGGGGGAGCACCGCATTCCGGTGGATATCCACCCCTATATGGAACAGATTGAGCAGCTGCTGCGCACCCTGATTCAAAACGGCAAAGCGCTGGAGGTAAACACCGCCGGATTGCGCAAGGGTCTGGGGGCACCCGACCCCGGCCGGGAGATTTTGGAGCTGTACCGCCAGCTGGGGGGCGAGCTGATTACCCTAGGCAGCGACGCGCACTTTGCCGAGCACATGGCAGACGGCTTTGATGACACCATGGATTTGCTGCTGACCTTAGGCTACCGCTACTTTGCTTTTTACAGCAACCGGAAGCCGGTTATGCTGCGAATTATATAACGGAAGGGAACGATGATTATGCAAAACAAACTACTCAGCATTCTGGCCGACAACGCCCGGCTTTCCTGCGAGCAGCTGGCCGCCATGACCGGCATGACCGCCGAAGCAGTTGCCACCGAAATTGACCGGTTGCAGGCAGAGGGCATCATTAAGGGCTACAAGGCTATTATTGACTGGGACAAAACCGACCGCTCCCTTTGCATTGCGCGCATTGAGCTGCGGGTGCTTCCCAAAAGCGGCATGGGCTTCGAGGAAATTGCCCAGACCATCGCCCAGTTTGACGAGGTGGAAACTGTCTATTTAATGAGCGGCGGCTATGACCTTGCCCTGACCGTTTCCGGCAAGACCTTTAAGGATGTTGCTACCTTTGTATCTCACCGTCTGGCGCCGCTGGAATCGGTGCAGTCCACCGCCACCCACTTTGTACTGCGCAAGTACAAGGAGCGCGGCATTCTGACCGCCGACGACAGCGACGACGGGAGGGAGCTGCTTTAATGGACTACAGCAAGATACTGTCCCGCTGCGTACAGGAGATGAAGCCCTCCGGCATCCGCAAGTTTTTTGACCTTGCCAACACCATGGAGGGTGTGATTTCTTTGGGCGTGGGCGAGCCGGATTTTAAAACGCCTTACAGCATTCGCCGTGCCGGCATTGAGTCACTGGAAAAAGGCCGCACTTGGTACAGCGCCAACGCCGGACTGCTGGAGCTGCGAACCGAAATTGCGGCCTACCTTGCCCGCCGGTTTGGGCTGAGCTACGACGGAGCCAAGGAAATTCTGGTGACGGTAGGCGGCAGCGAGGCCATTGACCTGTGTACCCGCGCAGTGATAAACCCCGGGGACGAGGTGCTTATTCCCGAGCCCTGCTTTGTGGCCTACGAACCGATTGCCCGGCTGGCAGGCGGTGTGCCGGTGCCCATTGTCACCCACGCCGAGGACTGCTTCCGGCTGACCCCCGCGGCGCTGCAAGCTGCCATTACCCCCAAAACCAAGCTGCTTATTTTCCCCTTCCCCAACAACCCCACCGGCGCGGTCATGGACCGTGCGGCGCTGGAGGGCATTGCCGAGGTACTGCGGGGCACCGACATTATTGTGCTTTCGGACGAAATTTACGCCGAGCTAACCTTCGAGGGCAAGCATGTTTCCATTGCCGGACTGCCCGGAATGCGGGAACGCACTGTGGTGGTCAACGGCTTTTCCAAGGCCTATGCCATGACTGGGTGGCGGCTGGGCTATGCCGCTGCTCCCCGGGAGCTAATTTCCCAGATGACCAAGGTACACCAGTTTGCCATTATGTGCGCCCCTACCACCAGCCAGTACGCCGCCATTGAGGCGATGAAAAACTGTGACGACGAAATTGAGCGGATGGCCATTCAGTTCGGGATGCGCCGCGGGCTGCTGGTGAATAACCTGAACCGCATGGGACTGCACTGTGCCGACCCCAAGGGCGCGTTCTATGTCTTTCCTTCCATTGCCATAACCGGCATGACCAGCGCCGCGTTCTGCGAGGGACTGCTGACGGCGCAAAAGGTTGCGGTAGTGCCGGGGGATGCCTTTGGTCGCAGCGGCGAGGGCTTTGTGCGCATCTCCTACTCCTACTCGGTGGAGCATTTAATTGAGGCGCTCAAGCGCATTGAGCTCTATTTAATTCAACTTGGAGTATATTGCCCAGACTGATATACTTATAGTATGACATGTTTCCCCCACCGCCTTCAAAACCATCCTCAGGCGCAGTTGAGTCCAAAAGGAAAATCGCTAGTTCGTGTTCCAGCTGCCCTGACTGTAAAGGACTGTAAAAAAATGAAGAATCCCGGTTTGGTATCGGCCAAGAGAATTGAGAGTTACGATCCCGACCTGCTGTACAGCGCTTTGACCGAGCAGTTTTTGCTGCTGGGTCTGGCGGAGGAGTTGACCCCGCAAACACGGGTGCTGCTCAAGCCAAATTTGCTAACCGGCAGGGATCCACAGGAAGCTATTACGACCCACCCCGCGGTGGTAGCCGCCGTAGTGCGCTGGTTGCGTGCCCATGGGGTTACGCAGCTTGTGCTGGCGGACAGCCCCGGGGGAGTGTTTACCGCCCAGCGGATGAAGGGCATCTACCACATCTGCGGGCTGGACACCCTTGAGGGAATCCAGCTGAACTTTGACACCGGCTGGCAGACCCGCTTTTTGGAACAGGGCGTGGTCTGCAAAAGCTTTAACCAGCTGAACCCTGTCTGCAACGCCGACCTCATCATTAATCTGGCAAAGCTGAAAACCCACGGCATGACCACCATGTCGGGGGGGATGAAAAATCTGTTTGGTACCATCCCCGGCCTGCAAAAGCCGGAGATGCACTACCTGTACCCCCAAAAAGAGCGCTTTTCCGGCATGCTGGTTGACCTGTCGCTGGTGGTAGCGCCGGCGGTAACGGTCATTGATGCCATTGACGCCATGGAGGGGGAGGGTCCCTCCGGCGGTACCGTGCGACACATGGGCTACCTGTTTGCCGCCAACGACCTGTACGCCCAGGACTATGCCGCCGCCCGCGCCATCGGCCTTGACCCCATGACGGTGGATATGATTCGACTGGCGGCGCAGCGCGGCTTGTTTGACCCCGCCGCGGTGCGGGTGGTAGGCGACCAGCCTGAAAACATTCCGCCCTTTGCCC
>JAVVRO010000093.1:0-7456 GCA_036654695.1 Angelakisella sp. | reverse complement strand
CAAACTCAATCAGCGATAAAAAAAGGACGTCATATAGACGCCCTTTTTGCACGCTTGTATGCTTCGGTCACCATGCCGCCCAGCGCCACCAAAATGAGCGCTTCCACCGGCAGTAATGCCAGATTTTTGAGAATGCGAATGGGCATTTCCACCCAGATGGCTTTGTCGTACAGTAGCTTAAGCCAAACGCTGTTCAGTAGAATATTCAGCAGAATGTTAATAACCCCTTTGGTCACAATCGCCCGGAAAAAGGTGATTTTGTGACCGTAAAAGCCATAGCCCCATACCAGCCCCGCCAGCACCGCCGTCAGGGTAAAGCCGGGAAAATAGGGCCCGCCACCGCTGTTGATAAAATAGCCGATGAGGTCGCCCGCACCGCCCATGAGCATGGCGGGTACTGGGCCGAACAGCATTCCGCCCATGGCCGTGGCAATAAAGCCAAAGGTAATGCGCAAGCTGGGGGTAATAGTAATGCGGATGTTTAGAGCGTCCAGCGTCAGCTTGAGTGCCACCAGCATGGCGCAAACTACCAGTGTCCGCGGGTTTTTTAGTTCGTCGGCAGATTTTTTAAAAATTTCCTTCATGTTACTCCTTATGCTGTATCAGCTAAATGACAACCGCGCCAAACCGACCTGCCAGCCGGTCGATAACCTCCCCCGAAAGAGAGCTTCGACTGTCGATGACCGCCCTGCCGTTATAGTAAAACAGCGCGGCCTCCAGCGCGGCTTCGTCATGCGCCAA
The DNA here is from genome assembly GCA_036654695.1 of Angelakisella sp. GTDB lineage: Bacteria > Bacillota > Clostridia > Oscillospirales > Ruminococcaceae > Angelakisella. The sequence continues at coordinate 6,715 of JAVVRO010000093.1, read as the reverse complement.
AAAGCAGACCGGCATCTGATCCATGTTGCCGTTGTTCCGGGAAATGGCGTAGGCCTCGTCCGGCGAAGTCAGTTCAATGCACAGCAAGTCGCAAACCTCGTGCTCTGCCTCCAAAATGTCGTCGGTCATGTCGGCGCGGCATTCCACCGGTTCGCTCTGCTCCACGTTTTCGTCCAGATAGTACACCTGCGTCTCGCTGGCCGCCCACAGGTCGTCGGCCGTTAGGGTGCCCCGCTCATCACCGGTTTTTTCGTCTACCTTGGCAATCCTTTGCCCGGCCTCCAGCAGCTGCTGTTCCCCCGCGCCCCAAATACCCACCGCCGAAACCCCCAATTCCGAAAGTCCCTTGGCGCGGTCGGCAAACAGCGCACCGGTCTCCTTGGCCGACAGCGCGCCGGTCAGGTTGCGGGTAATGGAAAAGAGCGGAACCCCGCCGTGGGCAGCAACCGTCTCCAGCCCGGGCAGCTGCAAGGCCGCCACGCTGGAGGCGTAGCCAAAGGCAGCAATGCCCAACAGCCGCAGCACCGCAAAGGCCGCCAGTAGGTCGGTACCGCCCAGCAGGGTGTCCCCCTCGCCAATCGGTTCCAGCGCAACCAGCACCGGCAGCCCGGCAGCCCGTGCTCCCAGCACCCCGGCGCGCGCCTGCAACATGCTCTTGGCACGGTGAATCATCACCGCGTCAGCGCCCTGTTCCTTGCACAAAAAGGCCAGCTCGTGAAAATGTGCCACCCCTTGGGCAAAGGGCATATCGCCATAGGGCTCGTAGAAAAAGTTGCCCGCAGGAATGGCCACACAAAGTAGCGCCTTTCCGGCGGTGACGGTACGTGCCTCGTCAATCAGCCGTTTGCAGGTAATTTTTGCGTCCTCGCCGGGGGTGATGTCGTTAGGCAGCTCCAGTACCGCCAGCGATTTTATCCCCGCGTTGGCAAGTGCCGGGGCAAAGGAGAGCTGGTCGCGATCCAGCAGGATACATCTTCGTAACGGCAGGTCATCCATAGTAAGCAATAACTCCTTTTTTTACATGACCTCGGGTGAGGTGATTTTAAGCAGCGCAAGGGTGTTTTTGAGCACGGTGCGGGTCGCGTGGCAGAGCGCCAGACGCGGGTACAGCAGCTCCTCAGGCTCGCCCTTGACGCGACAGGCAGTGTAGAATTTGTGGAACAGCGTCGCCACATCGGTAATGTAGCTGCTAATTCCCGCCGGGTCGTAGGCACAGGCAGCGTTGATAATCTCTTGCGGCAGCTGTCCCAAACGGCGAATTAATGCTCGCTCCTCGGGGGCGGTCAGCACCAGCAGCGCAGCCGGAGATACCGTCAGGTAGCGCTCCCCATCGGCGGCAATGCCCTCGGCGGCAAGGTTTTTCAGCATACTGCAAATTCTGGCATGAGCATACTGCACATAGAATACCGGGTTTTTGGCGCTTTGCTCGGCGGCCAGCGACAGGTCAAAGTCCAGCGCAGAGCCGGCCTCCCGCATAATGAAGAAGAACCGCGCCGCATCCAGCGGCACCTCCTCCAGCAGGTCGGACAGACTAATGGACTTGCCGGAGCGCTTGCTCATGCGGTAAGGCTCGCCGTCCTTCATCAGGCGCACCAGCTGCATTAGCACAATGTCCAGCTTGCTGCCGTCCAGTCCAATGGCATCCATGGCACCCTTCAGCCGGGCAACATGTCCGTGGTGGTCGGCGCCCCACACATTAATAACCTTGTCGAAGCCGCGCACGGCAAATTTGTTGTAGTGATAGGCAATGTCCGCCGCAAAGTAGGTGGGCAGACCGTTGGCGCGAACCAGCACCTCGTCCTTGTCGCCGCCAAAGTCGGTGGCCTTGTACCACAGTGCGCCGTCCAGCTCGTACACGGCGTTGCGGCTCCGCAGCACCTCCAAAACACGTTGAATCGCATCGGGGTGCAGGGTGCTTTCCCGAAACCAAACATCGTAGTGAATGCGGTAGCGCGCAAGGTCGCTTTCCAGCTTGGCGACATTCTTTGGCAGGGCGTAGGCAATAAGCGCATCACGCCGCTGGCGGCTGTCGCAGTTCAAATACTGTTCGCCATACTCGGCGGCAAAGGCTACCGCGTGGTCGGTAATGTCGCCGCCCTGATAAGCGTCCTCCGGTAGCACTGCGGCATCCTCCCCCCGCAGGTGCTGAATATAGCGCGCCTCCAGGGAGATGCCAAACTTTTCAATCTGGTTGCCCGCGTCATTGACATAAAATTCCCGGGTAGTGTCATGCCCCGACCATGCCAGCGCCTCGGCCAGCACATCGCCCAGCGCACCCCCGCGGGCATTGCCCATGTGCATGGGGCCGGTGGGGTTGGCCGAAACATACTCGACCATGACCTTTTGACCATGGCCGTAGTCGGTGTGGCCGTACTGCTCGCCCTTTTGGGCAATTTCGCTAACAATGTCGGCAAACCACTGGGGCTTGACAAAAAAGTTGATAAAGCCCGGGCCGGCAGTCTCCACCCGTTCGGCATAGCAGCCGGACAAATCCAGATTGGCAACAATGGCCTGCGCAATCTTTTGCGGCGACTGGCGCAGCGCCTTGGCGTTCACCATGGCCGCGTTGGTCGCAAAATCTCCCCGGGTGGTGTCGGCAGGCACCTCCACCACAAAGGGCGCAATCTCGGCGCGGGGCAGCGTGCCCGCTTCCATTGCTTGTGCCAGCGCTGCGCCAATGGCGGTTATCAGCTGCTGCCGTGCTTGTTCAAAGATACTGATCATCTGTTTTTTCACTCCATTATTATTTAGCGGTATCCGCTGATTATTGACCGGCAATGAGGATATCCACCGTGTTTTCGCTGGTAAGCGCGGTATTAATATCCAGCGAGTAGCCAAAAGAAATGCTGCCGCCCTCGTCGGACAGGTCGCTTTTAATGGCGCTGCCCAGTACCCCAATGGTCATGCTGCCGTAGTCGGTGGCATAGCTGCACTGGTGGCGTCGGCCTTTTTCAATCACCAGACGGGAACGGCTGGTGCCGGTGCGGCTCATGGTGACCCGTCGCTGCTCCGGCTCGAACCGCAGCACCGTTTTGGCACCGTCAAAGCCGGTCGCTTCGCTTTCGTCATAGATAATAAAGTAGTCCTTCTCCCGGCGCACAAAGCTACCGGTGGTCAACAGCTCCACTACATCCCGGTCGCCGTCTACCGTCTGAACCCCTTTTATCCGAATCATTACATCTTTTTTCACAGTCCTACCTCTGTCCCTTCCAAAGTTTCCAAGGCCACCTGCTCCACCGGTCCGGAAGCCTCCTCGCCCAAAAACGCCTTGGCAACCAGCTTAAAGTGCTGTGTGGAATCGGTCAGGTAATACCGACAGGTTCCGCTGTGGGTGTCGCCGCTGTGCTCGCTTAGCAGCTCCCGCTGGCGCAGTACCGCCGCCATTGCCTTGGCGCCCTCCCGTCCGGAGTCCACCAGCACCACATTGCTGCCTAAATAGTGCCCAATGGCCTCGGCCAGCAGCGGGTAGTGGGTGCAGCCCAAAATGAGCGTATCCACATCGGCATGGCGCAGCTCCGCCAGATACAGCTCCACCACCTGCCGCACCAGCGGGTCGTTGGGGGCAATGTGCCCCTCCTCCACCAGCGGCACAAACAGCGGGCAGGCCACTGCGGTAACCTGTGCGCCGGGCAGTGCTGCCTCCAGCGCCTGTTGGAATTTCCCGCTGCCAATGGTGGCGCGGGTGGCAATCACGCCGATGCGTCCGGTCACCGACACCGCCACCGCCCGGGTTACCGCAGGGTCAACCACCTCGACATAAGGGCAGGGGCAGCGGCTATTCAGCTGTTCCCCCGCCACCGCGCTCACCGTTCCGCAGGCCGAAAGCACCGCTTTGACCCCTTTTTGCAACAGCAGCGTAGCGTCCTCGAAGGCATACCGGGTAATGGTGGGGTAGCTGCGCCCGCCATAGGGCACCCGGCCGGTATCCCCAAAATAGATAATATCCTCGTGGGGCAGCAGTGCGCGCAGCTCCTTGACCGCTGTCAACCCACCCAGTCCCGAATCGAACACCCCAATGGGCGCGTTATTCATAGCGTAGCTCCTCACTGTTTGCAGTCAGCTTCGGCCAGCTCCAGCAGCCGGGTAATCATGTCGGTATAGCTCATGCCCGAAGCAATGAACAGCTTGGGGTACATGCTGATATTGGTAAAGCCCGGCATGGTGTTAATTTCGTTGAGCACCACCCGCTTACCGTCGGTCAGCGCAAAAAAGTCAATCCGCGCCAGCCCCGCGCACTCCAGCGCACGGTAGGCACGCACCGCGAGCTCGCGTATGGCGGCGGTTTGTCCTTCGTTAATCCGGGCAGGAATGTACAGCGCTGTCGAACCGTCCTTGTATTTTCCCTCGTAGTCGTACAGCCCGCGCACCGGCACCACCTCGCCCACCACCGCCGAAGCGACAGGGTCGTCGTTGCCCAGTACGGCGCATTCTACCTCTGCCCCATGGAGCATTTCTTCGATGAGCACCTTGTAGTCTTGGGCAAATGCCGTTTCCAGCGCTTCCGCCAGCGCCCCGGGGGCGTCTACCTTGCTAACCCCTACCGAGGAGCCCGCATTGGCGGGTTTGACAAATACCGGATAGCCCAGCTGCTGCCCCACGCGCTGTTGCAGCTCCTTTAATTCGTACGACCCGCGGCGCACTGTAATCCAGTGTGCGTTGGGAACACCGGCGGCAGTTAGCAAGCGGTGAGTAAAGTCCTTGTCCATGCAGCAGGCGCTGGCCAGCACACCGTCGCCCACATAGGGCAGTCCGGAGAGCTCCAACAGCCCCTGCACCGTACCGTCCTCCCCGTTTTTGCCATGAAGCACCGGGTAAACAATCTCCACCGGTACCGCCTGCCAGCCGTTGTCACCGGCCACCAGCAGTCCGTGGTGCCGCCGGTCGGGGGAAAGCACGCAGTCGGCAAGCTGCTTGCTGTCCTGCTCCCAGCTGCCGTCGGCAATCAGCGCCACATCGCCGGAAAACAGCTTCCAAGCCCCGGCCTTGGTAATGCCCACCGCAAGGGGAGTGTACCGGGTTCGGTCAATGTTATGGAGCACCGAGGTCACCGACATCAGCGACACCTCATGCTCGGAGGATACTCCTCCAAAAATTACTGCAACCGTCTTGTTCATCTTACTATCGATTCCTTTCCGGAAAATGTTGCGGTACCGTCCGCAGTATTTTATATGATTGTATCCAAATCATTATACACAGTCAGCGGGGCAAATACAAGTGCGCAGCGGCATAAAAGCGCCAAACAGCTTAAAAAAAGCCCTTAAAATACTTGACTTTTTCCCTGCATTTGTGATATAGTGATTGTACCTCTCGTTGAGGGCTCTTTTTTTGTGCGCGTTTGTTCGCAGGCGCGGCAAAACACAAAGGGAGTATCCCTCGCCAAGAAATAGAGGGAGGCAAAAAAATCCGAAAATCAGGAGGTGCCGTTATGCGCGTCAAAATTGTAATGGCCTGCACCGAGTGCAAGCAGCGCAACTACATGACCAACAAGAACAAGAAGAACGATCCCGACCGTCTGGAGATGAACAAGTACTGCCGGTTTTGCCGGAAGCACACCGTTCATAAGGAGTCGAAGTAAGGAGGGCCTAAGCAATGTCTGAACAAGAGGTTAAAAAGCCGAGTATCTTCGCACGCGTGGCTCGCTCCTTCCGTGACATGAAGGGTGAAATGAAGAAGGTCGTCTGGCCAAACAAAAAGCAGATTGTCAACAACACGTTGATTGTCCTTGCCTTTGTGGCCGTCAGCGGTATCTTCATCTTCGGTCTGGATTCTATTCTTTCCTTTGCCATTAAGGGTTTGTTCTCGGTCGTTTAAGACCGTCGGGCAGCCCCGTGGCAGACAGGTGATCAGCGTAAGGAGGAATTCCCCATGGAAGAAGAAGCAAAGTGGTATGTCGTTCACACCTATTCCGGTTACGAAAACAAGGTTGCGGACAGCATCACCAACGCGGTGGAAAACCGTCAGCTCCATCACCTGATACGTGAGGTAAAGATACCCACCGAGACTGTTATTGAGGTGAAGGACAACGAGAAGAAGGAAGTGGAGCGTAAGCTCTTTCCCAGCTATGTGCTGGTAAAGATGATTATGACCGACGACAGCTGGTATGTTGTACGCAACATTCGCGGCGTAACAGGGTTTGTCGGCCCCGGCTCCAAACCAATTCCCCTAACCGAAGCCGAAGTCGCTCGCTTTGGCGTGGAAAGCCGGGATATCGAGGTTAGCTACAGCGTTGGTGACAGCGTAATAGTGAACGGTGGATATCTGGAGGGCTTTGTCGGTACCGTCAACGAAATAGACATGGACAAGCAAATTGTCAAGGTCACTGTTTCCATGATGGGTAAAGAGGTGCCTGTGGAGCTGGAGCTTCAGCAGGTAAAGCCTTTAGAGTAACTAAAACTTAGGCAAAGAGGTCTTTGCCCGTGGGAGGGACGACAAAAACCGTCCCGAAAAAATTGAATACCACATTTTTTGGAGGTGCTTTTATTATGGCTCAGAAAGTTGTAGGCTTTATTAAGCTACAGATCCCCGCCGGCAAGGCTACGCCGGCACCACCCGTCGGCCCGGCCCTCGGCCAGCACGGCGTTAACATCATGGCGTTTACCAAGGAATTTAACGAACGCACCAAGGGCGATGTCGGCCTGATTATCCCGGTAGTCATTACCGTATACGCCGACCGTACCTTCTCCTTCATTACCAAGACCCCCCCTGCCCCCGTTCT
>JAVVRO010000092.1:0-7494 GCA_036654695.1 Angelakisella sp. | reverse complement strand
CAAAACAGGTTCAGTGCCCCATACTCGCAGGAGGTACCCATGGCGTACAGAACCCCCTTGCTGGTAAACAGCGATGCCCAGAAGCAGGGATACAGCTCAGACACAAAATACCAGCTGACACCACCGTCGTCGGAGCGGTACAGGTGGGTCAGGTTTTGCCCGCCGCCACCCCAAAAAATGTCGTGGGAAACCAGCAGCGAGCCATTGCTCAGCCGCAGAATGGACGGACTGGCAGGGGAGCGCCCCGAGCTGTTAAAGGTGTAGTCCTCGGGGTGGATGTAGTTGACCACCACACCGGGAATGGGTCCTGTGCGGAACAGGCGGTTTGCCGAAACGGCAATCTCCTGCCCGTTTTTCAGTGCCGTCATACGCAGTCGGTAGTCGGTGCGGTTCCACAGCGGGGCAAGGGTAAAGCTGCCGGCAGCGGCGGCGGGCTGCTCCACCGCCAGCACCACTCGGGGCGGGGTGTCCAGTGTCAATACGGTTGCGCGCACCCGCTCAGCCTCGGCAGACAGGGTGTAGTCCGCCGTCAGCTGCTGGTCGCCCGGAGCCAGCCGGACAACGGACAGTCCGCCATAGGCAGCGCTGACCATGGTTGGGTTGTTTTCCGGAGCAATAGCTTGTTTTGTTTCCATTCTTTTTGTCTCCATTCGCAATTTTTAGAAATCCCAAAACCAAATGCAGCGCAGCGGTGCTCCGCTGCGCTGCATTTTACAAGACAATCGACGGAGCGATTACTTATTGAAGCGGTCTACCGCGCCTTGGAAGATGCCAACAATCTTGCTGCCACCCAGCCGTTCGCATTCGGCAAGGTAGGCATCCCATTCAGCGTCAATGCCGCCTTCGGTAATCCACTTGGCCATGCTCTTTTTCACATAAGCATTGTAGTCGGGTTCCAACTCCTTGCGCGCATCCAGCTCCTCGGTTGTCCAAACAACGGAGGGGATGTAGCGTTCCTGCGGAACCACTGCCGGAGCGTAGATGTTTTTAATCGTTTCGTTACGGGTGGCCTGTGCGCCACTGTAAACCAGTTTTTCGGAAACAATGGGGTCAATTAGGAATGCCAGGTTGTTGCCCGGTACGTTGGCATAAACCTCATTGCCCTCAAAGGGACGCTGCACATACTTTTCGCCGTCCTTGTCTATCCACTCGCCCAGCATGCCGTACATGGCCTGCACCGACCAGTCCGGGTCCGCAATGGTGTCAAAGTAACGAACCGTGGCTTCGGGGTGTTTGTTCTGCTTAAAGATAATGGTTTTGTTGCGGCTGTAGCCATTGGTCTGTCTGCGGTACATGGGGGTACTGTTCTGGGGGGAGGTTAGCGGAGGCATCGGCTGGTAAATCTTTCCGGTTGCATCCTCGTTAAAGTACTTGGTAAACGACCCTGTCATGGGGGTCTTGGAGGTTACGGTAGCTTCGTAGGACTTTGCGCCGGTAAATGCGTCAGGGGGAATTAGCCCTTCGCTGTACAGCTTATTCATAAACTTAATGGGTTCCTTGATGGCGGGATTGACCGCTTGATCCACTACCTTGCCGCCCTTGTCAACCGACAGATAACGGTTGTTGCCGGGGGTAAACACACCAAAGGCATTGAGCAGTTCAAACTGTCCGCCGTTGGAGTAGGCATCAAAGTTCAGGTACCATGGAATGACATCGGTGGGAATCGTGCCCTTGCCGGCATTTGCCTTAAAGGCTTTTAGCACATTGTAAAAGTCATCGGTGGTCTTGGGCATGGGCAGCTTTAGCTCGTCCAGCCACTGGGTGCAAATCATCCACTGGTCGCGGATACCCACATTGCTGGGTTCCTCGCGGACAATCGGGAAGCCCCACAGCTTGCCATCGCTCATTACAGATACCTTTTTGGCATACTCGTTGCCGTCAAAGAATTTCTTCCAGTTGGGGGCATAGTTATTAATCATCTCATCCAGCGGGTACACATCCCCGGCGTCAATGGCGCCTTGCAGCAGGGTGTCGTTAATGCTGTTGCAGGCAATGTCACGGTAGTCCTGACTGGCAAACATCAGGTTGTAGACATCGGCGGGCTTTTGGGTTACAATATCCCACTTAATGGTAATGCCGGTCAGCTTTTCCAGCTCCTTAAAATAGGTCATTTCATTAAAGTCGCCGTAGAATGCACCGGCAGAGATAATGCCAGTAATGGTGATTGGGGTGTTGACAATGGGGTACCCGGTGGGATTAAAGTTTTCAATCTTCGGTAATTCCGTGACGGAGGCAGAGCCGGAGGTCGCGTCCGAAGCCGAAGCGGAGGCAGAGGTCGAAGCGGAGGGGGCGGTCGAGGAGGCGCTGGATGGCTTTGCACCGCAGCCGGATAGCACTGTGGCGGCCAGCATAGCCACGGCTACCAATAAAGAGAGTGTACGTTTCATACTAAATATCACCTTTCTAAAACTGAATTTATGGGCAGGGCATCAGCCCTTTACGGAACCAATCATAACACCCTTCATAAAGTACTTTTGCATAAAGGGGTAAAGCACCATCACTGGCAGCGAGGAGACGATAATTACGCCGTACTTCATCGACTCGGCCACCATAATGGATTGGGAGGCATTGTCGGAGGCCATGGAAAGCTCGGAGGTGTAGGAGCTTTGCAGCAGAATTTCCTGCAAAAACACCTGTAGGGGACGCTTCATCTTGTCGCTGACATAGATGAGTCCGTTGAAGTACTCGTTCCAGTGCCCAACGGCGTAGTACACCACCAGCACGGCGATGATTGCCTTGGACAGCGGCAGTACAATGCTAAAGAAATACCGGAAGTCGCTGCAACCGTCTACACTGGCCGCCTCGAACAGCTCGTTGGGAATGTTGGACTGAATGAACGTGCGAGCAATAATCAGATTGTAGGTGCTGATGGCACCCATTAAAATCAGGATGGCATAGGTGTCCAGCAGATTCAGCCGTTTCATGGTCAGGTAGGTGGGAATGAGACCCCCACTAAAAAACATGGTAAAGGTGAATAGGAAGGTGAAAAAATTGCGTCCCGGCAAATCCTTACGGCTAAGGACATAGGCGGCCATCATGGTAATGGATACATTGAGGATGGTACCCACTACCGTATAAAAAATGGTATTTTTGTAGCCAATCCACAAATCCTTGTTTTTAATAATCTCCTTGTAGCCGTCAAAGGAAATGTCCTTTGGCCACAGTACCACCTGCCCGCGGGCAACCGCGGCGGGGTCGCTGACCGATGCTATAATAATGAAGTAGAGCGGATAGGCAACAATAAGCAGCAGTACCGCCAGCACAAAAAAGTTTATTACATCGAAAACCTTGTCCGACATGGGCTTACGTTTTGCAAGCATAGAGCAACTCTCCTTTCGCAGCATTTACCACAAGCTGGTCTCACCGACGGTTTGCGAAATTTTATTGACAATTAACAGCAGGATAATGTTGACCACCGAATTGAACAGCCCAACCGCAGTCGAAAAGCTGTACTGAGCATTGAGCAGGCCGCGCTGGTACACATAGGTGGAGATGACCTCGGCAGCTTCAATGTTCAGCGGGTTTTGCATCAAAAACACCTTTTCAAAGCCGACGTTCATCACCTTACCGGCATTCAGAATAAGCATAATAACAACCGTTGGCAGGATACAGGGCAGGTCGATGTGCCACATTCGCTGCAAGCGGGACGCACCGTCAATTTCGGCAGCCTCGTGGAGGGAGGGGTCTACCCCGGCCAACGCCGCCAGATAGATAATGCTGCCCCAGCCCATACCCTGCCACACACCCGACCACACATACAGGTGTCGAAAGTACTCCGACTTGCCCAAAAAGAAGATGGGCTCTACCCCAAACAGCCCAAGAAAGTTGTTGACCAAACCGCTTGCTCCGGGGGAAAACAACAGGTCAATCATACCAACAATGACCACCACCGAGATAAAGTGCGGTGCGTAGGTGACGGTTTGCACAATTTTTTTGAACCACTTAACGTTTACCGCGTTCATGGCCAGCGCCAGCAAAATTGGAATGGGAAAACCCGCCAGCAACGAGTATATGCTGACTAAAAGGGTGTTGCTCAGGGTGCGCATAAAGCTTTCGGAGTTAAAGAACTTGATAAAATGCTTGAGTCCCACCCAGGGGCTACCCCACACACCAAGGCTCGGCTTGAAGTCTTTAAACGCAATCAGCACGCCGTACATTGGTTGGTAGCAGAACACCAGCAGATAAATTACCGCCGGCAGAATCAGCAGGTACAACTGCCAGCACTTCAATATTCTTTTTAGTTGCCTGCCTGGGGTACATGGCATAGTTGAAACGGACTTTTGGCGTTTGAACATGAGCAGTCCATCCTTTCCAATTCTGGATTTGCCCGGTGAGGGGAGCCTCTTGTCATTGCCATTAGTGTATCACACTGATTCCTATATCAAAATAGCACCAACAGACTAATAAATATCACTTTTGGACATTTATTTAGTAATTTTGATGTTTCCGAATTCCTGTTGCAAAAACTATGTTGTTAATGTATAATATAAGTTGTAATATTTGTACATGTTTTATATTATAGTTTTTGCAAAAGGAGAGATAGAAACGGATAACAAGAATAAGTTGCTGGCTGCAAAGCGCTTAAGCAACACGCGAATCAAAATATCATATGGGCCGTTTCAATTTGATACTTTGTGGTGCCGCACCGCCTATAACGAAAATGAAACATGGACAAAGAAGCGGCACCGGCACACTTTCTTCGAGCTGCACTACTGTTTGACTGGACAGTGCAGCTACTTCATTAGCGGCAACCCGGTCACGTTGTGCAGTGACACCTTTTTGCTGCTGTTACCACGGGTGCAGCATCAGGTGCTGTCCCCCTCCCATGACTTTTCGGAAATGGTTATGGGCTTTACGCTGACCATTGACCCCACCGACCCGGAGGCCCTTGCCGTGGGGACAGCGCTGCACGAAGCGGACAGCTTGAAAACCTACCCTGCACTGCCAGCCATGCGCGGCTGTGTACAGCAAATGCTGGAAACTGCTTTGGAGCACCCATTGTTTGGTGGAGTTACCATCGCCGGATTGGTGCAGCAGCTACTGCTGGACATTGCCCGGCAAACGGCGTCGCGCAGCATTGCCTTGGGTGATATCAGCCATAGTCGGGAACAGGATTCCCGCGTAAAAAGCATTCTAAATTTTCTTCATGACAACATCCGAAATTCGCTCACCGCCGCCGATGTTTCCGGCAACTTTAATATGAGCGTGAAGCAGCTGAACCGAATTGTAAAAAGCTCGACCGGTTTGACGCTGACCCAGCTCATCGAGCAGCAAAAAATATCCGTCATCAAGCATCTGCTGGAAACCACCGACCTGTCGCTGTTTGAGATTGCCTCTAAGGTCGGTTGCAGCAATGAATACAACATGAATCGTTTTTTTAAGCGGATTGAGGGGCTCCCCCCTGGAAAGTATCGGATATCTCTAAAAAAATAGCGTACGTTTTGGTACAAGCCATAGTATTTTACCCGCGTTTGTGATACAATAACCCTGCCGCTATTGTACGGGGCTATGCGCAGTCCGGCTGCTGACCCCCGGCGCCGAAAGCCTTACCTCCACATGGAATGGTCAGGAAGCTACCGTTCCCCTGCCCCGGCTAGGGGTGTTCCATCTCCTCGAAGTCGAGTATTGAAAGGAATTAATTAATTATAGTGAATTTTAACGAACTGAACCTCATTGACCCCATTTTAACTGCCTTGCAGGAGCAGGGCTATACCGAGCCGACCGGCATACAGGCCGAGGCCATCCCGAAAATTTTAAGCGGACGGGATTTGTTGGGCTGCGCCCAAACCGGCACCGGCAAAACTGCCGCCTTCGCCGTGCCTACCCTGCAACTGTTAAGCCAGACCGACAGCAACGGCGGCGGCAAAAAAATCCGCTCGCTGGTCATTACCCCTACCCGGGAGCTTGCCATGCAAATTTACGAGAGCTTTTGCACCTACGGCAAGCATCTGCGCCTGCGCTCCTGCGTCATCTTTGGCGGGGTGTCCCAAAAGCCGCAGGAAACCGAGCTGCGCCGCGGTGTGGATATCCTTGTAGCAACACCGGGACGACTCAACGACCTCATCAACCAGCGGCTGGTGGACCTTGGCAATGTGGAAATTTTAGTGCTGGACGAGGCCGACCGTATGCTGGACATGGGCTTTCTCAATGATGTAAAAAAGATTATTGCAAAAATTCCCACCAAACGGCAAACACTGCTGTTTTCGGCCACTATGCCGCCCGACATTGCCAGAATGGCGGATACCATCCTGCGCAACCCGGAAAAGGTTGCCATTACGCCGGTATCCTCCACGGTGGATGCCATTGAACAGCGGCTGTACTTTGTTGACAAAGACAATAAAAAGGAACTGCTGACTTGGTTGCTGCTGGACAAGAGCATCTCCTCCGCGCTGGTGTTTACCCGCACCAAGCACCGCGCCGACCATGTAACCAAGCATCTGTCCCACGCGGGCATCCCCACGCAGGCCATCCACGGGGACAAGTCTCAGGGGGCGCGCCAGCTGGCACTGAGCAACTTTAAGGCGGGCAAGGTGCGCGTACTGGTTGCCACCGACATTGCCGCCCGGGGCATTGACATTGACGACCTGTCCCATGTGTTTAACTACGAATTGCCTGAAATTCCCGAAACCTATGTACACCGTATTGGGCGTACCGGGCGCGCAGGGCTTTCCGGTATTGCTATTTCCTTTTGTGACTTTAACGAAAAGCCATTGCTGGCGGACATCGAAAAGCTGATTGGCAAGCGGGTGCCGGTGGTGCAAAACCACCCCTACCCCATGGTCGATTTTACTCCCGCGGAAAAGAAAGTTTCGCAACCGCGACCAAGCCGTCAGGCTTCGCAATCGCACTCCGGTCGGCAGACTACACAGACCGGTGCCAAGCCGGCTGCCCAGTCACGCTTCGGCCGGCAGACTACACAGACCGGTGCCAAACCAGCTGCCCAGTCACGCTCCGGTCGGCAGACTACACAGACCGGTGCCAGACCAGCTGCGCCGCAGTCACGGTCAGCACGTCCCTCCGCCGGTAGCAGCAAACCAACAACACAACGAAAAAAGGCCACCAAATGGTGACCTTTTTCCTTCGTCCATTACCCCTGTAGCGGGGTAAATAAATCCTCGGTTCCAAAGAGCTGGCATCGGTTTTTGCCGGCTTTTTTGCTGCACCCCATAGCCTGCGCAGCACTGTCGTACAAGCTATCAAAATCGGTGCCGTGCTGGGGATACAGTGCAATGCCAATGCTTGCGGTTGTTTCCAGCCCCAGCTTGCCGCCGTCGCTTAGCTCGGTAATGCGGTCGCAAAGCCGCTGCGCTACCAATACCGCGCGTTCCGGGTCAATGTTGGGCAGCATCACCAAAAACTCATCGGCGTTTTCCAGCCGCATAACAATGTCGCCTACGCGCAGCTGTGCCCACAGAACCTTTGCTACCTCCCGCAGCAGAATGTCGCCGATATCGTCCCCCATCATGTACAGAATGTGGGAAAAATCGTCCAAGT
>JAVVRO010000091.1:0-7522 GCA_036654695.1 Angelakisella sp. | reverse complement strand
GGCAGCAAGGTTTTTACCGTACAGGGTCGGCTTGCTTTTGGGCATTGTCTGGAAATTTCTAACGCCTTTGGTGAGCTGGTTGGTACCGTGCGCGAAGAACTACTCACCTTTCTTCCTCGCTTTCGGTTGTATTCCGGCGACCAGTGTATGGGGGAGATTCGCAAAGAGTTCACTCTGTTTAGACCCAGCTTCGCGGTGGACTGTAATGGTTGGCGTGTGGACGGCGATTGGTTTGAATGGGATTACCGTATTAATGACCCCCAAGGACGCGACATCGCCAGCATTGAAAAACAGCTGCTGAATTTTTCGGATACCTATGTCATCGATGTAACCGAATCGGAGCATGCACTGATGTGCCTGATGATTGTGCTTGCTATTGACGCTGTGAAGTGTTCACAAAACTAAAATGCCCAATATACGCAGAGCAATATTGGGTTTAGCAGCCCCTGCTATGAAGCACATAGCAGGGGCTGTTGGTAAATAATTTACCTTTTATGTCGCAAAATGTTTACAATACGGACAATTTGTACTATAATAGCTTTATGTGGCGCTACTGTTATTACGTTCCGTATTATGCGTTTTGGGGGTGCAGTGTGAGTCTTAAAATAATGAAACGGCTCTTGGCGACCCTGCTGGCCGCTGCTTTGACTGCTGCAACGGCAGTAACTACCGCGCTTGCGTTTACGCCGGAGCTTACTATAAAATCAGACGCGTATGTGGTAATGGATATTGCCAGCGGTCAGGTACTCATTGAAAAAAACATGGACAAGCGGAAAGCCCCTGCCAGCATTACCAAAATCTTAACACTGGCGCTGGCGCTGCAAAATGGAAAAATAAATGATGTCATTACAGTTTCTCGGCCAGCGGTTACGCTGCCATCCGGCAGCACACACATTGCGCTGGAGGTGGGCGAGCAGGTTACCTTTCAGGATGTTGTCATGGGAACGCAACTGATTTCTGCCAATGACGCAGCCAATGTTTTGGCCGAATACACTGCCGGTAGCATGGAAACCTTTGTTATGATGATGAACAACAAAATTAAGGAGCTAAACCTGAGCGGGTCGCACTTTGCAAATCCCAATGGCTTGGATGCCAAAAACCACTATGTAACCGCTTATGACATGGCACAGATTACCCGGTATGCCCTGTCTGTTCCCGGCTTCCGCGAGGTGTTTTCCACTACCGAATACCAGATGCCGCCCAGTAACCGCAAATCGCGCGACTACAAGTTTTTGGCGCAGGATGCCATTATGTTCCCCTCCAATAAAGAATATTACGAGGGCGTCACCGGCAGTAAGCTAGGGTACACCTCCGACGCAAACCATACGCTGGTGGCAACGGCAAAGCGCGGCAGCATGGAGCTGGTGGTGGTCGCGCTGGACTCGGTGGGCGCGGCAGCAAAATTTGAGGATGCCAAACTGCTGCTGGACTACTGCTTTGAGCGGTATGAGCCAATGACCATTCGCGGCAAGGAGCTGCGTGCCGATGCTATCCCCATTGCAAGCGCCGAAAAGCCTACCGCCATGGTGGAAATCTGTTCCACGGTTGATCACTCCTTTGTGGTTCCGCTGGGTACTCCCCGCAGCTCTCTCCAAATTCGCTATGACCTCCCAGCGCTGTACAAAAGCGAGCGCAAGGTTACTCCGTCGTTTTCGGTCTGTCTGCCCAACGGGAAGGTGCTGTACACTGCGCCGCTGGAATACAATATTCTTCCGGTAGATAAAAACGTATCGACTGTTCCCACCGACCCAATCTCTAGGGAAAACTACTTCAGTGAATTGATGGCAGTTGCTTTCAAGTGTCTACTGGTAGCGCTGGGAGTTTCATTCCTTCTGTTTCTTGTTTGCCGTATAGTAATTATGGTCAACTACTCAATGGGACGTCGCCTAGTGACTCACAAAAAAATGCAGTCATTGCACCGCCGTGAACAGGCGCTACGCCGCCGAACCGAAGAATTAACTCAGCGGGAAATTTTAGAGCACCTAAAGCACAATCCATCAGAACACCCTGCGTTGCACCTTGCGCAACCGCCTGTAGTGGACAATGTAACCCATATTTACCCACAACGCAACCACCAGTTGCGCCGCACACAGTCCCGCAAATGAGGAAAACCCCGGTAGAGCACTACAAGTTAGTTGCTCCGCCGGGGTTTTTGGCTTTATTGTATCAGCGTTACTTGACCGTAATTAATTCGTACTGCTGGCTGCCAAGTCCAATTTTTTCGGCATGTTCGGTACAGGTGCGCCAGTTGGTCACCTCATAATTATTGGTAAAGTGGTCATGGTGGTCATGTTTACTTGTTTCCTGCATACTCTCCGCCAGCATGCTGCCGGGTAGCACCGGCTGTCGGTTGCAGGCATCAGCGCAGGCTACATCCAGCGCAACCGGGTCAAAGGAGGCAAACATACCCACATCAGGGATAATTGGCGTATCATTTTCGCCGTGGCAGTCACAGCAAGGCGACACTTGGTTTACAATGCTGATGTGAAATGACGGCCGCCCGTCCAGAACCGCCTGCGCGTACTCGGCAATCTTCTTGTCCAGCTCGTCGTTGGCGCTGTTGGTGGGGTTATCAATTGCATCAAAATTGCAAGCGCCAATGCAGCGTCCGCAACCAACACAAAGATTGTGGTCAATGAACGCCTTGCGGTTTTCGTCAAAGCGGATTGCCTGCTGTGCGCATTCCTTGGTGCAGGCATGGCAACCACGGCAGATTGACTGGTCAACCTCTGGCTTGCCACCGCAATGCTGCTCCATCTTTCCGGCACGGCTACCGCAACCCATACCAATGTTCTTAATCGCACCGCCAAATCCAGTGGATTCATGTCCTTTAAAGTGGGTCAGCGAAATGACAATATCGGCATCCATAACCGCGCGCCCAATCTTTGCAGTCTTGACCAGCTCACCATTTTTAACTGGTACCAGCACTTCGTCGGTACCTTTTAGCCCATCTGCAATCATAATTTGGCATCCGGTGGAAAAAGGGGAAAAGCCATTTTCATAGGCGGCATCCATGTGGTCTATGGCATTTTTGCGCCGCCCGACATACAGTGTGTTGCAGTCGGTTAAAAAAGGTTTCCCACCCTGCTGCTTTACAAAGTCTGCCACCGTCTTCGCCCAGTTCGGCCGCAGGTAGGATAGATTCCCGGGTTCTCCAAAATGGATTTTGATTGCGACATACCGCTCTTTATAATCAATATTTTCCATACCGGCCTGCTTTAGCAGCCGTACAAGCTTATTCTGCAAGGAATCCCCCAAAGCGGTACGCATATTGGTAAAATAAACCTTTGATTCATTCATTATTATTGAATCTCGCTTTCTGTTCGTTGCATTATACGATTATCGGTTTAGCTTAATTATATCTTCTATTAGGGCTGGTAATTGGGAGTCCATTTCTTCATCATTAAACTGACAGGTTCCCACTACGCGATGACCGCCGCCGCCGTAACGCAACATTAACTGGCCGACATCCACCTTGCTAGTGCGGTTCAGGACACTGTGCCCCACTGCCGCCGAGCAGCCGCTACCGCCCTTGCCACTGACCACCCATACCGAAAGGTTTTGCTGCGGGTACAGGCTGTAGATGACAAACCGATTGCCAGTGTAGATGGGTGTCACCTTGCGCAGGTCGGTAATAATAACCTTTTCCTCAACACGGGTATGCGCCTGAATCATCTTGACAAACAGCTCACTTTGCTGGTGGTAGGTCTCAATGCGCTCCTGTATATCACTCAGCTGCATAATTTCCTCAATCTCCATGGTGCGGCACCAGTCGATTAGTTTTTCCATGAGCTGGTAGT
The DNA here is from genome assembly GCA_036654695.1 of Angelakisella sp. GTDB lineage: Bacteria > Bacillota > Clostridia > Oscillospirales > Ruminococcaceae > Angelakisella. The sequence goes on along the minus strand of JAVVRO010000091.1, from coordinate 3,722 downwards.
TGCGGATGGTAAAGTCGCGAAAGCGGCCAAGGCCGGTGCGCGGATCCATAATAAAGCCAAGCAGTACCCAGCCGGTGGGGTGCAAAATCTCGTCGACAGTTAAGTCGGCCGAGTCCACCTTGTCCACAGCGTTAAGCAGACTGCCAAAGTCCGGGAAGCGGTTATAGCCGCCGTAATAGTCATAAATAATATGCGCTGCGCTAGGGCAAAGCCGACTATCACCAAGGTACTTCCCCGCATACGCGTTACGTTCCTGTTCGCTGGAATGATGGTCAAACCACAGGCCGCAGCCTTCCACAAACGGTACGTTGGCAAGGCAGTCGTCAGGGCCAACCTCCACAATGCCGTCCTGCAAGTCCTTGGGATGGACAAACTTATAGTTGTCAATGATGCCTGCTTGTTTTAAAAACACAGCACAGGCAAGACCGTCAAAGTCGGATCGGGTCAATAATCGCATAGCTTCCTACCTCTTTCTGGATAATTTCCGGGGAATTAGTATGGTTCACTAAAATTCCTGCGCTTTACAGCACAGCGGGACTCTGTGACTTCTGAATGAAAAGAGGATTCAATCTTTTCATCGAATCATAGTACTACTCCCTTAATTCTACAATAAATTGACAATAATTACAAGGCTTTACTAAAAAAACCGGAGCTGTCCACTAAAATGCGGACAGCTCCGAATGCGTCTGGCTGTTACCCTAAATAGGTCTTGCTTGCAAAACGCCAGCCGTCGGCGCACATATCGTCAATATCCCGCTTGGCCTCCCAGCCAAATAGTCTTTTTGCCTTGCCGGTGTCGGCATAGCAGGTGGCAATATCCCCCGCGCGGCGCGGGACAATCTTGTAGGCAACCTTGCGACCGCTGGCTTTTTCAAAGGCTTTGACAATCTGCAACACGCTGGTGCCGTTACCGGTGCCAAGGTTGACTGCCTCCACGGTGTTATGGGCAAGAACATACTCAAGCGCTGCAATATGCCCCAGTGCCAGGTCAACTACATGGATGTAGTCCCGCACACCGGTTCCATCGGGAGTGTCATAATCGTCACCGTACACCGACAGCTCCTTGAGCTTGCCCGCGGCTACCTGCGCCACATAGGGCAGCAGGTTGTTGGGAATTCCGTTGGGGTCTTCGCCAATCAGTCCGCTGCTGTGGGCACCAATGGGGTTAAAGTACCGCAGCAGTGCCACGCTCCAATCGTTATCGGCAACCCACATGTCGCATAGAATTTGTTCAATCATGACCTTGGTGTAGCCGTAGGGGTTGGTGGCTGAGGTCGGCTGCTCCTCGTGGAAGGGTACCGTGTTGTGCATTCCGTAAACAGTTGCCGAGGAGGAAAAGACAATCTTTTTGCAGCCAAACTGCTTCATCACATCGCACAGTACAAAGGTGCCGCCAAGGTTGTTCTCATAATACTCCAACGGAATTTGTACCGACTCCCCTACTGCCTTAAGCCCGGCAAAGTGGATTACCGCATCAATTTTGTTTTCGGAAAAAATCTGCTCCATTGCCTTGTGGTCCCGCATATCGGCCTTGTAGAATTTAAAGTCTTTGCCGGAAATCTGCCGGATTTTGTCCAGCGAGTCAGGCTTTGAGTTTACAAAGCTGTCGAACACAACAATATCATAACCCGCTGCCAGAAGCTCTACGCAGGTGTGGCTGCCAATGTAGCCCGCGCCGCCAGTTACCAAAATAGCCATAGTAATACACTACCTTTCTTTATTTGTTACTTGTTTGACCGTCCATAAACCGCTTGTAAGCCTGCCGCATTTCCTCCGAGGTCACTTCCGGGCAGGTAGGGTTGCAGTGCGCCCATGCGCCCGTTTCACTGGAGGCATTATATTTAATTTTGTCCGCCGAACGCATAGGCGGGAAGAATTCAATGTGGAAGTGGAAGTCCTTGTCAAAATCGCCGCTGTTCACCGGCGCGTTGTGCATGCACATCATGTAAGGGAACGCAAACCCGAACAAGCTGTCCAGCATACCTACGGTCTGCTTGACGGTAACCGCCAGCCCTGCACGCTCGGCAGGGGTCAGGTCGGTAATGTACTGGCAGTGCCGCCGGGGCAGAATGTAAACACCATAGGGGTATTCGCAGTAAAATGGCAGGAACACCACAAAATTCTCGTTCTCAAAAATAATACGGCGGCCATCGCGGATTTCGTTATCCAGCATGTCACAGAAAATGCACTTGCCGTGCTCGTCGTAGTATTCCTTTGCGCTGGCGGTTTCCAGCTGTAGCTTTTTGGGGACAAAGGGATAGCCGTAAATTTGTCCATGGGGATGAGGCATGGTAACGCCCACCGGCTCGCCCCTGTTTTCAAAAATAAAGGTGTACTTAATTTTGGAATCGCTGGAAATGTCCGCGAACCGCTCACACCACAGGTCAACCAGCTTGCCCATATGACTGTCCGAAAGCTCTGGTACCGTCACGGTATGCCCAGAGGAATAGAGGATGACTTCACATTTGCCGTAACACTCGGCCGTTTTGAAAAAGCTGTTTGCCACATCGTCCGGCACAGGAGGATTCTGCGACAGCGCCGGAAAATCGTTGTCGTACTTGTACACTTCAAACTCATCAGGAACCTTGCCGGAGCCGGGGCAGAACGGACACCAGTTTTTAGGCATCTGGGGACGGTTTTGCCGATGGGATGCAATCATAATCCAGTCTTTTGTCAAGGGATGCCATCTTAATTCAGCCATTTTCGCTCACCTTTCCTTTACAACATGTAACCGCCGACCGGCCGTACCGCCAATCGGTAGCAGCAGTCCGCGCCAAATACTGTTTCCATCTGAGCACAGTAGGCCTCTACCATGTCATTGGGAACAAACGCCTGTATAGTTCCCGCAAAACCGCCGCCGTGTACGCGCCATGCGCCCTTTTGGGACAGCAGCGTCTGGGACAGTGCCAATGCCAGTGACACGCTGCGTTCGCTGATGCTGTTTGCGGGATAGATGTTTTGCAGCAGCTCCTCGCTGGACTCCCCCGACTGACCAATTAGGGCTAAAAACCCACTAATATCCTGGTGCTCCAGCGCCTTGGCCTGTTGCTGTGCCCGGTCGTTTTCGGCAAAGAAGTGAATGGCACGCAGGATGGCACGGTCGGAAACCTTGCTTCTCAGCGCACCCACGCGGTGCATAAACTCGTCGCTGTCCACCTCGCGCAATACCTGCTTGCCAAATGCTGCGGCAACCGAGCGCATTTCGGTAGGAATTGCGGCATACTCACCGGTCAGGTCGGCATGGTTGCCACCCGCATTTACAATGCAGATGGTATAGCCGTATTCTGCCAAATTACAATTAATCTGCCGCACATCCGGACAAAGGGGATTCGCAAAGTCGATAGCCACAAAGCCGCCGACCGAGCTGGCGGTTTGATCCATTAAGCCGCAGGGCTTCCCAAAGTATACATTTTCGGCGTACTGGCCAATTTGGGCAATCTCCACCGGCGAAACCTTGCCGTCGTTGTACAGGTAGCTCAAAATGGTACCCAGCATGACCTCGTAAGCGGCCGAGGAGGAAAGCCCCGAGCCCTTGGGAACCTGGGAGGAAAGCGTTGCATCAAAGCCACCGATGTGGTAGCCGCGCTTTTCAAATGCTGCCGCGACGCCGCGAATCAACGACACTGAGGTGTTCTGCTCCCCCGTCTGCGGCGCCAAGCTGTTCAAGCTGACCGTCGCCATGGGGTAGCCTTCAGAAAGAATGCGAATTTCACCTGTACCGT
>JAVVRO010000090.1:0-7590 GCA_036654695.1 Angelakisella sp. | reverse complement strand
CTGCTGCCCTCTGGACGGGTATGCGGGTTGGCCTGCCGGATGTTCCATTTTGACAAGGTGTTGTGCAAGGCGGGGGACAAGGTAGCTGCGGGCACCGCCATTGGCATCTACGGAAATACTGGCGCGTACACCAGCGGGGCACATCTGCATTTGGAATTTGACACCGACACCGACGCGCCGGCCTATGCCTATGGTCTGGCAACCGGCGGAAATGTGATTAAAAAGGGCAGCATTGACAGCACGGTGGACCCCTGCAAGGTGTTATTTTTGGGTCAGGGGCAGTCAATAACCGCACCGGAAAGCTGGATTACCGATGGCTGGGTGACACGGGACAGCTTGGCGCTGCCGTTGCTGGGCGACGACCAAGCGGCTCGCATTGCGGCACTGAAAAGCGAAAACGCGCGACTTGCCGCGCTGGTGGATCAGATTAAAAGGCTAGTATCCTGACAAGAAAAGCCGGCGCGGTCATTGGACCGTTCCGGCTTTTGCTGCGCGTGCAGGCTGTCTGGTATTGACAAAGCTTTCCAGCGAAAAAGAAAACAGCAACTGACTGTAGTCGTCGGGCTGTATCGCTTGCAGTTCACTGTCGGTGAGCAGGTCGGGGTCGGCAAAGGTAATGCTCCGGTAGTGACTGGTTAAAAACGGAAGATAGCTTAGGGTGTTGCGGTCACCCAAAATGAGCAGGGTAGGCCCGCTGGGCAGCGACAGGTTGGTAACAGTGATTTTGGGAGAGTGTCCGCCCATAATGATGTCACGGGGATTACCGCTGGCGGTAGCCTGCACCGGGAACAGCGTGCCGTAGCTCTTTTGCTGGAAGCGCAACCAGTGCTCCACAGTAACGGTTGGAGAACTTTCCGGGCGGTAGACCGCAATGGTATCGCCGCGCACGCCGCCATAGCCGTGGGCGCGGTACAGGTCGCCATAGTAGGGCTGCTCCAAAAACTGCTGCCGAAAGCTTTCCTTTGGGGTGGGGGAAAACCCCAGACGACGTGCCAACACCGTGTAAACCAGATAACCGCCGTGGACGGTCAGGTCGTTGTCGGTGCGGTAATACAGGTATTCTTCCCGGGCGGCAAAGAGGGTGGGGTAGACATCCACCGAGGCGGCTACTCCAGAAAGCGCCTTGGCGGTACGCTCAATATAGCCATGCTGGTTTGCCTGTATTTCGGCGGCGTAGGGGGGGAGCTCGTCCTGACAGATGGCACTGGCAGTCGGTAAAAGCATGAGGGCGGTGGCGGCGGTATTGCGCTTGGCAAACTCCTTGACAGCATTGGTATTATCCTTTAAAATCATGCCGTCGGAGGAGGGAATAAAATGCGAAATCAGCCGGTCGTTCGTCAGGTACATGCCGTTAAGCTCCCGCATTCCCGCGGCGGTGCGCACCGTTAGGGACAGGTCGCGCAGCTGCTGGCGAAAGGGCAGATAGTTTTTACAGTAGTTGTCTAAATCACGCGCCAACTCCGGCGGCCGCCCTAGGTCGAGCAGCAAGGTTTTCGTAAATTCCGCAGGGGCGCGCAGCAGCATGGCCGCCAACATGCAGAATACTGTGGCGGCAAAGGCGGCAGGCAGGATGAATCGACGCATGGGAACCCTCCTTTCCATGGCATGAAAGCACTACACTAAAAACGCGATTGACACGACAAAAATGACAGCATTGGACAGCAACGAAAACAGGCTGGCAACCAGCGGCCAGCGGTGCTGGAGCATGCGCCCCCGGCGGCTGAGAAAGCTGGTGGAAAAAAGCGCACAGCACAGCAGCAGTACCAGATTGGAGGAGAGCAGGTATAGCGCCTGATGGTCGAAAAGCGGAACATTCCCAAAGCCAAACATAATGTGCAGATAAAACCACGCTTGACTGAGGGTGCCACTGCAAAACACTGCAAAGGACACCACCAGTAGACAGAGGGTAACCAGTCGGCGCACCGGTACCGGAACACGATGCAGCCGGTCGCCCATCAACGTTTCAAAGACGATGACCACACCCAGAATGGCACCCCACATTAGGAAATTTAGAGAAATGCCGTACCAAACGCCCATGAGCATGGTAATGAGCATAATGTTGACAGCGGTTGAGATAGCGCCGTTATCCTCGGCCCCCAAGGCACGGTAGACATACTTGCGCACAAACCGGTTGGCTGAAATGTTGAAGTTGGAAAAAAAGTCGGTAATGGAATCGGACTGTAGGGGATAATGGAAGTTTTCCGGCAGGTTTAGCCCGAAAAACGAGCCTAACCCCCGCGCCATGTCGCTGTAGCCGGACAGGGAAAAGTAGACGGAAAAGAGGTAGCATAGAATGAGTAGCCAGATGCCAAGAACCGTTTTGTGCTGGTATGGAATGGCGCTTAACTGGTTGCCCAAGGCCAGAACACCGTCGGCCAGCAAAACTTTTTTGGCCAGTCCGTGGCAGAACCAAACACAACCCTCGCTCATCTTGGTAACGCTGGGACGCATGGTGCGCAGCTGCGGCGCAAAGTCGCGGCTGGACACAATCGGCCCCACCGGCAGCTTGCCAAAAAAGCAGCAGAATACAAAGTAGTCATAGACTCCAGTAATGGGGTCGGCCTCGTCATGGTACAAATCCAGCAGATAGCCCAGAGAGGTAAAGGAATAAACGGCAGTGCCAAAGGCAATAATTTTGCCCGGAAGCAGCTGCGACCCCACTGAAAAGGTGACCACCAGCAGAATGTTTTTAGCGGCGACCAGCCACAGCAGCAGCTTGCTGCGGCGGCCGCCTGCGCCGCCGGGCAGGATGAAGCGGGACAACAGGTAATCCGTTAGTACCGAGCCGCACATGACCAGCAGGAACAGCGGACTGACAGTGGCAAAAAAGTAGAAGGTGGACACCACGAGCACAAAGCTGCGGTAGCGTTGGGGTACAACTGCAAAGACCAGCACCGTCAGCGGCAGCAGGAAAAACAAAAACCCCAGTGAAAAAAAGCTGATAATGGCCACCCCCCTTGTTTCATTTTGGTGTTATGGTTGTTGGCGAAGCTCATCGGTTAGGCGGCACAGCTCGTCAAAGGTAACCAGCCGCGGCAGTACGGTGCAAAGCCCGTTTGCCGACAGCTTGGAGGGCAGCTTTAGCCGGCACTGCAAGCGACGGCGCAGCGCGGCGCTGTCCTGCCCGCCGGAAAGCCCCAGAGCATACAGCTGCTGCTTGGTAATGGGCGCCGGCAGTGGAAACTCCGCCCCAGCCAGCACCCCTGCGTCGGCAAAGGTTTTTAACAGAATGTCGGAGGGTACGCCCTCCACCCCCACGGTACCCTCGGCCGAGGGTGCGGCCTTGCGGCGCTCCTTGCCGTAAATTTCGGGAATATACAGCTGCACCAAACGGTCAGCGGGAATTGCACCGGCAAGGTACCCGCGAATGCGAAAGCCCGCGCGGTCACTGTCGGTCAGTAAAATTACCTTATCCACTGTGGCCAGCCGCCGGATGAGCTCCAGCTTTTCCCGGTCGTGGAATACACCGAAGCCGTTGGCGGTAATAATGGTCGCCTCGACTAGGGAGGAGAGCTTCATTTTGTCATACTTACCTTCCACCACAATGGGGTATTTTACTCGTATCATCCCCGAGCACCCCCAGCGCAAAGGCCGTACAGACGCGTAACGGTCGTTTCCAGCAGGGCGGAGGCATTGCTGCCGCTGCCCTTCATGGCGGAGTCTGCCTCGGCCAGCAAGGTGACCATCTGTCCTAGAGCGCGGCTGTCGAACCGGCTTTGGTTTTCCAGCGCCTTTTGGTAGCGGTAGACGCTGCCGCCAAAGTAGCCCAGCTCCTTTTGTGCCTGCGCCGTGGGCACACCGGCGCGCTTCGCTGCCGAAGCACGGTACAAGTCCGCAAAGGACATGGATAAAACAGAAAGAATGGACATGGGACTTTCTCGCAAAAACAGTAGGTCGCTGACAATGCTCAGCGCACCCTCCAAGTCCTTTCGCAGCAGCTTGACCGCAATGTCAAACACCCGAGCTTCCATGACCGGCGCTACCAGCAGACGTACCGTGTCCTCGGTAATTTCGCCGGTGCCCACATAAGCCGCTAACTTGTCCGTTTCGGAAAAGGCGCGCAGCAGCTCGCCCGCGCAGTAGTCGCACAGCAGCCCGGCCGCCGCGCTGTCCAGCTTGCAGCCCAGCTTGACCGCCCGGGTGGAGGCCAGCCGCGCCACCTCGCTGCGGGTGGGCTTGGGCAGGTTGCAAACCAGCCCGATTTTATCACACAGCTCCCACAGCTTACTGTCTCGGGAACTTTTTTTCTTTAACTCCAGCGGCATGGTGCGCAGGGTAATGACCAAGCAGGTGGTTTCGCTGGGTCGCTCCAGCAGCTCCAGCAGCTTGTGGAAGCCAACCGCATCCTGTGCGGCGGTGTCTAGGTCGTCCAGCACCACCGTGCGGTATTCGGCCATAAAGGGCAGCGACAGCGCGCTGTCACAAAGCTCGTCAAAGTTGACCGACACGCGCCCATCTGCCTGATACAGGTTAAAGTCGGGGAAATCGGTGATAGCCAGCTTAAGGATGCGGTCGCGCTGGCGCTCAATTTGGTAACCGTCCTCGCCATACAGCAGGCAGACGAGGGGCAGATTGTTTTCGCGCAGCCAGTTTTCCAGCTGGCGGTCTCCGGTAAGCTGCAAGGCGTCCCCTCCTTTTGGATGTGGTTATGGTGATAGCTGTAGCAGACTGCTGCCATTGGCGCGGCGTAGAATGTAGCGCTTGCCGCCCAGCCACAGCAGGTTGCCCTGCCGGTCGCAAAACAGTTGCCCGTCACTTTGCTGCTGGGATAGAACATCTTTGGTTATTATAGCATACCCAGAAAAGAATTTCATCAGTTTTGTACTGCCCACTGTAAATTCTGCATGGTGAGGGGAGAGGGCGATTAGTGATACCTCGTCCAGCAGTGCCCCTGGGGCGGCGACAGGCTCCATTCCATAAAATTCGGCCGCCGCTACTGCTGCCTTGCTCTGCGCTTCGGGACGCACCAACACCTTCGGCCGGGGTACCCCTAACCGCGCCAGCAAAGCGCTGTCCACCCGGCGCTGGTAGGGCTGCGTGGAATTTTCTACCAACACCGCCCCCTGGGGCTGGCAATAATTAAGCTGCCGGAGCGGGTGGAGGAGATGACCGAAATACAGCGATAGCTCCTGAGGGGCACTATTACCAGCACCAGCGCCATCCCAGTGGCAGCAGCAATGCGGTAGGGCAAAAAGCGGTTGCCCGGCGGCAGCAGCAGGAGCACAAAAAGTGCCGCAGACAGCACCGCCGCCGCCACCAGCTCGCCGGGAAACAGCACCGGTAAGCTGGCAAAGGGTATTTTTGCAAAAAACGTTGCCAACAGGGCAATGAGCGTGCTGAACAGATTGCTGATAAACAGCAGCACTCCGGCAGGGGCTGCCAGCCCCAAGCCGGTACACAGCGCCCCGGCAAAGCCAAAAATGAGCACTGGGTAGACCAGCGGAATGGCCACCAGATTGACCAGCGCTCCCAGCAGCGGCAGCTGGCCAAAGACCAACGCGGCAGGCAGCGCTGTAGTCAGCTGCGCCGCCAGCGAAACGGCAACCGACTCAGCAATTCCTCCAGACAGGGACAGCCGGCGCAACAGCGCAGTAATGGCCGGAGCAAAGAGCAGAATGCCCAGCGAGGCCAAAAAGGAGAGTAAAAAGGATAAATCTGTCAAAATGGGCGGACAGAGTACCGTTAGCAGTACTGCCGCCAAGGTTAGGGAGGTCAGAGGGTCGCTGCGCCGGTTTAGCACCATGGCCAGCAGGGTCAGCAGCATCATGACCGAAGCGCGAAACGCCGAGGGAGACACCCCAGAGGCCAGCAAAACCGGCAGAATGCAGCAGACCCCCACCAAAAACTGAGCTCCGCGCCCAGCGTGTAGCCGGCGCAACAGCGCCACCGCCCACCACACCAGAATGGACAGGTGCAGCCCGGACACCGCCATAAGGTGCCCCAGCCCGCTGCGGGAAAAGGCAGCGGAGAGCGCCGGCGGCAGCGCCTGCCGGTAGGAAAACAGCAGCGACAGGGTGACTGCTGTACCGGTGGAGGGGGAGCGGGATAACAGCTGCTGCGCTAAGGCGTCGCGCTGTTGCAGTAACCGAAGGTAGGGGTGGGTGACACCGGCGGGGGCGGGAACCCACTCCGGCAGACTGCCGGACAGTAGCACACCGCCGGAAAGGGGGTAGCACAGGCTACCGGGCGCGGCTCTTTTTACCAGCAGGTCACCGGAAACCCAGTCCCCCGGGGCAGCTTCCACAGGCGGGAACAGCTCCACCAGCACCGACCGGCCGTCCCCCAGCGCGCCAAAAGCCAGCTGCCGCTGCTGCTGGGGAAGCAGTACCCCACAAAACGGTTGCTTACTGCCCTCCAACTGGCGCAGACGCTGTAGCCGCGGCGCGTAGCATCCGCAGACCGCCAGTGCCGCCAGACAACCCAGCGCCATTGCCCAAGCCGGGCGGCGGGTGGGCAGCAGCGGGAACACCAGCAAAAACGCGCAGGGAATGACCGCCAGCGGCAGCAGGACAGGCGCAAAAAGGGCAGCCGCCACCGTTACGAGGAAGGCTGCCCCAAAGAGTAAAAATGTTCGTTTTGTCACGCCCGCCGGCAGCATCAGCCCGGAGGCCAAGCAAGGCCGCGTCCCGCCAGCAGATGAAAATGCAGGTGCCCCACCGACTGCCCGCCGTCCTCGCCGCAATTGGTGACCACGCGGTAGCCCTTTTGCAGCCCCAGCTGTGCCGACAGCTTGGCAATAACGGTGTAGATGTGTCCTACAATGGCGGCGTTTTGTTCGTTAATGTAGTCCGCCGAGGGAATATGCTCCTTGGGAATGACCAAAAAATGCACCGGCGCTTGGGGAGACAGATCGTAAAATGCCACGCAAAGCTCGTCCTCGTACAGTTTTTTGGCTGGAATTTCACCCGCTGCAATTTTGCAGAAAATACAGTCGTCCATGCCGTAACCTCCTTGTAAAAAAGTTTACCCTAAAAGACAATGCCGATGGCTCCCAGCAGGCCAAAGGACAAAATACCCATGAGCAGTCCGGCAATTAGCACGCCTAGCGCAATGGCGCAAAAAGCGGGCAGCAGCCGCATTCGCAGCACGGCGGCCACCAAGCTGCCGGTCCATGCGCCGGTGCCGGGCAGCGGGATGGCTACAAACAGCATCAGTCCCAGCAGCTCGTACTTGCCCAGCGTTTTGGACTTTTCGTCAGCCTTGGCAATCAGCTTGGTAAAAAAGTCGCCGCAAATGTGCTTTTTGGCTAAAAAGCTGACCACCTGCTTGGAAAACAAAATCAGCACCGGTACCGGCAGCAGGTTGCCCGCCACCGACATCAGATAGGACTGCCAAAAGTCCAGCCCCATTGCCACGCCGGCGGGTACGCCGCCGCGAATTTCAATAATCGGCAGCATCGAGATAAAGAACACATAAAAATAGGGGTTTTTTAGTAGTGTGGTAATGAAAGCCATGTTTTTAGGTACCTTTCCTTCGAGTTGTATTTTAAATAGAGTCGCCCACAAAGGTTTGACAGTAATAATAGAACTCACCATCGTAGTATACCCCAACGCCAAGCCCTGTAAAGTTTTTGGTCAAAATTGCTTTCCG
>JAVVRO010000089.1:0-7642 GCA_036654695.1 Angelakisella sp. | reverse complement strand
CGAGGGCTTAAGCTACACCCTGCTGCTGGAGGGGGAGCCGGTGGAATACTTTAGCGAAGTATTGGTGACCACTCCCGGGAGCTATCAGCTTTTGGTGACGGACAGCAATCGCGGCGAGGCGGACATTTTCTTCTTTTCGGTAGCCGATGCCACCGCAGGGGAAGTCAAGCCGTTTCAATTTGGGAAGATTATCCACGACCCGCCCATGACCCTTGGGTTTGATGCGGAGCAGTCGCTGTTTTGCTACACCTTTCCCAACGGCGCTGGCTACCGTGCCTCCCTACCCAGCGGTGGAATGACCAACGAGTCACTGACCTTGGTGTTCCCGGAGGGAATGAAGGCTACCCTGTTTTACAACGATGCTGTTCTGCCCTACCAAAGCGGAGAGGCCTTGACACAGGAAGGGGTTTACCGGGTGCAGCTGATACAGTCCCCCCGCTTTTCCACCAACGCGGAGGACAACAACACCTATGTTGCCACCTACTACGCGCGCATCCTAAAGGGCAGCAGCAACCATTTGGAGCTGCTTTACCCACCGGTGGGGTTCGTCTGGGGCAAGGTAAGCTGCGGGGAGGAACCGGTTGCGATACCGAACCCCGGTGGCGCACTGCACCTGACCAAGGACGGCCAGTATCAGATTACTTGGAATAGTACCTTTGCACAGCCACTTCAGTATCACCTTACCCTAAACAAAGATACCCAGCCGCCGTTGATTGTTTTTTCCGAGGGAGGACTCGCCGGGTATTCCGATGTTCCCGTTTGCTTTGCTCCTTACGAGGAAACCACCACCGTGACCGTCGTAAAAAACGGGATTCCTCAGGAGGGCATCAACGTCCTTGGCGAGGACGGTACCTATTGGCTGACCGCTACCGACAGCGCCGGCAACACCCGGGTTTACACCGTGCAAATCAAACTCCGCGACCGCCTTATTATTACCCCGAAATTTTTAATATTCCTTGTGCCTTTGCTGGCGGCAGCCGCAATCGTCATGCTACGGGCTCGCAAGCAAACACAGGTAATATAAAGTAACCCCAAATTTGAAAGGAGAATACTTATGAACTTCTACATTGCGCTGCTCACCGCTTCCAACAACCCCTTTGACGCTATGGTTCGCCCTATTGTAGGCCTTTTGGACATGGTTGTTACCCCTGCACTACTGCTGGTGGGCGCTTTGGGCACCATCTACTGCATCCTGCTGGGTGTAAAACTTGCCAAAGCGGAGGAACCACAGGAACGGGATAAAGCAAAGAACAGCCTTAAAAACGCTATTATTGGGTTTGTACTGATTTTCGTACTGATTATTGCACTGAAGGCGGGGCTCCCTGCCATGTCCAACTGGCTGAACACTACCAGCAAAGCAATTAAGTAGATAAGCTGGCTCGACCCGCGCAGAAATGAATATGCCCAAGAGGTCAGATCCCTCTTGGGTAGGCTTTCTGTACCATTTTTAAGGAGGAACACCGATGAAAACAAGAAAAATAACCGCTGTGGCATTGGTGTTGACCCTTTTACTAACGGGTTGCAACTCGCTTTTTTCGGGCGATACCACCGTAATTCTTCCGAAGCAGGAGGAACTGCTGCCCTCTGCCAGCTTTGAATATACCGATGCCGCTTCCATCGGAAAGTTTGACAATCTGGAGGGCATAGAGGCCTTTCCCATGCCGGCAGAGTACAACAAGGAGGTTTTGGATTTTCATATTATTGGGGTTTGGCAGGAAAACGGCCAGTCGTGTATGGCTTACGCCTACCAGACACTCATTGATACACCGGAATACAAGGCTGCACGGGAAGAATACGAAAAGAAATGTGTAGTTTATCAGGAGTACCGTAGAAAGTATGATGCCCACAACGAGTATCGGAAGCAAGAGGCAGCATACAAAAGATATCTGGCATATCTGGAATCGGACGAATACAAAATTTTCAAAAAATCAGCGGATTATCAAGAATACCTCCGCACAGGCAGGCTCCCAGACTATATAATGCCCCCACCGCCAAAGCCGGTTCCGGTGGAGCTGCCGGTGGGGATCCCAAAACCCACCGAGGACAAAATCCCCCCTCGTGACATGGTAACCGAGGTGATTATCCGCCGGGGTCTTTCCAAGGAAGGAACGTTCCAAACTATTTTCAGGCAGTTTACTCAGCCATTTGACGAGCTTACGCTATATGTTGCATCCTACAACAAAACAGGCGGCCTAGGCGGACAGCCAGAAATGTTTTTTATTGCCTTTGGACATTCCGTGTACTACATTACGCCGGAGGGTGTCACTGTAAGATGTGTCAACTTTGACGGCGCGGATTCGCAGCTGATGCACGTTATCTCAGACCCGTGGCAGTACCAAAAAACCGAGATTACCAACATTGTGCCCTGCGGCAACAACAGCGGCTTTGTGGTAGAACTGCTACTGAGCAAGACCCCCATAGACGAAAACACCGAGCTGCCACCGGAGGATACCACGTTTTCTGCGGATGTTTCCTTTGAGATTATTGGAGATGTCGGGAAGTTGTATACGCCCAATAACGAATTTGGTGCAACCAAAGTCCCTACCTTTGTCCCAAGTACCTACACACTGTGGCAGGATGATTTCCTGCTTGTATGGAAAAATGTCAATCGCTCCGGCCTTCCATTTCTTGTTGATGGGACTTTAAAGTTAAGCGAAACCGCAGTGAGGTACCGGGAGGGTGCATGGAGGTTTTTTGAAGCGCCATCTTTAAGCTACCGCGATGTGGTGAATGACCTTGGTATAATTACGGGGCGAAACTTCTTTGGCAGTTCAGGCTCCTATTCCACCTTGGTGGAGCTGCGGGGGGAGGCTTGCAGCTACGCACCGCTGAACAACCAATACTATGTCCGTTACACCGACACAACATGGACGCACTTCCCAACAGGCCTGCAAATGCCCGGGAAGAATGGGTATGTAGCATCAGCGCATGTAAATGACGGCATGAGCTTTAACCTGTCCCGCAGCACTAAGAGGACTGTCTCCAGTGAGGAAAAGATTATGAAGGTGGAGGCAATTGACACCTACAATTACGGAGTGTTCACCGACAAGGGAATCTACTTCTGCAACTGTAATGATTACGGAGTACCGTTCTCAAAATCCCGGTATCTCCTCTACCCTGTCATTGACCATAGCGCCATAAACAACACCCCGAGCATTGACGGCACACCTTCCCCCCAAACTCAGGAAACCATCAACCGGCGCAAGAAGCTAAGCAAGGAGAAGGAAAACGGCAAGCCCCCCGCCACCGAAAAGGAAGACCTGGATCAATACGGACTGGACCAGAAGGAAATGGATGACTATGGCGTAGGGGGCAGCAAAAAAGAGGCAGACAGTCAACTCCTTCTACAAAATATTCCGGCCTATGAGCTTTACGGTGGGCAAAACCTGATTTTTTTAAGCAATACTCGCGTGCTTGTCACCTCCATCAGCAGCGGCGCCGTGCTTTGCGAAATGGACTCCACAGGGAAATGGATGGCAAAAACGGTCATGGAGTACCCCCTCTACTATTCTTGGCCACTGGGCAACAACCGCTATGTGGCGTTGGGCTTTTCCAAAAACGACAAAAAGTACACCAAGGCCGATATTGCCAATGCGCGTTTTTTGTACTATACCCTTGATGAAGCAAACTAAGGGCGGTGGGCGCAGGTTTTAAATTCCTTGGGAAAGCCGAGGAACACAAACCGCAAAATAGCAGAACACGGAGGAAACGAGTGTGCAACTAGTCAATCGAGAAACCGGCGAGCAGCAGGAAGTGACGTTTCGACCCTTTGAACACCGGGACGCAGCTGCCATTGTGGACTGCCTCAAGGATGCCTATGGGAACACCTACGTCAAGCAGGAGCTCTACCAGACGGAAAGCATCTGTCAGCAAAGCGACTCGGGAACGGTTCTCTTTACTGTCTGCGAGACAGCGCAGGGCGAGGTTGCAGGCATGGTGGGTGCCCGGGTGCTGTCAGACTTCCCCGGACAGTACGAGCTGGCCTCGCAGGTGGTTAAAACCCGCTATCATGGCTTTGGCATCTCGACGGCTCATCTGCGCTATCTCATTGGGCTGCTAAAAACCAAGGACTGTCTGGCGCTGTATGCCCATTCCCTTTGCTGCCACACCATTTCCCAAAAAAACTTGGAAAACCTTGGCTTTACCGCCTGCGGGTTTGTGCTTTCCCTTTACGACAGCAGCCGGTTCCGGCACCAATTCCATGCAGTGCAAGGAGCCAAGGAAAGCCAGATTATCCACCTCCGACGCTCTGGCTTGGCACAGCCGGGAACCCTATTTGTCCGAGAAGCATACCTTCCCTTTGTGGGGCAGGTGTACACGAAGCTACAGGTTCCCATGGAGTTTTGCACCGAGGAATATTCGCCCACCGAGGCAGACAGTGTGCTGCGCGTGGCAAACGACAGCTTCCACCAGACCTGCACCGTCTGGCTGGAGCACTGCGGAAAGCAGCTGCCCCAGCAACTGAACGCGCTGCTGGAACGACTGGCGGAAAACCCGCTGCAAACGGTGAACCTCTACCTGAATGCCCGCGACCGTGGCGCGGTGTACGGCAGCCGGATTTTGCAGGAAACAGGGTTCTTCTTTACCGGAATGCAACCGCTTTGCTCCCAGCAGGACTACCTGCTGTTCCATCACCCCATGGCGGTAGAACCGAATTTTGAGGACATACAGCTTTTGGAGCAATACAAAGAGCAAATTGAGTTTGTGAAAGCATGTAGAGGTGCGCTATGACGAAGAAAGGACGGAGTATCCGCGGTAGAATCCTGCTATTGGTCGTTTCCATCTCCTTTAGCATTTTGGTTTTATTGGCAGCAGTCTCACTGGCGGGAATGCTTAGCCTGCGGCAAAACACCATCCTTACCAGTAACCAGCTGGGCAGTCAGGCCGCAGGGGACAGCAAGCAGGCGCTGGTAGCGCAAGCGCAGCTACAGCTAAGCTCCATTGCCCGGAGCAAGGCCGAGCTTAGCGATGAAATTCTGACGGGGCTAAGTAAGCAGGTGCAAATTGTCAGCAACCTTTACACCAAGCTGTACGCAAACCCCGCTGCCTATGGACGCGTTCCGGTAGCTCCACCCGACCCCACCAAGCAGGGACAGATGACAACTCAGGTGCTCCTTGCCGAGGGCGTGGACAATGCGACGGTGCTGGACGAAGTAGCACTGCTGGGAAACAGCGCCCAGCTCATTGAGGAGGTAACCGCGCAAAACGACCTGATTCTTACCGTGCAGATTGGGACAGAAAGCGGATTCATTGTGCAAGCAGACGACACCCCTCAGGTAAAGCCCCCGCACCTTGACCCCCGCACCCGCTCCTGGTACCGGTTGGCAAAGGAGCAGGGAAAGCCCATCTGGTCCGATGTGGTAAACGATGCCTATGGACGCGGGCTTGGCATTGTTCGTGCCGTGCCCATTTACAACGGCAGCGGAACGCTGACCGCGGTTTCCTCGGCGGGCATCCTGCTCACCTCCATTACCGATAACCTAGTGAATACCAAGGTGGGAAAAAGCGGCTATGTCTTTCTCATGAACGAGCGGGGCGAGGTTATCATCTCTCCTTTTATTAAAAAGGACGACAGCGGTGCTATAATCCGTGAGGAATACTTGACCAGCGACAATGCACAATTACGGGAGATTGCCACCGCGATGACGCAGGGTGCGTCCGGCATCCAGCAGCTCACCATGAACGGCAAAGAAGTTTACATGGCCTACGAACCGCTTTCTGTGGTACCGTGGAGCGTTGGCACGGTCATTGACGCTGACGAGGTTGTGGCACCCGCGGTGCAGTCCCAGCAAAAGATTATCAGCCTGACCGACAGCGCGGTCAAGGAGATTGGCGACAACATTCTGCTGGTAATTGGCATACTGGTGGTGGTGGTGGCACTGGCGTTTACCATTTCCATGGCGCTTAGCATTACCCTGTCCAACCGCATTGTGCGACCCATTAAAAAGCTGAACAGCGGAGTACGGGAAATTGGCGGAGGCAACCTGAACTTCGACTTGGACATTCACACCGGGGACGAAATTGAAAGTCTTGCCATCTCCTTTCATGCCATGACACAGGCGCTGGGGGAGTATATGCGCAATCTTTCCAAAATTACCGCCGACAAGGAACGAATTGCTACCGAGCTCAATGTGGCAACTACCATGCAGGCCAGTATGCTGCCCTGCGTTTTCCCGGCCTTTCCAGAACGCCCGGAAATGGATATCTACGCGACCATGCTCCCCGCCAAGGAGGTAGGCGGCGACTTCTACGACTTTTTCCTCGTGGATGACGACCACCTTGCCATCACCATTGCGGATGTATCGGGCAAGGGTGTGCCGGCGGCGCTTTTCATGGTCATTTCCAAAACGCTGATGAAAAACAATGCCCAGCATGGCGGGAAAAGCCCTCGGGAGCTCTTGGAGCTTGCGAACAACCAGCTTTGTGAGAATAACGAATCCGGGATGTTTGTGACCGCTTTCTTGGGTATTTATGAAATAAGTACCGGCCGCTTCACCTATGCCAATGCCGGACACAATCCGCCGCTACTCTGCCGGGCGGGTGGCGAGTACGACTGGCTGTCGGCACCGTCGGACTTTGTACTAGCAGGCATTGAAAACACAAAGTACCGGCAAAGTGAAATTACTCTTTCCCAAGGTGACCAGCTCTTTTTGTACACCGACGGCGTTACCGAGGCGCAAAACACGGAAAAGGTGCTACTGGGAAATGACTATCTGCAAAAGAGCGCCAATCAATACCGCACCTGCCCGCTGACCCAGCAGCTGGCCGGAGTCAAGCACGATATCGATGCCTTTGTAGGGGGCGCCGAGCAAGCAGACGACATTACAATGCTCGCCTTTCGGGTGAACAGCGTAGGAGGGAATAGCAGCGTGAAAACACTGGTTATTGATGCCATCGTGGAAAATTTGGATGCTGTTTTGGACTTTGTGAATCAGGAGCTGGAGCAAAAAGCCTGCGATGCAACGCTCCAGATGCAGGTAAGCGTGGCGGTAGAGGAAATCTTTGCCAACATTGCCAACTACGCCTACCGGCCTGAGGTGGGCGGTGCTATTATCCGTGTGTCGGTGGGGGATGAAATCTGCATTATGTTCGAGGACAAGGGCGTTGCCTACAATCCGCTGGAAAAGCAGGACCCAGACATTACCCAAAGCGCTGAAAAACGGGAAATTGGCGGACTGGGCATCTACATGGTCAAAAAAATTATGGACTCGGTGGAATACACCCACCGGGACAATAAAAATATATTAATCATTAAAAAAATATTGGCCTAATCACACCAGTATTTGGCACAACAGATTTTGAGAGGAGAGAGTGCAATGCCAGGAACTTTTACCATGCCCAACTATGAAGACTCAACAGAGGAGCTCATCACTGGAATTCGCGAACTGGACAAAGAAATTAGCCTTGCTAGAACTGCCATTGAGGCGGAGCTGCCCCTAGTACGCCTCCGACCCTTTGACCACCTGTGTGAGGTGGCTTGTGTAATACCGCGAAGCTACGCCTATAGCCAAGACATAGGGGCGATGGGGAGAGCACTGTATGACGGCACCCCGGAGGAAAAGCAGCCTTGGCTGGATAAGGTGTGCGACCTGCGCGACAATTTGGATGTCTCCAACCTCGACTTGTCCGACTCGCAGGTGCG
>JAVVRO010000088.1:0-7652 GCA_036654695.1 Angelakisella sp. | reverse complement strand
CTCAAAATATTCTTGGAAGGTCAGGTAGCTGTCCTTGTAGTCAAAGCCGGTGGCCACCAGCTTGGCAAGGCTTTCCACCACGGCAAGGTAAGCGCCGTGGAACTGGCTTTTTTCCATGATAAACGGGTTGTAGCCCCAAGCCATACCGCTACAGGTTTTGGTTTCGCCCAGTACCGGGAGCTTGGCAACCATGGCCTGATTGGGGGTCAGTTGGTTCGCGCCCCCAAAGGGCATGAGCACCGTACCTGCGCCAATGGTGGAGTCAAAGCGCTGGGAAAGTCCCTTTTTGGAGCAGATGTTCAGGTCACTGACCAGCCCCGCCATCTGCTGAGCAAGGGTGGCGCCCGCCCAATCGGGGAAGTAAAGCGTGCCCGCGGAAACTGTCGCATCCATATGCTTTTCCGCGCCGTTAGAGTTCAGGAAGTCGCGGCTGACATCCACAATGGTTTTGCCGTTCCAGACCATTGCCAAACGGGGCGCCGCAGTAACGGTTGCCACCACGGTAGCCTCCAGATTTTCACCGTTGGCCAGTGCGATGAATTGGTCGACGGTGGAGGGTTCCAGTACCACCGCCATGCGCTCTTGGCTTTCGCTGATGGCCAGCTCGGTACCATCCAGCCCGTCGTACTTTTTGGGAACCGCATCCAAATTAATGAGAAGTCCATCGGCCAACTCCCCAATGGCCACCGAAACACCGCCCGCGCCAAAGTCGTTACAGCGCTTAATTAGCCGGGTCGCTTCGGGGTTGCGGAACAGCCGTTGCAGCTTGCGCTCAATGGGGGCGTTTCCTTTTTGCACCTCCGCTCCGCACTGCTCCAAACTTTCCAGCTTGTGTGCTTTGGAGGATCCGGTAGCGCCGCCGCAGCCATCCCGTCCGGTGCGCCCGCCCAGCAGCACTACAATGTCGCCGGGGTCAGGAACCTCGCGGCGAACATTTTCCGCCGGGGTTGCTCCCACCACCGCGCCAATCTCCATGCGCTTGGCTTGGTAGCCCTTGTGGTAAATTTCATCAACCTGCCCGGTGGCAAGGCCAATTTGATTCCCGTAGCTGGAATAGCCCGCCGCGGCGGTAGTCACCAGCTTGCGCTGGGGCAGCTTGCCCGGCATGGTTTGCCCCACCGGAGCAAGGGGGTTGCCCGCGCCGGTAACGCGCATGGCCTGATAAACATAGCTGCGCCCCGACAGCGGGTCGCGGATAGCACCGCCAATGCAGGTGGCCGCTCCCCCAAAGGGTTCAATTTCAGTGGGATGGTTGTGGGTTTCGTTTTTAAAGAGATAAAGCCAGTCCTGCTGCTCGCCGTCCACATCCACCTTGATTTTAACAGTGCAGGCATTAATCTCCTCCGATTCATCCAGTTGCGGCAGCTTGCCCTGCTTTTTCAGCCATTTGCAACCAATGGTTGCCATGTCCATCAGGCAAATTGGCTTATTTCGGCCAACATAGAGCTGTTCGCGCAACTGTAGGTAGCGGGCGAATGCCGCCTTGACCGCTTCATCGGCAATCTCAATCTGGTCAAGGATAGTGCCAAAGGTAGTGTGGCGGCAGTGGTCGCTCCAGTAGGTGTCAATCATGCGAATTTCGGTAATGGTGGGGTCACGCTGCTCGCCAATAAAGTACCGCTGGCAAAACAGGATGTCGTCGTTATCCATCGCTAAACCGTAGCTCTGTACAAAATCAGCCAACCCGTCCTTGTCTAGTTGGCAAAACCCAGTCAATGTCTCCACCGTGGTGGGAATGGGGTAATCCGCCGCCAGTGTCACCTTGGGCGCAAGGTCTGCCTCTCGTGCCTCCACAGGGTTAATAACATACTTTTTAATAGCCGCTAGCTGGCTGTCACTGACCGTGCCCTGCAACAAATAGATTCGCGCGGTGCGCACCAGCGGGCGCTCGCCCTGACTAATCAGCTGGACGCATTCGGCAGCGGACGCGGCACGTTGGTCAAACTGCCCGGGCAGGTACTCCACTCCAAACAAAATGCCCGATGTCAACGGTAGCTCGGTGCTGGTGCTGTCTACCTGCGGTTCGCTAAACACCGTGGTTACACAGCTGTCAAACAGCTCCCGGGAAATTCCTTCCACATCATAGCGGTTCAGCACTCGCAGTCCGGTCAGGCTATCCATCCCCAACAGTGTTTTTAGTTCGGCCAGCAGTCCCTTGGCTTCAATGTCAAAGCCTGCTTTCTTCTCTGTATAAATGCGATAAACTTGTGTTATACCCATTCCTTATCCGTCCTTTCAATCCACGCAAGTGCGCTTTTGCCAATATCGCTGCGGCGCTGCAACCCATCAAAGCAAAGGGTATCCGCGGCGCGGTAGGCGTTTTGCACCGCCTGCGCCAACGTTGACGCCACCGCCGTAACCCCCAGCACCCGGCCGCCTGCCGTGACTAGCTGTCCGTCCCTGATTGCTGTTCCAGCGTGGTAGACTACCGTTTTTTTCTTATCTATAGTCGATGTGGCAAGCTGCCCCCCTTGCAGCCCTGCAATGGGCTTTCCGGTTTGGTAGCTGCCGGGGTAGCCGCCGCTTGCCAGCACCACGCAGGCCGCCGCTTGGTGGGAAAACTCCACCGCAATCTCCCCCAGCCGGCGCTGCGCTACCGCCTGCATTACGGTCAGCAGGTCGGTGTCCAGCAGGGGCAGCACCACCTGTGTTTCCGGGTCGCCAAAGCGGCAGTTGTACTCAATGACCTTCGGGCCGCTTGGGGTCAGCATCAGGCCAAAATAAAGGCAACCGCAGAAGGGACAGCCCTCGGCGTTCATGGCAGCCATAGTAGGTAAATAGATGGTTTCCATGCACTGTGCGGCAATGTCCGGTGTGTAAAACGGGTTGGGAGCAATGGTTCCCATTCCGCCGGTATTCAGTCCCTTGTCACCGTCCAGCGCACGCTTGTGATCCATACTGGACACCATGGGAACCATGGTTTTGCCATCGGTAAAGGCCAGCACCGAAACCTCCGGCCCGGTCAAAAACTCCTCCACAACAATGGTGGAGCCGCTTTTGCCAAACCGTCCGCCCAGCAGCATATCCTGCACCGCATTGGCAGCTTCCTCCAGCGTCTGACAGATTATTACTCCTTTTCCAAGTGCTAATCCATCCGCTTTAATGACCACAGGAAAGCGGTTTTGTGTAGTAATGTAGTCCATGGCCGCATCCGCTTCGCAGAACACGGCGTAGTCGGCGGTGGGGATGTGGTACCGCTGCATCAGCGCTTTGCTGAACACCTTGCTGCCCTCAATGCGGGCAGCGGCGGCGGTCGGGCCAAAGCAGGCAATGCCGGCGGCAGTCAGCGCGTCAACCATCCCCAGTACCAGCGGGTCATCGGGCGCAACCACCGCCAAGTCAATGGCTTTTTCCACTGCAAATGCCACCATGGCAGGAATATCGGTTGCTCGAATGGGCACGCAGGTTGCATCATACCCAATGCCGCCGTTCCCGGGCGCGCAATACAGCTCGGTGACTGTAGGGTTTTCCTTGAGCTTGCGGAGAATGGCATGTTCTCGCCCACCTCCGCCAACAACGAGTATTTTCATAGGGGGGACTCCTTCCGCCTTACCATATCAGGCACGACAAACCTTAGTGATGGAACAGCCGCAGCCCGCAAAACGCCATTGCACTGTGATATTTGTTGCAGGTGGCAATGACCTGATCATCGCGGATGGAGCCGCCCGGTTCCACAATGGCAACCACCCCGCTGCGGCGCGCGCGCTCAATGTTGTCCCCAAAGGGGAAAAACGCATCGCTGCCCAGCACCACGCCGGTCACCTTGCGCAGCCAGTCGGCCTTTTCGGCGGCGGTCAGCGGTTGCGGGCGGGTGGCAAAGGTATTCTGCCAAACGCTGTCTCCCAGCACATCCTCGCACTGGTCACTAATGTACACATCAATGGCATTGTCGCGGTCGGCACGGCCAAGGCCGGGCTTGAAGTCCAGCGCCAATACGCGGGGGTGCTGTCTCAGCTGCCAGATATCGGCCTTGTTACCTGCCAGCCGGGTGCAGTGAATCCGGCTTTGCTGCCCTGCGCCCACGCCGATAATCTGTCCCTCGGCGGCATAGCAGACCGAGTTGGACTGGGTGTACTTTAAGGTAATGAGGCAGAGCAGCAGATCCCGCTGTTGCTCGGCGGTCAGTATTTGGTTATCAGTTACAATTTTTTCAATCATCGACTTATCAATTTTTAGATTGTTCCGTCCCTGCTCAAAGGTAATGCCGAAAATGTCCTTGTGCTCCATGGCAGGTGGCATGTAGGCAGGGTCAATCTGCACAATATTATAGTTTCCGTTGCGCTTGCTGTGCAGAATCTCCAGCGCCTCGGGGGTGTAGCCGGGGGCAATCACGCCGTCGCTAACCTCTTTTTTTAGCAGTGTCGCGGTGGCGGCGTCACACTCCTCCGACAGTGCCGCCCAGTCGCCAAAGCTGCTCATACGGTCAGCTCCCCGGGCACGGGCATAGGCACAGGCAAGGGGGGACAGCGTTAGTCCCTCAACGAAGTACATTTTTTGCATCGTTTCGGTCAGGGGCAGCCCAAGGGCAGCACCGGCGGGGGAAACATGCTTGAAGCTGGCGGCAGCAGGCAGGCCGGTGGCCTCCTTAAGCTCGCGCACCAGCTGCCAAGAATTCAGCGCGTCCATAAAATTGATGTAACCGGGGCGGCCGCCCAGCACCGTTACAGGCAGTTCTCCGGTCGCCGAAAATATTCTAGCGGGCTTTTGGTTGGGATTACAGCCGTATTTTAATTCCAGTTCTTTCATGGTTTTGACCATCCTTTCACGAAACTACTTCGTACTTGTTGAAAATAATATCGTCATGGCGGCCGTTTTCCAGATGAATCTGCCGCACAAACAGGCTGACCTTGTTCTCCTCGTTCAAGCTGTTCCAAAGGGAGTCCGCCAGCTGCTCCACGCTGTTGCCCATGGCAACGCGTACCGGCTCGCCCTCAAAGCTGGGAATGGGGGTACCGTCACAGCGGTAGGTGTGGATAAAATGTCCCTCGCCCGCTACCGGTTGGGGGTAGTCAAAGGTGTAGCGACGCACGCTGTCGCCGTTGCCGTCGGCACTTTTTAAAATGGACAGCTGGTAGCTACACTGGGGCGGCTCCACTGTTAAAAGCCCCGAGATGCGCGGTGTCCAGTTGGGTGCATCCGGCTCAAAGGTACGAGCGGTCAGCGACTGCGCAAGGGTCAGCCCGCGTCCCAAGCCTTCGTGGATGGTGTCGGTTTGGTCGCCGTTGGTGACAATGGTATGGTTGCCGCGCACCCGCACCGGCGCGTAGATAATCAGGCTGGGGTCGCTGAGCTTGTCCGGGTCGGCCGCCTGTGTGCGGATGCCCTGTTCCTCCTGCACAAACAGACGGTTGCGGCTGTTCACGCTGCGTCCCATAATAAAGTAGGCAATGACCGCCCGGGTCTTGTCCTCGGTCAACCCAATGACAATGCCGCGGCCGGGGTAGCGGTTATTTTTTAGTAGCTTATCTAGTTGTTGCAGTTCCATAGTCGCCGTCCTCCTCGTCATGTTAAAGATTTGTTTTTGCTGTAGCAATCTCCTTCGCCAGCAGCTCGGTTGCTCTGGGTAGCAGTTTCCATTCGGCCTGCTGCATGACTCGCAGTTGCAGGCTTTCCGGAGTGTCCCCCGGCAGTACCTCCACCGCCTTTTGCAGCAAAATACGCCCACCGTCGCAGACCTCGTTCACCAGATGTGCCGTTGCGCCGGTGACCTTTACCCCCGCCTGTAGCGCGGCTTGATGCACCCGCAGGCCGTAGTAGCCCTGCCCGCAAAAGCTGGGAATCAGGCTGGGGTGAATGTTAAGAATGCGGTCGCGGTAGGCGGCAATAAACTCCGCTCCCAGAATGGTTAAAAACCCTGCCAGCACCACCATAGCAATGTCATGCTCCCGCAGGGTACGCACCATGGCAGCGTCAAACTCCGCCGAGGTGGCATAGTTTTTACGTGCTACCACCAGCGAATCTATTTTTGCGGCGTTGGCGCGTTCCAGCGCGTAGACCCCCGGTCGCGAGGAAACCACCAGCGTTACCCTGCCGTGGGCAAGCTCGCCCCGCTGCTGCGCGTCCAAAATGGCTTGCAGGTTGGTACCGCCCCCCGAAACCAGTACCGCAATCTTTACCACAGGTCAACCCCCTGCTCCCCAGCAGCAATCTCGCCCATCAGATAGGCTTTTTCCCCCGCGGCGTTTAGAATCCGCACCGCTTCATCGGCATGTACCGCCGGCACTACCACCGACATCCCAACCCCCATGTTGTAGGTGTTGTACATGTCGTGCTCCGGCACCTGACCCACCTTGGCCAGCAGTGGGAAGATGGGCGGCGTGCGCAGCGCTGCCTTTTCAATGACGGCGCGGCAGTTGCTGCCCAGCGACCGGGGAATGTTTTCGTAAAAGCCGCCGCCGGTAATGTGGCTAACTGCGCTGACGGGGATTTTATCCAGCAGGGCAAGCATCGGCTTCACATAAATTTTGGTGGGGGTCAACAGTGTTTCCCCCAGCGTTGCGCCCAGCTCATCACTGTAGCGCTCCAAGCTCTTGTGCTCCAGGTCGAACACACGGCGCACCAAGGAAAACCCGTTGGAATGCACCCCCGAGGAGGGTAGTGCGAGGATGGCGTCGCCGGGGCGCATGGTGTTGTGGTCAAGCACCTTCGCCTTGTCCACAATGCCCACGGTAAAGCCCGCAAGGTCATACTCGTCCACCGGGTAAAAGCCGGGCATCTCGGCGGTTTCGCCGCCGACCAGTGCGCAGCCAGCCTGTACGCAGCCCTCGGCAACACCGGCAACAATGCTGGCAATGCGCTCCGGCACCAGCTTGCCACAGGCGATGTAGTCCAAGAATTGCAGTGGCCTTGCCCCCGCGCACACCACGTCGTTGACGCACATGGCAACGCAGTCAATGCCCACCGTGTCATGCTTGTCCAGTAAAAATGCAAGCTTTAGCTTGGTGCCCACGCCGTCGGTGCCCGACACCAGCACAGGGTGGGTTATGCCGGTCAAATCCAGCTCAAAAAGTCCGCCAAACCCGCCGAGCCCACCCAGTACTCCGGGAATGATGGTGCGGTTGACATGCTGCTTCATCATCTGCACTGCGGTGTAGCCTGCGGTAATGTCCACGCCGGCGGCCTTGTAGCTCTCGGAAAAGCTGTTCATCTCATTCATTGTTGTTGTTCCTTTCAAACTGACTTTCTGTCGTATTCCTGTCGGGATAATCGTTTTTATAAGAATCGCTAGTCGCGCATTAGCTTTTTATCGTACTTGTCGTCCTTGCTCCGGGGTGGGGGCGCAACCGGGTATTTGCCAGTAAAGCAGCCGTCGCAGTAGCCGCATTTGCTGCCGGCAGCCAGCTTGTCCAGATGCTCCACTCCCAAAAATCCAAGGCTGTCCACCCCAATAATCTCCCGGATTTCTTCGACGGTGTGGTTGTAGGCAATCAGCTTGTCCTGACTGTCAATATCGGTGCCAAAGTAGCAGGGGTAGAGGAACGGTGGGGAGGACAGGCGCATGTGTACCTCGGTCGCGCCCACCTCGCGGAGGAGCTTAACAATTTTTAGGCTGGTGGTACCGCGGACAATCGAGTCGTCCACCAAAATCACGCGCTTACCGCGTACCGTGGCGGCAATGGGGTTAAGCTTTTTGCGCACATCATTTTCCCGCT
>JAVVRO010000087.1:0-7664 GCA_036654695.1 Angelakisella sp. | reverse complement strand
CGTAGTATACCCCAACGCCAAGCCCTGTAAAGTTTTTGGTCAAAATTGCTTTCCGGTGTCCGGGGGAAGCCATCCACCGGGCAACTACCTGCGCGCCGGTTTCCACATAATCGGCGCTGGCAAGATTCTCCCCTACACTTTGGTAGCGGGTAATGCCAAAATCGGCCAGCACCGTATGGCACCTGCGGCCGTCCGGGCGGGTGTGCGACCACAGCGTTGCGGCCTCCTTGGCACGGATTGCCGCTGCGGGGCAAACCGACTTCAGCAGCACCAGCGGTGGCAGTCCTGCGGCAGCGCGCTCCTTGTTGGTACCGGCCACAATGTCGTTGATGAGGTCGGCGTAGTTGCCGGTGGCAGTCCAGCCGGCCTCCTCCTTGGGCGCTTCCTCCTTGGGCAGCGGAGGCGGAGCGGGCGGAGTCACAGTAAGGTTGAGGGTCAGCGTATTGTCCAGATAGCCCTCCTGCTTGGCAGTTACTGTCGCGACGCTGCTGCCGACGGCTTTGCCGGTAAAGCAAATTAGCTTGCCGTCGTCGCTGACGACTGCCTCTACATTGGCATTGTCCACGGCTACCGACAGCGTGCCGCCGGTGACAAAGGCCAGCTGCGCGGCAGCACCCTGCTCCAGCAGATAGGGGCTCTCAGGCTCCTTTGCGGCCTCCAGCTTGACCGGCACGGCGGTTACGGTAACGGCTATGGCAGCCACTGTATCCGCAAACCGGTCTTTTTTGACCGTGACGGTCAGGGTCGCCTGACCGGGGGCAAGGGAAGTCAGCAACAGCTTGCTGCCATCCACCTTTACTGTCAGCACCGCTTCGTTGCTGCTGGTCTCCTGTATCATCAGGTCATGCTCCAAGCAGCCCAACGTAAGCTCGTCGGCGCTGTCTCGGGGCAGCGTCACGGCGTGAACCTCGGCTAATTTGCCAGTTACCCCAAGGCTCTGGGCAAGGGCGGTTACCTCCAGCTGCGGCCAAACCACCGTGACCGGCAGGGTCAGGGTCAGCGGCTCGTAGCCCTTGGTGGTAAAGGAGAGGGAAACAAGGTCGGTTCCGGCCTGCAACCCGGTAATGGCAAGCTGACTGCCCCCAAGGGAAGCGGCGACATTGTTCGAGGCCACGGTGACAGTGCAGTCGGTACTTTCCACCGGCGCGGGAACGGTCACGGTGAAGGTACCGCCGGCGGCAACCGTGTTTGACGCAGCAGCCAGTACCGCAAATTCCTCCGGGACGGTCATTGCCTTGGGTGTGCAGCCGCAGGGCAGCAGCAGGAGCAGCATTGCCAGTGCAATAGCGGCTAGCTTTTTCAGCATAAAAGCAGTCCCACCTCCCCAATTGCTATGGAAAATACTTATAAAATGATATCCTCCTAAGAGTACCGCAATCGTCGAACAATGTCAATATTTGCGGGAAGGCGGAAAAACTAAAAACACCGTAATAAGGTTTTGTAAAATAATTGTGAAGACTATTGACTTCCACAAAAAAACATGTAAAATAATAATCGTTAGCACTCGCGACATATGAGTGCTAAGACCGACAAGCTTTACCAAAGGAGGCGTCGCTGTGGAGCTGGATGCAAGAAAGCTGCGGATACTGGCCGCTATTACCGAAACCTATCTGGCTACCGGCGAACCGGCAGGCTCCAAGCTGGTTGCCGCTATGCTGGGGGATGAGCTTTCCTCCGCCACGGTGCGCAACGAAATGGCCGCGCTGTTCGAGATGGGACTGCTGGAGCAACCCCATACCTCGGCGGGACGAATCCCCTCCCACCACGGCTTGCGCATTTACATTGACCGCATTATGCACTCTCAACCGCTTTCCCGCACCGAGCGACAGGAGATTGACGCGCTGTTCAACCGGCGCAACCCCGACCCTGACCGGTTAATGGAGGATGCAACCAAGGTGCTGGCGGGCTATACCAACTGCGCCGCTATTTCCACCACCATGTACCGGCAAAGCGCCTGTGTGCGCAAAATTGAGCTGATTCCCGCGACCAGCCGCACGGTGGTCATTCTGCTGATTGCCTCCAACGGCATGATTAAAAACAAGGTATGCCGCGTGGATTTTGATTTGCAGCCCCGTGTGGTGGAGTTTTTTACCAGCTTTGCCAATTCCCGGCTGGCAGGACGGAGCATTAACGAGATTACCGCCGCGTACATTAACTCGATGTCCTTTGCCCTTGACGAGTACACCGAGCTGTTCGCCCCGCTGCTGACCGCCATCTACGACCTTTGCCGCGAGGCAAGCGACGGGCGGGTCTACTACAGCGGCGAGAGCAACCTGCTGGAATACGACGAGCTGCGCCAGGTGGCCAATCAGCTGTTCCGGGTGCTCAGCTCCCGCGAGGACATGATGTCAATTATCGAGCGGGACAATCAGGACATGGGCGTGTCCATCGGGCGTGAAAATCAGAGGCTGGAGCTTAACGATTCCAGCGTACTGATTTCCAGATATAAAATTGGGGAGGACAGCGTCGGCGCAATTGGGCTGATAGGCCCGGTGCGAATGGATTATGCCAAGCTGATTCCCCATCTGGAGTATTTTTCTCAGATGCTGGGCAAGCTGATTAGCGATACGCTGGATGAGCAGAAGTAGCATCAACATCAAAACAATGGAAAGGGGCGAAAGCCTTGGCGGCAAAGAAAGAGAAGCAAAACGAGCCGGCCCAGAGCCAAACCACCCAGGAGATTACAGAGAAGGAAACAACACGAGAGCCACAGACGGCGGAGCCGCAGACGGTGGAACCTCAGGCGGCCGAGCCGCAGCCACACAGCTTAAGGAAGCTGAGGACAGACACCTGCGGCTGATGGCCGAGTTTGACAACTACCGCAGACGTACCCAAAAGGAGCGGGAGAGCATCTACCCCGACGCAGTGGCCGATACGGTCAAGGAGCTGTTGCCGGTGCTGGATAACTTTCAGCGGGCACTGACAACCGACTGTAGTGACGAGGAATACAAAAAGGGTGTGCAGATGACCTACAACGGCCTGATGGAAATTCTGAAAAAGCAGGGGTTGGCTGAATTTGGCGAAGCGGGAGAAGAATTTGACCCTGCCTACCACAACGCGGTCATGCACATCGAGGACGAAGCAAAGGGCAAAAATGTGATTTCTCAGGTGTTCCAGCGCGGCTACTATTTGGGTGACAGGGTGTTACGATACGCCATGGTACAAACGTCAAACTAGCAAGCTACAGTTTACAGCTTAAGTAAGAGGATAACGAATTGAATTAGGGCGAAAAGCCCGCAGGAGGAAAATAGTATGAGCAAGATTATCGGAATTGACCTAGGTACCACGAATAGCTGCGTTGCAGTGATGGAGGGCGGCGAAGCCGTCGTTATCCCCAACCCGGAGGGTGGCAGAACCACTCCGTCAGTAGTTGCCTTTAAGGACAATGACCGTCTGGTGGGTCA
This sequence comes from Angelakisella sp., assembly GCA_036654695.1. Taxonomy (GTDB): domain Bacteria; phylum Bacillota; class Clostridia; order Oscillospirales; family Ruminococcaceae; genus Angelakisella. The sequence goes on along the minus strand of JAVVRO010000087.1, from coordinate 4,260 downwards.
GATTGCAAAGCGTCAGGCTATTACCAACCCCGACCGCACCATTTCGTCCATTAAGCGCCAGATGGGTACCAACCACAAGGTGGCCGTAGACGGCAAAAACTATACCCCGCAAGAGATTTCCGCCATGATTCTGCAAAAGCTAAAGAGTGACGCGGAAGCCTATCTTGGGGAAAAGATTTATGAAGCGGTCATTACCGTTCCTGCTTATTTTACCGACGCACAGCGTCAGGCCACCAAGGACGCAGGCAAGATTGCCGGTCTGGAGGTCAAGCGTATTATCAACGAGCCGACTGCGGCGGCGCTTGCCTATGGCGTGGATAAAGAAAACGACCAGAAAATTATGGTTTATGACTTGGGCGGCGGCACCTTCGACGTTTCGGTCATTGAAATGGGCGACGGCGTGCAGGAAGTGCTTGCCACCTCCGGCAACAACCATCTGGGCGGCGACGACTTCGACGAGCGTTTGCTGAACTACATGCTGGACGACTTTAAAACCAAAAACGGCTTTGACCTGCGTAACGATAAAATGGCGTTGCAGCGCCTGCGGGAAGCTGCCGAAAAAGCCAAGTGCGACCTGTCGGGTGTCACCAGCACCGACGTTAACCTGCCTTATATTACCGCAGATGCCAGCGGCCCCAAGCACTTTGAGATGACCCTTACTCGCGCCAAGTTTAACGAGCTGACCTCCGACCTGGTGGACGCCACCATGGAGCCGGTACGCCGTGCGCTTTCTGATGCGGGACTAAGCCCCAACGATATCCACAAGGTGCTGCTGGTGGGCGGTTCCACCCGGATTCCCGCAGTGCAGGACGCAGTAAAGGGCTACATGGGCAAGGACCCCTTCAAGGGCATTAACCCCGACGAGTGTGTCGCGTCTGGTGCAGCCATTCAGGGCGGCGTACTGACCGGCGATGTCAAGGGTCTGCTGCTGCTGGATGTTACTCCGTTGTCGCTGGGCGTGGAGACACTGGGCGGCGTAATGACCAAGATTATTGACCGTAACACCACCATCCCCACCAAAAAGAGCCAAATCTTTACCACCCCTGCCGACAACCAGACCACCGTGGATGTGCATGTGTTGCAGGGCGAGCGTGAAATGGCCAATGACAACAAGACGCTGGGTAACTTCCAGCTGGTCGGCATCCCCGCGGCACCCCGCGGCACCCCGCAAATTGAGGTTGCCTTTGACATCGACGCAAACGGCATTGTCCATGTGTCGGCAAAGGATCTGTCCTCCGGCAAGGAGACCAGCATTACCATTACCTCCTCCACCAACATGAACAAGGATGAGGTTGACAAGGCTGTTAAGGACGCAGAGCGCTTTGCCGCCGAGGATAAAAAGCGCCGTGAGGCCATTGACCTGAAGAATAGCGCCGACCAGCTCATCTTCAATGTGGAAAAGTCCATGGGCGAGCTGGGCAGCCAGCTTCCGGAAAACGATAAAACCGAGATTACCGCAGAGATTGATAAGCTCAAGGAAGCAGTCAAAAACGACAACCATGAAGCCATTCACACTGCTATGGATGCCGTGCAAAAGAAATTCGCGGAGCTTGCCCAGCGCGCACAGGCCGCCCAGCAGGCAGCGGCAGCCGCTCAGCAGCCCGACGCAACGGCACAGCCCGGCTCCACCCCGGAGGGCGGCGCAGCCCCCGGCAGTGACGGCTATGTTGACGCAGACTTTAAGGATGTCGACAGCAACTAATTCCAATATCCAGTGACTGAGGCAGGCAGGCAGAGCGGGACGACCGTTCTGCGCCTGCTTCCGTGCTGATTTTTTGCAATAGAGGAAAGGCGGGCGGCGGGCCGGTTTCCCCTGCCTGAGAAGGTGAGAACATTGCCTGAAAAACGAGATTACTACGAGGTGCTGGGCGTACAAAAGGGCTGCACCGAGGATGAATTAAAAAAAGCCTACCGCAAGGTGGCAAAATCCTATCACCCCGACCTGAACCCCGACAACAAGGACGCCGAGTCCAAGTTCAAGGAGGTCAACGAGGCCTACGAGGTGCTTTCTGATAAAGACAAGCGCGCCCGGTATGACCAGTTCGGCCACGCGGGAGTCGACCCGAACTTTGGCGCGGGCGGCTTTGGCGGCGGCGGTGGCGGGTTCGGCGGCTTTGGCGACCTTGGGGATATTTTTGGCGACCTGTTTGGCAGCTTTGGCGGCGGGTTTGGCGGCTCCAGCCGCACCCGGGACCCCAACGCTCCGGTACGCGGCAATGACATCGGTTATGCGGTGACCATCGAGTTTATGGAAGCGGTCAAGGGGTGTACCAAGCGGGTGAGCACCCAAAAGCTGGAGGTTTGCAGCGACTGTAACGGCAGCGGCGCCTCTCGGGGAACCCAGCCGGAAACCTGCCCGAATTGCCATGGCTCCGGTCAGGTACGCACGGTACGTCAAATTCCGGGGCTTGGCAATGTACAGACCACCGGCAGCTGCTCTCGCTGCGGCGGCAAAGGCAAAATTGTCAACGACCCCTGCAAAAAGTGCGGTGGCAAGGGACGGGTTCGGGTCAGCAAAACGTTGGAAATTTCCATTCCTGCGGGCATTGACGACGGCCAGACCTTTGTGGTGCGCGGGCAGGGTGACAACGGCGCAAATGGTGGCCCTGCGGGCGACCTGCACATTTCGGTAACGGTGCGCCCTGACTCTATCTTTGAGCGGCAGGGCTTTGACATATGGTGCGAAATTCCCATTACCTACAGTCAGGCGGTGCTTGGGGACGAGATTACGGTGCCTACCGTGGATGGTCAGGTCAAGTACGATGTGCCGGAGGGCACCCAAAACGCAACGGTGTTCCGGCTGCGGGAAAAAGGCGTGACAGCGGTAAACGGTAAGGGTCGCGGTGACCAGTATGTCCGGGTAGCCATTGAGGTGCCCAAGGGTCTTAGCAAGGCACAGAAGGAAAAGCTGAGGGAATTTGAGGACAGCTTGACCGCTAAAAACTACAACAAACGCCAGAGCTTTTTTAACAAGCTCAAGGATATCTTAAACTAAAACAAAGCCGCCGCAGCAAGCGGAAAACCAAAAGAGCGCCCCGACCTGGGCGCTCTTTTGGTTTGAGGTGTGTGTTTTTTGAGGAGGGTAGTAGCGTACTAAGTGAGGGTTCACTTGAGTACAACTACAGTATACCCGAAAACAAAAAAACAGTTGTTAAATCGCTGTGAATAAACCACTAATAATTCTGCGCAAATTTATGAAAAACATTTGTTTACTTTTTTGGGGAGCTGTGCTATACTGAATCCAGACCAACAAGTAGGAGGCTATACTAATGATACTGAGCGAAAAAGCGGAGCAGGTATTGCGCTATCTGGAAAAGTGTATTGAGGAGGATGGCTTTCCACCCTCGGTACGGGAAATTTGCCGCGACCTTGGCATCAAGTCCACCTCCACCGCCCACAAATACTTGGGCGAGCTGCAGCAAGCGGGCGCGATACAAAAGGGCAACGGCCTGAACCGTGCCATCCGTCTGTCGGAGGACCGCCCCACTGGCATTCCCCTGGTGGGCGTGGTTGCCGCAGGGCAGCCTATTCTGGCGGTAGAGTCAGTGGAGTGTTACCTGCACCAACAGGTACCGGGCTACGGGAATGACGAGCTGTTTGCGCTGCGTGTGCGGGGGGACAGCATGATTAACGCCGGCATTTTTAGCGGCGACACCATTATTATGGTACGCACCCCGGTTGCCCGCAACGGCGAGATTGTGGTGGCGCTCATTGATGACGAAGCGACGGTCAAACGGTTCTACAAGGAACAAAACCGCTACCGCCTGCAACCGGAAAATGACACCATGGAACCCATCTACACCGACCATGTTATTATTCTGGGGCGCGTGGTGCGTCTGCTGCGTGATTTTTAGCGGGGGTATGCCGCTTATGCTGCCGGATAAAATTATTTAGGCGGAAACGAAAATTCCGCCTTGACACTGTGCGCTGTATCATGTATAATGTAAAAGCTGTCCAGCCGTAACAGGCTATAGAATGTTCTTGCGTATAGTTCTCCGGCAGCCCAATAATGCCCGATAGTGTAACGGTAACACAGCAGACTCTGACTCTGTTTGTGAGGGTTCGAATCCTTCTCGGGCAACCACATCCGGTGAGTCAATGTAGCTGACATGCGCCTAGTTAGCGCAGGAGCAAGCTATTATTGACTCATTTTTTTATTGCAAAAACGCAAGGACTCCCTGCCACCAGCGAAAGCAGCCGGATTGGGGGAGTCCTTTTGTTGCGGGGTTAAACCACCTTGTGCGCCTTGCGGTATTCCCA